>NZ_VFNP01000002.1:2218417-2535334 GCF_006715635.1 Streptomyces sp. SLBN-118
GCCCCAGCTGCCTCAGCAGGACGACCCGCGGCTCCCGCTCGGCAACGCGATCGAGTTCGAGAACGTGTCCTTCAGCTATGACGGGACTCCCGTGCTCTCCGGGGTGTCGCTGGTCATGGAGGAGGGCACGATGACCGCGCTGGTTGGCCCCTCCGGTTCCGGCAAGACCACGGTCAGCAAGCTGATTCCGCGGTTCTGGGACGTGGACTGCGGTGTGGTGCGGGTCGGCGGCGTCGACGTACGGGACATCGATCCCGAGATGCTGATGTCCCGTATCTCCGTGGTGTTCCAGGATGTCTACCTCTTCGAGGGCACCATCATGGAGAACATCCGGGTGGGCCGCCCCGACGCCACCGACGGCGAGATCCGCGAAGTCGCCCGGCTGGCGCGGGTGGAGGAGATCGTGCAGCGGCTGCCCGACGGCTGGGACACCAAGGTCGGCGAGGGCGGCGCCCTGTTGTCCGGTGGTGAACGGCAGCGGGTTTCGATCGCACGGGCGATCCTCAAGGACGCACCGATCGTGCTGCTCGACGAGGCGACAGCCTCGCTCGACCCGGAGAACCAGCAGGCGGTCCAGGAGGCACTGAGCCATCTCACCGCCGGCCGGACGCTCCTGGTCATTGCGCACAGGCTGCAGACCGTGGCCGCCGCCGACCAGATCCTGCTGCTGGACGACGGCAGGATCGCCGAGCGCGGCAGGCACGAGCAGCTGATCGCCGCGGATGGCCGGTACGCCGACTTCTGGGCGGAGCGGAGTCGCGCTCAGCGCTGGCGGCTGACCCGTCAGTACTCCTGACGGATATTCAAATCAGCCACCGTGCACGGTCACTTGTCCCCGGTCCGAGGCCGGGGACGAGTGACATCCGGACCCGGTCGCGAAGGAGGCCCCTCCCCCCTCAGCACGGCAAACGGAACCCTCCAGCAGAACCCATGGCTTGAAGTCCCCTCAACCGGAACGGCGTCTTTCAGGATGTCAGAATTGCCGGTCCAGATTGCCGCTCCCCTGCCGCGCAGGACCCGAATGCCGGAACCACCAGGCAATTCCCCGTCTGCCGCCCCCGCCAGAATCATTCAAGTCCCGCTTGCAACATGCCGGTCTATACTTGTAATCGTCCTGATGACCCACCAGGTACGGATGACCAAAAAGCGGCGCTGATTTTCGGCCGACCCGGGGAGCAGAGTAGTTGAAAAAGCAGCTTTCACCCTGGTTACAGGCACATTAATCGGCCAAGACTTCACGTCACCTGAGGGTCCCGGGGCATTCATCGAAGGGTGCTGACATTCTTCCTGCGGGGGCTTGAGAACATATGTCAACAGATGTTGTTTTCCACTGGCCAATAACTGCACGAGATACCGAACTCCACGCCGTCGAAAGCGCCCTGGGGCGGGGCAGCGGAGCGATTCTGGTAGGCGGCTCCGGCGTGGGCAAAAGTCTGCTCCTCTCCACCGCACTGGAGCGAGCCGCCGACGAAGGCCGGACGGTCCTGTCCGTCGGCGGAGCAAGCTGGAACAGCGGCACACGGGCCAAGGGATTCGGATCGCTCGCCGAATGCCTGGAGTCCGTCGAGCCGTCCACGCTGGGCGGCGCCGCGGCCGAGCGCCCGGTCGTCGGCATCGACGACGCGCATCTGGTCGACGCGGCATCCGGCCACCGCCTCCACCGCCTCGTCGCGGCGGGACGCCTCAGCGTGCTCGCCACCAGTCGCAAGGACGCGATCACGCCGGCCGGCATCGACAAGCTCTGGGTCGACAGGCTCATAGACCACGTCGAAGTGGCTCCGTTCGACAGGGCCGCGCTGGGCGACGTCCTGCGCGCCCGCCTCGGCGGCCACACCGACACCTCCACGCTGGAGCGTCTGTGGGCAGCCACCCACGGAAACGCGCTGATGCTGCGCGAACTCATCGAGCACTCCCTCGAGGACGAGTCGCTGCGCTGCCTCAACGGAACCTGGGTCTGGCAGGGCCTGACCGAACGCCCCGGCAAGCGACTGTCCGACGTCATACGGCTCGGACTGCGCGATCTCAGCCACGACGAGAACGAACTCGTGAACATGCTCGCCGTCGCCGAGCCGCTCGAGGTCGACATCGCCGCCGCGTCGGGCCTCGCCCACGCGGCGGAGTCGCTCGACCTGCGCGGCATCGTGAGGGTCGAGCGCACCGGGGCCCGCGTGGACCTGCGGCTTGCGGTTCCGCTGAGCCGCGTGGTGGTCGCGTCCCGGATGTCCGACCTCACCGCGCAGCGGCTGCGCCGGCAGGTCGCCGACGCCCTGGAACGTACCGGCGCCCGCCGGGTCGAGGACGTCCTGCGCATCGTCTCCCTGCGGATGGAGGCGGGCATCGTACCCGAGCGGGACCAGCTCCTCGCCGCGGCCCGAACCGCGCTCCAGCGCCGGGACTTCTCACTCGCGGAACGCCTGTGCCTGCTGGCGCTGCGCGACACCCCCTCGAAAAGCGACTCGGCGCCCTACCGCCCCGTGCCGGACTCCGTGGAGTACGGAACGGACCTGTGCCACGTGGTGACCCGCGCCGCCCGGAGTTCCGAGCCCTCGGACTGCATCCGCGCCGCGCTGCTGCTCGGCCAGGTCCTGGTCGGCAAGGGATCCCACCAGGAGGCCGAGGCCGTCCTGGCCACGGCGCTCGAATGCGGGGTCGACGTGCCGCACGCCGAGTACATCGCCGCGGTGCACACCCGGGTCATCAACCTGGCCTGGAGGCTGCGGCGGGTGCCGGACGCCGGTGCCGTACTGGCCCACGCCATCAAGGCCGTCGGCTCCGAGCAGGCGGGAGTGCTGCACGGCAGCCGCGCCATGATCGCTGTGATGTCCAACCGGCTGCAGGACGCCGTCGCCATCGGTGACACCGTGCTGGGCGCCCAGACCGCCGGCCTTCCCGTCGCCCAGGCCCTGGTGCCCGTCGTCGCGTTCGCGCGGACCGAACTCGGGGACCCCGCGGGCGCCCTGGAGCTGCTGAACAGCTATCGGGACCTCTCGTACGACTGGGACACCGACGCCCTGGTCCTCCTCGACGCCGTCGCCGCACGCTGCTCCTACCTCTCGGGCAACCTCCAGGAGGCCGCCGAAACCCTGGACGCCCCGCGCCGCTACGACTCCACCGACCGCTGGCCCGTACTGGTACAGAGCATCATCGCCAGGTCCAGGCTCCTGCGGCTGCTGGGTCAGCCCGAGCGTGCCGTCGTTCTGCTGCGGCAGTCGATCGCCTTCGACACGGGCCACGAATGGCCGGCGACGCGGGCCTGGCCGCTGGCCCAACTGGCGGGTGCGCTCGCCGAGTCGGGGATGCACTCAGAAGCCCTTCGCACCCTCGTCGAGGCCCGCCTCGTCCAGCGCGAGGCGGTCTCGCACCCGATCGCCGAGGACGAGATCGCGCACGACCGCGCGCTGGTGCTCGCCCACACCGGGGACTTCTCGGGAGCCGTGTCCCAGGCCGTCGAGCTGGCCGAGGGCGCGGCGGCCTCGGGCCGCACCGGCACGGCGGTGATCGCGCTGCATCTGGCGGCCCGGCTCAAGGAGAGCGCCGCGTGCCGCTTCCGCAACCAGGCACGCGAGCTCGCCGCGCAGAGCACCGGGGGCCTGGTGCGGGTGATGGCCGATCACATCCAGGCGCTCGCCGAGGCCGACGGCAACGCGCTCTCCAAGGTCGCCAAGCAGTTCCGCGACATGGGAGCGCTGCCACTCGCCGGCGAGGCCGCCGCGCAGGCTGCGCGCGCGTACCGGGCATCAGGCCAGCGCCGCAAGGGCCGTGAGGCCTGGGCGGCCTGCCAGGACATGCTCCGCGCCTGTGGTGGCGCCCTGCCGCCGTGGATGGTGAGCGAGAGCCGCGGCGAGAGTGACATCGCGCCGCTGACCCCGCGGGAACGCGAGGTCGCCGCGCTCGCGGCGACGGGTCTGTCGAACCGTGACATCGCGAACCAGCTGGTGGTCTCCGTACGCACCGTGGAGAACCATCTGCACCGCATCTACCACAAGTTGGGCATCACCGCCCGCAACAACCTCAAGCAGGGTCTGGAGCAGGCGACCACGCAGTCCGACGGCACGAACCGGACGGCACCGATGCAGCTGATCCGCTCGGCAGAGCCCGGATCTCCGGCTCCGGAGATGAAGGACTCCGACCGGCGCACGCCCCGTCAGTCCGTCCTCCGGTTCGTCGACCGGCCCGCCTCCTGAGGTCCGGCGGCACTGAAGGGCCGCTGACATGACGGTGTCCCGCGAGGTTCCTCGCGGGACACCGTCGTTTTGTCAGCAGTTCACAGAACCGGGTCCGGCAGGACGTCATGACGGACGAAGTACGCCACATAGGCGGCGAACACCTTCTCGTCGATGTCCGGGCATTCGACCCCGGAGCCACTCAGGAACTCCCGTGTGTCGCCGTCGGCGAATTCCGCGACCTCGACCTTCTCCAGATCGACGATCATGGCCATCAGCGGGTACATGGAGTTGTGGATGTCGGCCGAAATGCCCTTCATCCACTTGATGATGCTGACTTCCTTCAGCTCGTAACCGGAGCTGCGGATGAGGCCCAGAATCTCGTCGGAGTCCAGCGAACCGGGGCTCACCTCGTGGAACGCCCTGCCGATGGACGCCGGGTCCCGGGAGATGGCGACGATCGCGGCGCTGACGTAGTCGACCGGCACCATGTTCATGTCGAGGCGGAACTTGCGCGGATACAGACCCGCCTGGATGGATCCCTTGATGAACCGCCAGACGAAGTCGTTCGGCTGGCACGCCCCCGTCCGCGTGTCACCCCACACCTGGCCGGGGCGGTGGATGGTCGTCGGGACACCCCTGCGTCCGGCCTCGCGGACGAGCTGCTCGGCAACCCACTTGCTCTTGGTGTACCCGAGCGACAGCTTCTCCGGCGGGCCGGTGGGGTCGGCCTCACGCCTCGGTCCCAGGGATGCCTTGGGCTCGAAGACGCCCGTGGTCGACACATGGTGCAGGGCGGCCTTCGCCGCGCACGCGAAGCGCAGGATCTCGTGAGTACCGTCGACCGTCGACTTGCGCAGCCACTTGTACAGCGTCAGGAAGTTGACCTTGGCCGCGGAGTGATAAATGGCGCCGATACGCCCGGCCACTTCGGCATAAGCGGGCTCATCCATACCGAACCGGGGCTTCGTCACATCCCCGGGAACGATCCTGACCCGGTCCAGATCGACATCGTCGATTTCGTACGTATCCAGGTTGGCCTTCAGCCGGCCGAGTCCCGCTTCGGCGTCGGCGGCTCGCACCAGACAGTGCACAACAAGGCCGCGCGCCAGCAGGTCCTTCAGCAGAAATGCCCCGAGAAAACCGGTCGCGCCGGTGAGGAACACTTCGGATACGGTGTGCGGATCCGGAGCCGTGAAACCGGTGATGTCTTCGTGCAGGACGACATCTTCGGCGAACTCCTCGGTGACTTCTGAATGCGTGAGCGAAGTCATCAGTTATCTTCGTTCCTTCCCCGGGACATTCGTCCGGTTCGGTGCCGCGGGCTATGCGCCGGCGGCGGCCTTTGCGATCGCGCCGGCGAGAAGCGACAGCGCCTCTTTCACGTCCTCGTCGGTCGCGACGATCGGCGGGAGCAGCCGCACGGTCGTCGGACGGCTGATGCAGGGCGAGACCACCAGACCGCTCTGGGCGAGTCCCGCGAGTACGTCGCCGGACAACTCGGGCGAACGAAAGTCGATGCCCCACAGCAGTCCACGGCCTCGCACGGCGACCACGATGTCGCTGTACTCCTCCTGGATCCGCGCGAGACCTTCCGCCATCGCCGCGGCGACGCGGGCGCCGTCCTCGGCGTGCAGCTCGATGGTGTCCAGCGCCACGGGAATCACCGCGGTGCCCAGCGGATGACCGCTGAAGGTGGCGGTGTGCTTCATCGGGTCGCTCAGCAGGGGCTGGAAGAGCCGGTCGTTGCCGACCGCGGCGGAGACCGGGACGACGCCGCCGCCCAGGGGCTTGCCCAGCAGTACGGCATCCACCGCCAGCCCCGCCTCCAGCGCCACGGACTTGGCGCCGCACCGCCGCAGGCCGACCTGGATCTCGTCGGAGATGACAAAGGCACCGTGCTCGTGGGCGTCGGCGCACCACTGCGCCAGGACGGCCTCGTCCAGCACCTGCACACCGTTCTCGGCCTGTACGGGCTCGAAGATGACGGCCGCGACGTCCTGTTCGGCGATGACCCGGGCAACCGCCTCGGGATCGCTGGGGTCGACATGGACGACGCCCTGGAGCAGCGGCTCCAGACCCGTCCTGAAGCGTTCGTTGTGGGTCAGAGCGAGGGCGCCGAGGGTCTTTCCGTGGAAGGCTCCGTCGACCGCGATGACGGTCATCCGGCCGGTGGCCATACGGGCGAGCTTGAGGGACACCTCGACGGCGTCCGCCCCGCCGCATCCGAAGTAGACCCGGTTCAGGGCTCCTCCGAAGTACTCCGTCAGGCTCTCCGCGGCCAGCGGGCCCACCGGGCTCTGGACCGTCCTGGTCGACGCCGGCATCACGTCCAGCTGGCTGCGTACGGCGTCGACGATCGCGCTGTTGCGGTGCCCGAGGAGCGCGACGGCGTACGAGCCGAAGTCGAGGACGGAACGGCCGTCCGAGAGGGTCACGCGGCAGCCGTCCGCCGAGGACTCGACGGCACCCTGCCCGGAGAATTTACCGGCCACCGAAAGCGCCGGAGAAAAATGCCGCTTCACGCGCCGGAAGGTTTCCTTGGCGTCGCCCGAGCGAAGGTCACTCATTGCTACTCCTTCTGGAGGCTCTGGTCCTGGATGCCCTGGCCCTAGAGGCTCTGGCTGACAATTCCGGCCTGGTAGCCTTCCAGCGCCTTGGCCACCGCGGGATGAATCATTTCGGCCACCATCGGCAGACCGATGTCGAATTCCACGTTCAGTTCGAGGCCGACTCCGTCGGTGTCCTCGACGACCTGCCAATAGCCCTCGTAGTGGGCGAGATCCCCTTCGGTCTGGCGGAACTCCAGACGCCGCCGCTCGACGTCGATGACGTCCTCCTGGTCCCACTCCATCTCGGAACCCTTGAGTTCGACCACCCAACTGCTGGTCCGGCGGCCGTCCTCCTCACCGGTGATGGTCACCTCGTTGACGCCCTCCATGTACGAAGGGAACGCCTCGCAGTCCAGAAGCACCTTCCACACCTGGTCCGGTGTCCCGGCACTCTTGTGAGTTGTGTGCAGCACGGCCACGGAAATCTCCTCTCAGAAATCGAATTCCCGCTCATCAGCTCATCAGCGATTCGCATCGTAGTTTGACGCGCCACTCACCTGGGCATTCAAATGCCCATATCTGACACGCAATTGACAGACTGACAAACGAGTCCGGCCCAGCACCCGGAGTTCACGCGGAATCCCTGCGCCGGGCAGGGAAGCGTTCCTCCACCAGTGCCATGAGGCGGTCGAGTTCCGAGCGGAGTGTGTGCTGTTCGGAGGTCAGCTGCTCGACCCGTCGTCGCAGCCGCAGAAGTTCGAGGCTGGCCGCACCCTCGCGGTGGGCGCTCTCGCCGTCGCCGTACTCCTCCGCCACCGCGTGCTCGACCGTGCCCTGCGCCTGCCACCGGCTCCCGGCCTCGTGGATCTGACGTACGGGCGCGGTCAGCACCGGCGCCGAGCCCGCAGCGACCTCGGCGGTGCGCCGTCGCCGTACGGTGTCGCGCACCGTACGGGCCTCCCCCGGCCGGCCACTGCGCTGGAGCGAGAGGGCCAGCTGGTCGCGGAAGCGCTCCCGCAGAGGGTGGTCGGCGACCAACTCCTCCAGTTGGGCGATCACTTGACGGTGCTGGCCCATCCGGAGCGAGGCGTCGCACAGGTCCTCCAGCGCGAGCAGCCGCTCCTCCTCCAGGCGGGCGGCGACCCCCGCGCTCAGCGGTCCGTGCGAGCCGCCGGCCAGCGCGGGTCCGCGCCACAGCTTGAGGGCCTTGCGCAGCAGCACACACGCGGAATGCGGATCGGACTCCAACTGCCGCTGCGCCCGCGCCACCAGGAGCCGGAACTGCACACTGTCGAGTTCGTCGGGCCGCGCCTGCAGCAGATAACCGGAACCCCGCGCGACAAGCCGCGGCGTATTGGCCCGGGAGGGCTCCACCTCGATCAGCTGCTGCCGCAGCCGGGACACGTGCGCCTGTAGTGCGTTGATGGCCTTGTCCGGTGCGTTGTGTCCCCAGAGCTCGTTGATCAGCGCTTCCGTGGGCACCGGAGACCCCATCCGGACCAGCAGCGCCCCCAGCAGCACCCGCTGCTTGGGACTGGTCAGCTGGACGCTCCGTTGTCTGACCTCGTCATAGATCTCGGGAGTCCCCAGTACACGGAATTGCATCCAAACCTCCACGGTCGTCGCGCGCTGCACCGCGCGGCACCATGAGCTGACCACGCGCCCGGACCCCGGTTCATGAGTACTCAGGTACTCAAACCCTTTTCGCGTCCCCAGTCTGCGGCGTCCCGACCCGGCGTGGGACGGCCCCCGGGCGGGGCGACGGCCAGGTGATCAGGGGCGGCCACAAGGTGAGTAGCCAGTACTCAGGCATGCGCGCGGGGGCGCGTGGTGGTGTGGACCCTGAGCACCTGACGACAGGCGGGAGTGAGTGGCATGACTCGGTGGGACGCTGAGGCTGCGGTCGTGGGACTCGGGGCCTGGGGCGCCTCGGCCCTGTGGAAACTGGCGGCCCGGGGCGTCGACGTCCTGGGCTTCGAGCGCTTCACACCAGGTCATTCGCTCGGCTCATCCCACGGCGGCGCCCGGATGTTCCGGCTCGCCTGTCTGGAAGACCCTCGGCTGGTCCCGCTCGCACAGCGGTCCCGTGAGCTGTGGTCTGAACTCGAAGACGCCGCGCAGGAGCAGCTGTTCGTCCCCACCGGCGGGCTCCTGATCGGACCCGAGAACGGCCGTATCGCCGGCGGCACCCTCCGCTCGGCCCGCGAACACGGCATCGACGTACGCACCTTCACGGCCCGCGCCCTGCGCTTCCAGTACCCGCGCCACACGGCCGTACCGGACCATCACATAGGTGTCTGGGAGCCGACCGCCGGGATCGTCCGGCCGGAGAGGGCGGTCCGCTCCGCCGTCGCACTCGCCCGGCAGGCGGGCGCCCGCGTGTACACCGACACCCGGATCACCTCGATCGAGAAGGTGCCGGGCGGAGTCCTGCTGCACACGGCGCAGCGGACCGTGCGGGTGCGGCAGGTCGTCGTGACGGCCGGCTCCTGGCTGGCGTCCCTCGAACCGGGACTGCCGCTGGAGACGGTACGTATGCCGATCACCTGGTTCCGGCAGCTGGAACCGGACGACAGCTTCACCCTGGACAGCTTCCCCGTCTTCATGAGGGAGCTGGACGACGTCCGGGTGCTGCGGGGCAGCGGGACGGAGGGCGGTCACGACATCCGGATCGGCCTGGAGGACCGCAGTGTGTCGGCCAAGGCGATCGACCCCGACGACAGCGACCGGTCCGTGGCGTCCGAGGACTGGTCGGACCTGGCGGCCATGCTGCCGGCCAAGATCCCGGGCCTCGAGGCGGTGCCCGCACGGGTCGCGGTCTGCATGGCAACCCGCACCCCGGACGGCCAGTTCGTGATCGGCCGCCCCGGGGGTGACCCCCGCGTGGTCGTCGCGGGCGGCGACAACGCGCACGGCTTCCAGCACGCGCCCGGCATCGGCGAGGCCCTGGCGGATCTGGTCCAGTCCCGGCCCACGAGGGTGCCGCTGGACTTCCTCTCGCCCGACCGGTTCGCCTGACCGCCGCCTGACCGTTAATCGTTGGCCGACGGCTGCGCCCCTCGGGTACAGAGATCGTCATGACGACCTGGACCCTGGCCCCCGAGGCCTTCGACTCCCCCGACGCGAGTTCGCTGCGTCGCGAGTACTACGACGAGGTCGCGAGCCGCTACTGGAAGCGGCCCGCGACCGACGAGGAGATCGAGCAGGGCCTGGACGGGGACGGGGTGGAGCGGCTCGTGCCACCCACGGGCCAGTTCGTCGTCGGCCGCTACGAAGGCAGGCCGGCGGCCTGCGGCGGCGTCCTGATGCTGGACGCCGAACGGGCGGAGCTCACGCGGGTGTATCTGCGGCCGGCTTTCCGTGGCAAGGGGGGCGCCGGTCTGTTGATGGAGCTGCTGGAGACGCAGGCGCGGCGACTGGGCGCCCGGCGCATGGTGCTCAACACGCGCCTGGACCTGGTGGAGGCGCGGGCGTTGTATGTGCGGCACGGTTACGGGGAGATCCCTGCGTATTGCACGGGGCCGTACATGGAGGTCTGGTACGGCAGGGAACTGTAGGGGCGCAGAATTCAGCCCCATGGGGACGCGCCGGACGGTCACGGCGCGTGGTGGTCCCCAGGCGGCGGAGGACTGTACGGACGCTCCGCGTCCGAGCCGCACAGCTCCGCCGTCAGCTCCTTCACCAGCTGCACCAGATCCGTCGGCCTCTCGGGCCCCCACCAGTCCCCCAGCAGTTCCGCGAGCGACTCCTCCCGCGCCTTCGCCAGCTGGACGGCGACCTCGTCGCCCCGGTCGGTGAGCAGCAATTGCAGCCCCTCGCGGCGGGCGAGGCCCCGCTCCTCCACCTGGCGTGCGGCCTCGGTGATGGCCCGCAGCGGCACCGGCGTGGTGTCCGCGAGCAGCACGGGCTGCACGGTGCCGTGGCGCCGGATGCGCAGCAGCAGCCAACTGGCCGCGGGCAGCAGGTCGTACCCGGCCCGCGCCGTGATCTTCTCGTAGATCTGCTGCCTCCCCTCGCGCGAGCCGAGCAGCGACAGCGCCCGCGACACCTCCTCGTGGGAGGAGCGCTCGACCGGGTTGGACGCCAGGGTCTGACTGGGGTCGGGCGCGGTGACCGAGCCGCGCAGTTTGTCCTCCTTGAGGAACCAGGAGACGAGGAAGGCGAGGAGCACCACGGGTATCGCGTACAGGAAGACATCCGTGATGGACGAGGCGTACGCGTGGAGCACCGACGGCCGCAGTGCGGGCGGCAGTTCGGCGATGGCGCGCGGGTCGGCGGCCAGCTGACCCGGGCCGGTGCCGGGTGGCAGGGGGTGTCCGGTGAGCGCGTCGGAGAGGTTGTCCTCCAGCCGGCCTGTGAAGATCGTGCCGAAGACGGAGACGCCGAACGCGGCCCCGATGGAGCGGAAGAACGTCGCGCCGGAGGTGGCGACCCCCAGGTCCTCGTATCCGACGGAGTTCTGGACGACGAGGACGAGCACCTGCATGACCAGGCCGAGCCCGGCTCCGAAGACGAAGAAGTAGGTACTCATCTCCCAGGTGGAGCTGGACTCGTCGAGCTGGTGGAGCAGCACAAGGCCGACGGCGGTGATGCCGGTGCCCGCGACGGGAAAGACCTTCCAGCGTCCGGTGCGGCTGACGATCTGCCCGGACGCGGTGGAGGCGATCAGCAGGCCGAACACCATCGGCAGCATGTGGACGCCGGACAGGGTGGGCGATACGCCCTGCACGACCTGGAGGAACGTCGGCAGATAGGTCATGGCTCCGAACATCGCGAAGCCGACGATGAAGCTGATGACCGCGACGAGTGTGAAGGTGCGGATCCGGAACAGTCTGAGCGGCAGCACCGGTTCGGCGGCGCGTCGCTCTGCGTACACGAAGGCGACCAGGAGTACGGCGCTGAGCGCGGCGAGGGTGATGATCTGCGCCGAGCCCCAGTCCCAGGTCGTGCCGCCGAGCGAGGCGACGAGCACCAGACAGGTGGCGAAGGAGGCGATCAGGAAGGTGCCGAGGTAGTCGATGGTGTGCCGGGTCGGGCGGACGGGGGGGTGCAGGACGGCTGCGATGACGAGAAGCGCCACGACTCCGATGGGGAGGTTGATGTAGAAGACCCAGCGCCAGCTGAGATGTTCGGTGAACAGACCGCCCAGCAGCGGGCCGAGCACGCTGGTCGCGCCGAACACCGCACCGAACAGGCCCTGGTACTTTCCCCGTTCGCGAGGCGAGACGATGTCGCCGACGATCGCCATGGACAGCACCATGAGGCCGCCGCCGCCCAGGCCCTGCAGCGCGCGGAAGCCGATGAGCTGTGGCATGTTCTGGGCGACGCCGCACAGCGCGGAGCCGATGAGGAAGATGACGATCGCGGCCTGGAAAAGCTTCTTGCGGCCGTACTGGTCACCGAGCTTGCCCCACAGGGGGGTGGCCGCAGTCGAGGCCAGCAGATATGCGGTGACCACCCACGAGAGATGGTTCAGGCCGCCGAGTTCGCTGACGATGGTCGGCAGGGCGGTGGAGACGATCGTCTGGTCGAGCGCGGCGAGCAGCATGCCCAGCAGCAGTGCACCGATGGCGACCATCACGGTCTGCCGGCTCTGCCCTTCGCCGGGGGCCGGGCTCACGGCCTCGGTGCTCATGTCCTGAGCCATGCCGATGTCACTCCTTGGTCTTCTTGACCACGCTCCTCCCCATCCTGGTGGGTGTGGCCGGTTATGGCCTGCCGAGTGCGCGACCCGGACGGGCGGGCGCCGTTTGGCGTCGCGACGGGCGGCTGCATAATCGCTCGCAGTGCAAGGGGAGGAACCAGCCATGGCCGGACACCAGTGTCCTGAATGCGGTACACCGCGAGATGCCGAGGGCGCAGCCGGGCCCGGCTGCGCATGTGCGGAGCGGGCCGCGGACGCGGTGCGGGCCGAGCGGGAGGCAGATGCGGTGCGGGCCGAGTTCGATCCGCTGCGAGTGCGGCCGTATGTGACGTTGCAGCACGTGGCCGAAAGCGGGGCGGCACCCGACGGGGCAACTGTGCCGCTGCCGCGCGTGGTGGATGCCGCGCCGCACGACGAGCCGGATGCTCCCGGGGCGGAGATGCTCGACCCGGTGAACCTCACGCGAGTGAACTTCACGCCGGTGCGCCACCGTCGGCGCAAACGCTCGTACAAGGGGCTCATCGTGGCCGCGGCGGCGGTGACGGTGGCCGGGACCGTTGTGTACGCCGGTGGCCTGTTCTCCGGGGACGACGATGACGAGAAGGCTCTGCCTGACAGGGGGACGGTCGCACCGACCAACCTCATGCCGGATCTGCCCACAGCCGGGCCGACCCGTACCGCGTCGCCCAATGCGTCGGCTTCGGCGTCCCGTACGGCGGCTACGTCCTCGGCCTCGGCGACACCGTCATCGGCGGCACCGTCCTCAACCCCCTCGCCGTCCACGGCGAAGGTCACGGCTGCACTGTCCCAGGACCCACAGCCGCAGAGCTCGGGCACGCTGCGCAGCGGGGACAGCGGACCGGCGGTCGTCGATCTGCAGCAGCGGCTCGCCGGGCTGCTGCTGTACATCGGTCCGATGGACGGGGAGTACGACCAGTCGGTCGCGGACGCGGTGCGGTCCTACCAGAACAGCCGGCACGTCAAGGGCGACCCCAAGGGCGTCTACGGCCCGAAGACGCGGCGGGCACTCGAGGCGGAGACCGGGTAGGCGGAGTGGACGCGGGAGCCCGCGCTTTGTATCGTGGTGGAACAAAGTGGTTCCGCCCGTATTCCCTGACCGGCGGGCGGAGCCGCTTGTTCCCTTCTCCCGCGCCCTGGAGTACGCCGATGCCGGCAGCCACACCGTCCGTGCTGACCACCCGTGCCCTCCTGCTTGACATGGACGGCACCATCGTCAACTCGGACGCGGTGGTGGAGCGCTGCTGGCGTCAGTGGGCGATCGAGCACGGCCTGGACCCCGAGGCGGCACTCGACGTCGTGCACGGCCGCCAGGGGTACGCCACCATGGCCGCGCTGCTGCCGGACCGGCCGATGGAGCAGAACTACGCCGACAACCGCGTGATGCTCGCCCAGGAGGCAGCGGACACCGATGGCGTGGTCCCCGTCGCGGGCGCCCCCGCCTTCCTGGCCGCGATCGCCGGGCTCCCGCACGCCCTGGTCACCTCGGCGGACGAAACCCTCGCCCAGGCGCGGATGACCGCGGCGGGCCTGCCGATGCCCCAGACGCGCGTCACCGCCGAACATGTCGGCGCCAGCAAGCCGGACCCGGAGGGCTTCCTCAAGGGCGCGGCGGAACTGGGCTTCGCCCCGGCGGACTGCGTGGCCTTCGAGGACTCCGAGGCAGGCATCGAGGCGGCACGCGCGGCGGGCATGCGGGTGGTGGGCGTGGGCCCGCGCGCGAAGTCGCTTTCCCCGGATCTCCACGTGGAGGACCTGACCGGCCTGCGGGTCACGGCGTCGCCGGACGGCACGATCCGCCTCGCTTTCAGCCCCTCCGGCGTCTGAGACGCCGGCCCCGCGGCGAAGCCCCATTGCCCGGCGCACCGCCCGTCACCCCGCCACGGCCTCCACCGGGCTCACCCCCGCCGGCCCCAGCATCACGCCCGCCGCCACCCTCGTGATCAGCCGCAGCGGCACGTACCTCATCAACGTCCGCCCGCCCAGGATCCCGATGGCCGCGACCGCCCACAGCGCCGACACCGCGCCGATCCCGACCGAGACGGGGCTGTCGTAGCGCGCCGCGAGATTCGCGGTGCGAGTTGGACCGCCGCGCGCACTCCCGCCACGGCGATCTCCCGCGCCCGGCCCAGGTGGGCGACAGCGGCCGCCGTCGCCGCCGCGGTCAGCAGCACGCGAGTACGACCCCGAAGGTGACATGGGCCGTCGGCAGCACCCTGCAACCCTACGACGCAGCAAGGTGTGTGCCGGGGCGTCAGAAACCTTGATATGACGTGCCCATGTCGCCACCCTGTTACCTGGCGCACCCCCCAAGGAAACCTGGCGCCTGAACCATGGCCACGCCCGAACGGCCAAGTTCCCCCCACAACAAAGGAGTTCGCATGCCTGGTGTCTACGCGCGTAATAGCCGCCGAATAGCCGTACTCGCCGCAACCTCCGCACTCGCCGCAACCGGCCTGCTGGCCACCGCCCCCGCGGCTCAGGCCTCCCCGCCCACCCCGGTCAGCGCCGCCACCGCCCGTACCTACCTCGGCGAGCTGACCGTGAAGCCGGAAGGCTCCTCCTCCGGCTACAGCCGCGACCTGTTCCCGCACTGGATCACCCAGTCGGGTGCGTGCAACACCCGGGAGGTCGTCCTCAAGCGCGACGGCACGAACGTCGTCCAGGACTCCAGCTGTGCGGCCGTCAGCGGCAGTTGGTTCTCCGAGTACGACGGCGCCACCTGGACCGCCGCCTCCGACCTCGACATCGACCACGTGGTGCCTCTCTCCGAGGCCTGGAAGTCCGGCGCCAACAGCTGGACCACGTCCAAGCGCCAGGGCTTCGCCAACGACCTCACCCGCCCGCAGCTGATCGCCGTCACCGACAACGTCAACCAGGCGAAGGGTGACCAGGACCCTGCGGAGTGGCTCCCCTCTCGCACCTCGTACCGCTGCATGTACGTGCGGATGTGGGTGGACGTGAAGCACTACTACAACCTGTCCGTGGACTCGGCCGAGAAGAGCGCGCTGCAGAGCGTCCTGAACGGCTGCTGACCAGCGACTGACGGTTCGGCCACGATCACGGCCGGAACCTGGCAGCCCGTCTCCGTCGTTCCGTACCGTACGGGGCGACGGAGGAGGGCACATATGGCGGGCCTGCGGCTCGGACCACTGCTGAGGTATGTCGACTGGGAGACCGGCGGGAGCGCGACCGTCTGGGTCGAGGCCGACCGGCCGTGCACGGCCGAGATCCGGTGCGCGGACGGCGCCCAGGGCACCTCGCGCACGTTCCAGATCGCGGGGCACCACTACGCCCTGGTCCCGGTCACCGGACTGACGCCCGGCACGGCGACCGCGTACGAGGTCGTGCTGGACGGCCGCCGCGTCTGGCCGCTCGAAGGCTCCGGCCTCCCGGCGAGCACCATCCGTACACCCGACGTGCCCAGCGACGGCGTCACCGTCTCCTTCGGCTCGTGCCGCTGGTCGGCCGCGCCCGCCGGGGGGCACGACCCGGTCGGCCCGGACGCCCTGGACACCCTCGCCGCCAAGCTCGCCGCCGAACCCGCCGCCGAGCGGCCCGATGTGCTGCTTCTGCTCGGCGACCAGGTGTACGCGGACGCGACGTCCAAGGCGACACAGGCCTGGCTCGCCGCACGCAGGGATCTGCGCGAGCCTCCCGGCACACAGGTCGCGGACTTCGAGGAGTACAGCCGCCTCTACGACGAGTCCTGGCTCGACCCCGAAGTGCGCTGGCTGCTCTCCACGGTCCCCAGCTGCATGGTCTTCGACGACCACGACGTGATCGACGACTGGAACACCAGCGCGTCCTGGCTGGCCGAGATGCGCCGGACGCCGTGGTGGCAGGAGCGCATCCTCAGCGGACTGATGTCGTACTGGGTCTACCAGCACCTGGGCAATCTCTCCCCCGCCGAGCTGGAGTCGGACGAGCTCTACGCGGCGGTACGGGCAGCGCCCGACGGGACGGACCTGCTGAGGAGCTTCGCCGCGCGGGCGGACGCCGACCCGGCCTGTGTGCGCTGGAGCTACCGCCGCGACTTCGGCCGGACCCGGCTGCTGATGGTGGACACACGCGCGGGCCGGGTCCTGGACGAGCAGCGGCGCTCGATGCTGGACACCGACGAGGCCCGATGGCTGCGCGAACAGGCGCTGGCCGGGCGGGGTTCGTACGACCATCTCCTGATCGGCACCTCGCTGCCCTGGCTGCTGCCGCCCCTGATCCATGACGCCGAGGCCTGGAACGCCGCGCTGTGCCGGGGCGAGCGGGGCGGACGATGGGCGCGCTTCGGCGAGGATCTGCGCAGACGGGCGGACCTTGAGCACTGGGCCGCGTTCCCCGACTCCTTCGAGAAGCTGACGCGGCTGATCGCCGAGGCGGGCAGCGGCCCGGACGCCCCGGCGACGGTGTGCGTGCTGTCTGGCGACGTACACCATGCATATGTCGCCGAACCCGAGTGGCCCGGCGAGGCGCCCGACGCCCGGGTTCTGCAACTGACCTGCTCGCCCGTGCACAACTCCATCCCCCGCTCCGTCCAGCTCGGCTTCCGCTTCGGCTGGAGCAGGACGGGGCGGCGGCTCGGTCATGCGCTGGCCCGGCACGGCAGGGCGGGAAAGCCGCCCGTCGACTGGGGGCGCACGGGCGGTCCCTGGTTCGGCAATCAGCTGATGACGCTGACGCTGCGCGGGCGTTCGGCGGCCCTCCGGCTGGATCAGGCGCGGGCCGTGGGAGCCGGCCGGGAGACGGGTCCGGGCGGTGGCGCGCGGCTGGTCACGGCGGAGGAGCGGGAACTGACCGCGCACCGTGATCCTTCCCACAGCACAGGGTGATACTCGGCCCCAGGGGTTCGACTCCCGGCGCGGTCCCGGCATGATGAGCCGGACACTCCGCTTCCAAGCACCCCAGATGCACCGGGAGTTCCCGTTTTGTCCGACGTACCCGACGACGCACGGTCCGCAGTTCCGCCTACCGACGCCCACGCCGTCGCAGTCGTCGGGGCGGGCCCGCGCGGCACCTCGGTCCTGGAGCGGCTCTGCGCCTCCGTGCCCGAGCTGACCCCGCGGACGCCGCTGACGGTCCACCTGGTCGACCCCGCACCGCCCGGCCCGGGCCGGGTGTGGCGCACCGACCAGCCGTCGGAGCTGCTGATGAACACGGTGGCCTCGCAGGTCACCCTGTTCACCGATGACAGCGTTGCCTGCGAAGGGCCGATACGTCCCGGTCCGAGCCTGTACGAGTGGGCGAAGGCGCACACGGACGAGCAGGTGGACCCGGACGACTATCCGACGCGGGCCTGTTACGGGCGTTATCTGGAGTGGGCGTTCCGCAGGACGGTGGACGCCGCCCCGCACACGGTCACGGTCCGGGTCCACCGGGCGCGGGCGATACGGCTCGAGGACGACCGGGACGAAGCGGCAGTCCGGGCCCACGCCCTGCACAATGCCGCTCGCGCCGATGACCGGGGCGAGGTCCGGCGTCCGCCCGCACCGCGGCAGACGCTCACGCTGGACGACGACACCAAGCTCACCGGCCTGTCCGCGGTGGTCCTCGCCCAGGGCCATCTGCCCGTCGTCTCCCGCCAGGCCCAGGCGCATCTCGCCGAGTACGCCTCCCGCCGTCCGCGCCTGCGCTACTACGAGCCCGCCAACCCGGCCGATCTCGAACTCGCCGCCGTAGCCCCGGGCGAATCGGTTCTGTTGCGCGGCCTCGGCCTCAACTTCTTCGACCACATGGCCTTGTTGACGACCGGCCGCGGCGGAACCTTCATACGCGACGGCAAGGCCGGCACGCTCGCCTACCGTCCTTCCGGGCGCGAGCCGCGCCTGTACGCCGGGTCGCGCCGCGGCGTCCCGTACCAGGCACGCGGCGACAACGCCAAGGGCGCATCGGGGCGGCACGAGCCTCTCCTTCTCACCCCTGATGTGATCGCGGTCTTCCGGAAGCGCGCGGACGAGGGCGATCCACCGCAGTTCCTCACCGAGATATGGCCACTGGTCGCCAAAGAAGTGGAGACCGTCCATTACGAGGCGCTCCTCGCGGGCCCCGACGGCCTTGTGCCCAGGGGCTTTCGGGCCCGCTATCTCGACGCCCCGCAGGGCAGCCCCCAGGAGACCGCCGTACTCGACGAGTTCGGGATCGCGCGCGCGGACCGCTGGTCCTGGGACCGGATTTCACGCCCGTACGAAGGCCTGAGCTTCAACAGCCCGGCCGAGCACCGCAGCTGGCTTCTCGCGCATCTGCGTCAGGACGCCGCCGAGGCCGCGCTCGGCAATGTCGCGGGCCCGCTCAAGGCCGCGCTCGACGTCCTGCGCGATCTCCGCAACGAACTGCGGCTGATCGTGGACCACGCGGGGCTGTCCGGCATGTCCCGGCGCGACCACCTGGACCGCTGGTACACCCCGCTGAACGCCTTCCTCTCCATCGGCCCGCCGCGCCGCAGGATCGAGGAGATGAAGGCGCTGATCGAGGCGGGTGTCCTGGATGTGGTCGGCCCGCGCACCTGCTTCGGGTCGGCGGACGGGGTCTTCACCGCCGAGTCGCCGGACGTGCCCGGATCGCTCGTGACGGCGACGACGCTCATCGAGGCGCGGCTGCCGGAGCCGGACCTGCGAAGGACCTGCGACGAGCTGCTGGGCCGGCTGCTGAAGACGGGCCAGTGCCGTCCGCACGCGATCGACGGTTACGAAACCGGAGGGCTGGACGTGACGCAGCGCCCGTACCGGCTGATCAACCGTCAGGGCCGTCCGCACTCCAGGCGTTTCGCGATCGGTGTGCCCACCGAAGGCGTGCACTGGGTGACCGCGGCCGGGGCCCGGCCCGGCGTCGACTCGGTCACGCTCTCGGACGCGGACGCGGTGGCACGCGCCGCACTGCGCACCCTCAAAGGGCCGCGGGAGAGCGAACCGGACGGCGGGACGGACAACGAAGCGGAATCCGCGGCGGAAATCGGCAGCCGATCAAATGTTGAACTTGCAAGTATTGATTAGGTCCGCCTAACCTGAGGCTCCCTCGTCGGTTCACGTCCCCAGACCGAAGGAGCCCCCATGGCACATCCCTCGCTGTCCACCCGCCTGAACTCGGCCCAGCCGTACGTGCTCAGCCTGTTCCGCATCGTCGTAGGCCTGCTCTTCACCTGCCACGGCGCCCGCTCGCTCTTCGGCGTACTCGGCGGCACCACCGTCCCGGCCGGCACCTGGCCCGACTGGTACGCCGCGGCGATCGAACTGGTCGGCGGCTCACTGGTGCTGCTCGGCCTCGGCACGCGCAGCGCCGCGTTCACAGCCTCTGGCTCGATGGCGTACGCGTACTTCAACGTCCACCAGCCCGACGGCCTCTTCCCGATCCAGAACAGCGGCGAGGGAGCCGCGATGTTCTGCTGGTCCTTCCTGCTACTGGTCTTCACCGGTCCCGGCCCGCTGGCGCTGGACCGGCTGTTCGCCCCTGGCGAGGGCCGGGCGGCGAACGAGGATCGGGGGGAGCAGTCCGCCCCGGTCACTGCCTAGCGTCCGTCCGGCCACCCGAATTTCCGTAGCGCCCGGGTCCCTTGGAGTGGATCCGGGAGTTCCGTTTTGCCCGACACATGACGATCACGACATCGCCCACCCTGGCGATCCTCGAGCCGAACCCCAGGCGTACGCTGTACAGCTGTACTTGCCGCCCCTGCCGCTCCCCTGCGACGTCGCGGCCTTATACGAAACCGGGGAGTTCGGGTGCTCGAGAGTGTGGGGTCGCTGACCGGCAGCCCATGGATCTACGCCGTGGTGGCGCTGTCCGTACTTCTCGATGTCTTCCTGCCCGTCCTCCCCAGCGGAGTGCTGGTGATCACCGCGGCGACCGCGGCCGCCGCGGGGTCGACCACCGCGGCAGGCGGCCCCGTCCAGACCGCGGCCGGGCACGTCCCGCACGAAGTTCCCTCGCTCCTCGTCCTCGTCCTGTGCGCGGCCACCGCTTCCGTACTGGGCGACCTCGTCGCGTACCGCGTCGCCTGGCGCGGCGGCGACCGGCTCGACCGGGCCATCGCCCGCTCCCGCAAGCTGACCAGCGCGCAGGAACGTCTTGGCTGGGCTCTCAGCCGTGGCGGCGGCGCCCTGGTCGTGGTCGCACGCTTCGCCCCGGCCGGGCGCTCGGTCGTCTCGCTGGGCGCGGGCGCGGCCCACCGCAACGTGAGGGACTTCCTGCCCTGGTCCGCCGTGGCGGGCGTGGCATGGGCGGGGTACAGCGTCGGCCTCGGCTACTTCGGCGGCCAGTGGCTCGGCGCGACCTGGATCGGCGCGGCCGTGTCCGTACTGGCGCTGTTCGCGGCGGGCGCGCTGGCGGCCTACGTCATGCGGCGTCCGACGCAGGAACCGGCTCCGGAGCCTGCTTCCTAGGCCCCGGCCGACTGCCACCGGACCCGCGCACCTCAAGCCCTTCGAGGAGCCTGCGGGTCGCCTCGGCTATCCCGTCGACGGCCTGCTCGAAGACCTCGCGATTGTGCGCGGCGGGGGCCCGGAAGCCGGACACCTTGCGTACGTACTGCAAGGAGGCGGCACGGATGTCCTCCTCCGTGGCCTCTTCGGGGAGGACGGGCGGGCGGAGAGTCTTGATGCTGCGGCACATGTATTCAGTGTGCCTCGCGGGTCTGACAGCCGCCGAGAAAGGCGTTCCGGGGGCCGCGATCCGTCACAGCACATGCACCCCCCGAAACGAGGACCGTCAGGCCGCGGCCGCCGCCCCCACCACCGCTTGCGCCAGCCGGTCGTTCTCCGCGGCTCCGCCACCCGGCGGGTAGGCGAAGCGCCGGCGCACATAGCCGTAGGCGACCTGGGATGCCGGGTCGGCGAAGCCCATCCCGCCCGCCGCACCGCTGTGCCCGAAGGCGTCCGGGGCGAGGAAGGGATACCGCACGCCCATCGCCTCGAAGCCGAGACCGAAGTGGTCCACATCGCCGGTGACCACATCCGTGCCCGCGGTGTGAAGGCGGCCGAATTCCGCGATCGTGTCGGGCTTCAGCAGGGGTGCCCGTCCGCCGGTCTCGCTGATCGCCGCCGCGTACATCCCCGCGACACCGCGCGCGTTGCCGACCCCGCCCCCCGACGCCTGGCCCAGTACGCGCGCGTCCCGCCTGTTGGCGAAGCGCACCAGGTCCGTGGGCGGCTTGGCGTGGGCGTTGAAGGCGATACCCATCAGGCTGTCGCGCGCCGGTGCGTTGGCCACGAGATCGGCGAGCTGCTCGCGCGTGGGCTCCATCGGCTGGACGTCGAGCCAGCGCGCCTCGAGCGGTTCGGGCAGGCCGAGGTAGAAGTCGAGACCGTACGGAACCCTGATCCGCTCCTCGAAGAGCTCCTGGATCGACTGTCCCGTGACCCGGCGCACCACCTCACCGGTGAGGGCGGCGATGACCAGGGCGTGATAGCCGTACGCCGTGCCCGGCTCCCAGAACGGGCGCTGGCCCGCCAGCCGTTCGGCGATCAGCCGGTCGTCGGCGAGCTCCGCCTTGCTGAAACCCCCGTCCGCGCCGATCACCCCGGACTGGTGCGTGAGCAGCTGTCGCAGCGTGAGTGCGCTTTTGCCCTCCGCCGCGAACTCCGGCCAGTAGTAAGCGACTTCGCGGTCCAGCTCGAGCGCGCCCTCCTGTACCAGCAGCGCCACGATCAGATGGGCCGCGCCCTTGGTGACGGAGTAGACGGCGGTGAGCGAGTCGCCCTCCATGTCCTGACCGGCCCACAGATCGACGACCAGCCTCCCGCCGACACAGACCGCGAGCTGCGCCCCCGAGGTGGTGATCCCCTCGTCGAGTACGGCGGCGAATTCCTCCCGTACGACCTCGAAGCCCTCGGCCACGGTCCCCTGCACGCCGGCTTCGGCGCTCATGCATCCTCCCCAGTCCGCTGCACGTTCCGCGCATCGCCCGCAACATACGTCACACCGCCTGCCGCGTCCGGCAGTTCACGACCCCGGACCGGTGCACCGGCGGTCACGGTCGCGCCGGGGCCGTACCCGCGGTAGCCGATCACGACCACGATGGTCGCGACGACGAGTGGGTGCCGGTACCAGCGCCGGTGCCGGTGCCGGTGAAGAGCACGAGGGTAGCGCCGCGACGAGGCTTGACAGCGGGCCACCCCAGGCGCATGCTCAACCTATCGGTTAAACAACTAGATGGTTGATTACAGATGCCAGACGACCCGCTCAGCACCACCTTCGGCGCCCTCGCCGACCCGACCCGCCGCGCCATCCTGGCGCGCCTCGCGGACGGAGCGGCGACGGTCAACGAGCTGGCCGAGCCGTTCGACATCAGCCTGCAGGCCATCTCCAAGCACCTGAAGGTGCTCGAACGCGCCGGCCTGATCACGAGGGGCCGCGACGCCCAGTACCGGCCCTGCCATCTGCGGGCCGGCCCGCTCAAGGACGTCACCGCGTGGCTGGAGCGCTACCGCAGCTTCTGGGAGGAGAGTTTCGGCCAGCTCGACGAGTACCTGATCGAACTTCAGGAAAGGCAGCGGAACAATGACATCGAAAGCCAGTGAGCACCCGACGACGCTGACCACCCCGTCGGACCGGGAGCTTGTCATCACCCGCGTCTTCGACGCCCCGCGCAGCCTCGTCTTCGAGGCCTGGACCAAGCCCGAACATGTCCGCCAGTGGTACGGACTGCGCTCGCTGACGACATTCGTCTGCGAGATCGACTTCCGCCCGGGCGGCGCGTGGCGCTGGGGCCAGAGGGGACCCGACGGAAGCGAGGTCGTGTTCTCGGGCGAGTACAAGGAGATCGTGCCGCCGGAGCGCATCGTCTACACGGAAGTCTTCGAACAGATGCCGGGCCCCGTCGTCCTGACCACCCTCTCCTTCGACGAGGAGGACGGCCGGACGACCCTGACCAGCCGCTCGGTCTGGCCCTCGGCGGAGATCCTCGCCGGAGCGATCGCCATGGGCATGGAGGCGGGAGTCGTCGAGCAGTACGAACGCCTCGACGAGCACCTGCGGACGATGACCTGAAAGGCGGCGGGGGCAGGTGCGGAGGGCGCAGGCCTCCAGCCGTGATCCGCTGGAGACCTGCCCTCTGACGAGTGTCAGGATGGCGAGGATCCGTCCAGCAGCCGCGTGCGCAGCCGCGAGATCAACGGTTCGTCGACGCCGAGGTGCTTCACCGCGTAGGCGGGCCGAGCCGCTCAGCCTGCTCGTGAACTCCCGGCGGACGCCATGTTCGTCGAAGACGCCGACCCTGGGGCGTACCCGGGTCCGTCCTCATGAGCGGTGAGCTCATGACGCAACACCATCACGCCGGTACGGATCCCGGACCGCCGCATCCGCACCAGGGTGCGGAGCTCCGACAGGCCCCTGCCGACCGCGAACGGGCCCGCGAGGACGAAAAAGACCTGACCGAGCCGGGGTCCTCCTGCAGCTCCTACGGCGCGCCGCAAACCGGAGCAAATGCTAGACTCAATCTAAGTAAGAATGAATCTACGTTTACTTGCTGCTACGGAGGCGGTCATGGAGTTCCGGGGCCGGGCTGCGGATCTGGACGCACTGAGACAGCAACTGAGTGAGATCGCAGCCGGCCGCTCGGCCACGCGCGGCCGAGCCGTGATCATGACGGGACGGCGACGCGTGGGGAAGTCACGCCTGGTCCAGGAATTCTGTGACCGGTCGGAGGTTCCGTACGTTGTTTTCCAGGCCACGCGGGGCCGCAATCCGGTCGCCGAGCGGTCGGACTTCACCGCAGCGATTGCGCAGTCGCCGCTGCCGGGGGCTGAGCTCGTCTCCGGTTTGCAGGCAGGAGACTGGAACCAGGCTCTGCGGTCGCTGGCTATGGCAGTTCCGGACGACCGGCCGAGCATTGCCGTCATCGACGAGGTCCCCTGGCTGGTCGAGCAGGACCAGGAGTTCGAGGGCGCTCTCCAGACCGTATGGGACCGGCACCTTTCCTCCAAGCCCGTACTGCTGATGCTGGTCGGCAGCGACATGTCGGTGATGGAGGCGTTGCAGTCGTATGGGCGTCCGTTCTTCGGACGGGCGGCGAAGATGACCGTTCAGCCGCTGCACCTGGCCGACGTGCAGGCCATGACTGACCTGGACGCGGCAGAGGCAGTGGACGCGCTGCTGATTACCGGTGGCTTCCCTGAGATCGTGCAAGCGTGGCGGCCGGGCATGGGCCGACTGGATTTCCTGCGGGAGTCGGCGGCCAATCCGCTGTCGCCGCTGCTGGTGGCAGGAGAGCTCACGCTGCTTGGCGAGTTCCCCGAGGCCTCGTACGCCCGGGCGGTGCTGGAAGCGGTGGGCAGTGGTGAGCGCACGTTCAGCACCATTGCAGCCAGGGCCGGAGGCGCCAGCGCGCTGCCCTCCGGCACACTTTCACCGCTGCTGAACATGCTGCAGGCCAAGCGGGTGCTGGCCACCGACCTGCCACTGTCGAACAAGCCCGACACCAAGAACAAGCGCTATCGCATCGCCGACCCCTACCTGCGGTTCTGGCTGGCGTTCCTGCAGCGTGCCATCCCACTCATCGAGCGGGGACGGGGCGATGTGGCGCTGGAGCGCATCGAGCGGTCGTGGCCGACCTGGCGTGGACGCGCGGTCGAGCCGGTGATCCGTGAATCTCTGATGCGGCTGCTGCCCGATGACATCTGGCCGGAGACGGAAGCGGTGGGAGGCTGGTGGAACCGGCAGAACAGACCCGAGATCGACTTGGTCGGTGCCGACCGTGAGCCGGTCGCCAGGAAGATCCACTTCATCGGCTCGGTGAAGTGGCTGGAGAGCCATCCTTTCGGTCGCCGGGAGTACGACGCCTTGGTGCGCGACGTGCTCGCCGTCCCGGGCAGCGAGCCGGACACCGCGCTCGTCGCGGTGTCCCGCTGTGGCGTGGCCGACGGTTTGCCGCTCGCCGCGCACTGGGGACCGGAGGACCTCGTACGGGCCTGGCAGCGCCGGTAGCCGCAGGCACCGCAGACGGGGTGGCGCGCACCGACCTCGTACTGCAACCGCGTTTGTGTCAATGGGGCGATACAGCCACTTTCCAACCAGTTCGCCAGGGAGGGGCAGGTGGCTTTGAACCGGTATCGTCCTCCGTTGCACCGCAGGTCCCCCGGGTCCCTATACTCTGCGCCCATGTCCTGGCAGCCTCAACACGGCAACGGCGCGTACGACGCAGGCGGCACCAATGGCGTGTACCACGCGGAACAAGCGAATCTCGCGGACGGCGCCCTTGGCGTGTACGCCGGAAACGGCGCCTATCAGGACTGTGGCGACACCCAGGGCCTCCCGCTCGTGGCTCCCCTGTACGGCGACAGCCCCCCGGCTTATGACGGATACGTCTATCCGGCGGCCGGGCATGGGTGGCAAGAGTCGGCGACGACCGGCCAGGGGGTTTCGCCCGGCGAGGCTTTCGGCCGTCCCCCAGAGGCGTACGACCGTCACGATGCGTACGGTGGCGGCCACGACACCCAGGAGGGGGGCTTCGGACCCCATGAGACCGACCGTGGGACCTACGGCTTCGAGCACGACCACATATATCGAGACGCCGGACACGCCCACGGCGCCAACAACGGCCAGGTCGACGCAGGGCAGGCTGATGGCTCGGTCTTCGTCGATGCATCGGGCCGCCGCAGTCGGCTGATCCGCCGCGCGGCCCTCGGTGTCGCGGCGGTCTGTGTTGTCTTCATAGCCGTCGTGATCGCAGGATTCTTCAGTCCGGTGCCGTCCGGCGGCGTGCTGCCCTGGAGCCAGAAACAGGAGCCGGAACGGGAGCAGGGACAGAAGCAGGAGGGCTCGACGACGGCCACGGGCCAGCCCGGCTCGACCGACCGGCCCACCGGTGGCCCTTCCGCCACGCCCGGGGAGTCAGCGGCCCCCAACCCCTCGCTCTCGGTGAGCGCCACCAAGACTGACGGCGCGACCACGGCCGCCCCCACCAAGGCGCCTACGACCACGGCCGCCCCCACCACAAGCGCGCCGGGCCAGGGGAACTCCGGCGACCACCCCGGCGGCGGCCAGGGATCGACCAGCGGCCAGGGATCGACCAGGGGACCTAAGTGAGTCAGGCACAGCGCGACACCGGAACGAACCGCTCCGCCGGCAGCAGCCGTTCCCCCCGCCCCAGACGCTCGGCACGGCTGCGGTGACCCGCTCATCGCAGACGGCGCCGCCTGCCAGAACCAACCGGCACGCCCTGCGGCGCGACCCCCGCGCCCACTGGCTGCTGCTTGTGCTCACTCTGGCAGTCGCCGCCACCGCGCTGCTGTTCAGCGGTTACGGTCGGCACGAGATAGCCCCCACCGCCGCCGCGCATCACTGCACCGCCGCCGCCCCCGCGGCGATACGCACGGGCGGCCCCGTGCTCAGCGAGGCCGGCGGAAAGCCGAACAGCGCGCGCCTGCCCGCCGGGAGGGTCGCCCTGACCTACGACGGCGGCCCTGATCCCACTTGGACTCCGCCCCTGCTCGACGTCCTGAAGAAGCATCACGCCAAGGCGACGTTCTTCCTGTCCGGCTCCCAGGTGGCTGCCCACCCGGACCTGGTGCGCAGGATCCACGGCGAGGGCCACGAGATCGGCTCGCACACCTACACTGACGCCAACCTCGCACAGGTCTCGGCGCCCCGCGCGCGGTTCGAACTCGCCATCACCCAGAACACCCTCGCCGGCGCCGTCGGCCTCGGTACCCGCCTGGTGAGGCTGCCGCATACCGGGGACATCGCGTCCATGTGCGCCGACCAGTGGGCGGCCGGGCGGCGCGCGATCGACGACGGCTACATCCTGGTTGCCGCCGACGCCGCCGACCGGAGCACGAAGCAGGGTGCGATCCGCCAGTTCGCCGGCTCGCAGGAGGCCGTCGACGCCACTGAGAAACTCTTGGCGTCCGCGCCGCACGGCGCGCGGTTCACGACGGTCGGAGCGGCGCTCCGGATGAACGGTGCCAGCTACCCCGTCTCGGAGACCACCGAGGCGAAGGGCACGGCCGTCCTGTGGGCGCAGACCCTGTCCCGCGGCTTCGCCGACTCCATGACCTGGTTGCTGGTGGCCGCGGGTGCAATCTCCGTGGGGCGCCTCGTGCTGTTGTTCACAGTCGCCCGCGTGCATGTGCGCCGCACCCGCCGGAAAAGGCGCCGCGGCAAGCGGCTGCCACCGGTCAACGACCCGGTCACCGTGATCGTGCCCGCGTACAACGAGGAGGCAGGCATCGAGGCGACCCTGCGCTCGCTGCTCGCCTCCACGCATCCGTACATCCAGGTCATCGTGGTCGACGACGGATCGAGCGACCGCACCTTCGAAATTGCCGAGTGGGTGCGGCAGGGGGATCCACGCGTAATGGTGGTGCGCCAGCCCAACGCAGGGAAGGCGGCTGCTCTCAACACCGGTCTCTCCTGGGCACACTTCGACATCGTGGTGATGATCGACGGTGACACGGTCTTCGAGTCGGAGGCGATCCGCAACCTGATCCAGCCGCTCGCCGATCCGCGCGTCGGTGCGGTCAGCGGCAACACGAAGGTCGGCAACCGGCAGGGCGTACTGGGCCGTTGGCAGCACCTCGAGTACGTCGTCGGCTTCAACCTCGACCGCCGCATGTTCGACGTGCTCGAATGCATGCCAACCGTGCCGGGAGCGATCGGCGCGTTCCGTCGGCAGGCCCTGACGGACGTCGGCGGGGTCAGCGAGGACACCCTTGCCGAGGACACCGATCTGACGATGGCACTGTGCCGCCTGGGCTGGCGGGTCGTGTACGAGGAGTCGGCGATCGCCTGGACGGAGGCGCCGTCCACCGTCCGACAGCTATGGAAGCAGCGCTACCGCTGGTGTTACGGCACCCTCCAGGCGATGTGGAAGCACCGCAGGTCGCTGTTCGAGACGGGGTCGGCGGGCAAGTTCGGCCGCCGCGGACTGACCTATCTCGCCGTCTTTCAGACGCTGTTGCCATTGCTCGCCCCGCTCGTTGACGTGTTCGCTGTGTACGGACTGCTGTTCCAGAGCGCCGCCCAGGCCGGGGCCGTGTGGCTCGGCTTCACGGCCGTGCAGGTGTTCAGCGCTCTCTACGCGCTCCGCCTGGACAAGGAGAAGTTCGAACCGCTGTGGACGCTGCCGCTGCAGATCTTCGTCTACCGGCAGCTGATGTACCTGGTGGTGGTGCAGTCGGTCGTCACGGCACTGCTGGGCAGCAGGCTGCGCTGGCACCGGATGCAGCGCACCGGTTCGGCCACGGACACGCTGCAGCGGCAGCCGGCGTGAGGTTGTACGGCCGGACGCCTCCAGGACGTCGCAGGCCGCGCGAACGGCAGCTCACGGTCCTTCTGGCACGGATGCGGCACGCGACAACTTCGCCACCCGAAGCCGGGCAACAGAGGGGCCCCTTGCATCCCCCAATTCATCAGGATCGGATAGGACGCAGGCAGGAGGCGACGACCAAAAAGGGCCACAGAGACTGAGCGGACGTCAGGACACGTTCAGCGATACCGGCAGCGCCGTGACCATGCAGTTCGATCAAGAACCATGCTGCGCCCACCCACATCAGCGCACTCACCACGATCGACACCGCGGGCCGGAGCCCCCACGGTGCAACTCCACTGCGATCCGCGGCCAGCACTGGCCACAGTGCCAGGAGAGCGAACCCGACCGCGACCACTGCGCCGTGTTCCAGGGAACCCCCGCTCCTCGGCACGGGGAGCAGCGCGAGCACAATCGCCGACACTCCACCAGCACCCAGCGCCACACGTCCGGCGAGCGCAGCTGGGCGCAGTCCACAAGCTGTGAGCAGGTGACAGATCCCCAGGGCGCCCAACGCCCCCTTCATCACCCAATAGCCGGGAACACCGTCGGCCGCCAAAACGCTGATCGTTTGAGTGACGGGCTCATAGCCGCGCCCCCGGAGCAGCGCCGCGACCAGCCAGCCACCGACCAACAGGAGAGGCGCAGACCCCGACGAAAGCAGGGCCCACCAAGACACAGGTCGCACCAGGAGACCGTAAGACTCCCGTTGTGGCGCAGGGCGCCGCGAACCGCCGACCTTTGATTTGTAAGTTTGCCTGCCTCGGATGAAGTTCCCGGGGCCCAGGCTTCCGGTTCGGTACCGGTGACCTGGGCCTTCGTCGTGCTGTGCACTGGTGGGCGCGGACGGTTTCGAACCGCCGACATCTGCTTTGTAAGAGCAGCGCTCTACCCCTGAGCTACGCACCCGTGGATGAGGCAACAGCGTACATGGCACATGGGGCCGCCCCGCAAACCCGTTCCCCGTGACCGGCCATTACGGGGGTTATCCCCACCCACACACGGTGGTCGCCCAGATCGTTCCGTCACCGCCCCTTACATAGGGTGATGGCACATCGGCGACACCGACTTCACCTGACCTTGGGGGACGATCACCATGCACGCGCTCCGCACCCGCCACACCCGCCGAACCGGCCGTCGTGCGCTCGTCGCGTTCGGGGGTACGGCAGTACTCGGTCTCTCGCTGACCGGGTGCGGGAGTGCCGATGCCGGGGAGGCGCCCGTCGAGAAGCGGGCCTTCCCGTTCGTGGGGAAGGCTCTCACCATCGACACCGACGACTCCGACATCGAGCTGCAGCCGGCCGATGTGAAGGACGTGCAGGTGACGCGGCAGGTCGACGGGTGGGCGTTCCTCGGGGACGGGCCGGAGGCCTCCTGGAAGATGGAGGACGGGAAGCTCACCCTCCGGGTGAACTGCGACGCCGTCGCCAGTGACTGCGAGGCGCGGCACATCGTGAAGGTGCCGCGGGGCGTCGCCGTGACCGTTGAGGACGACAACGGGAGCGTGACTGCCAGTGGATTCGACACCGCGCTGACGGTTCGGTCCGACAACGGTGCGGTGACGGTACGGGACTCCAGCGGGCCCTTGCAGCTGGACAGCGACAATGGGGAGATCGTCACCGAACGCGTCAGGGCCAGGACCGTGAGCGTCAAGGTGGAGAACGGGGACGTGCGGCTCGGGCTGCTCGCCGCGCCCGAGCGGGTCGAGACGGTCACTGACAACGGGTCGACCCTCATCGAGCTTCCGCGCGCCGGGGCTCCGTACGCCGTGACGGCCAAGAGCGACAACGGCGGCGTGGACGTCGACGTGCCGAACGACAGCAGCAGCACGCATGTCGTGAACGCGCGCAGCGACAACGGCAAAGTCACCCTGCGAAGCGCGAACTAACGGGCTGGTGTGTTCGTCCTTACCTGGTGGGAGAATGAACCGGGCAGGGCGACACAGCACGGGAGAGGGATGTGACGGCGACACACGCGCGGCCGTACGCCAGAGCGCAGGCGCGAGCGAGTGCCGTCCGAGACGTCCTCGCGCTTGTGTTGCTGCCCCTGCCCTTGATGGCCGTGGCGCTGCCGGGCGCGTTCGCCGGCGGGGGGACGCGCCGCTGGTTCGGCGGGCGGGGTGAGAGTCTGCGGGCAGATGCGCAGGCGGCGAAGGATGCCGCGGCCGCCGCCTTCTACGAGCTGGACACCGCCCAGCGCGATCTGCGGATCTCCATCGAGACGATCATGGCCGTCGACAGTTCGCCGGGCGCCCGCCGGGCCGTGGACGACTTCGCCGCCCTGGGACAGCGGATCGACGAGGTGAGCAATCGGTACATCACCGCCGTCGATGCGCACGATCTCGACCGGGACGATCTGGACGCGTCGGTCGCCACGCGGGCGCGCGGGGAGCTGGACCGGGCCAAGGACGAGCTCGTAAGGGTCAAGGGCGATCTCGACCGGTTCGCTCAGGGGCTCGGGCCGCTGCTCGACAAGGCGGAGACACAGCTCGCCCGGCTCGCTCCCGCCGTCGAGCGGGCAAGACAGGCGCTCCTTTCCGCGAGCAATGCTCTCGATTCGGTGCGGAGCTCCGGACTGCGAGCAGACGATCTCGCGGCCCGCCTCGCCGCCCTCGCCCCCGAGCTGACCATGCTCAATCAGGGCGCCGGCCGGCACGGCGTCGCCGAGACTCTCCAGCGCGCCGACCGGGTTCTGCGCGACGCCGAGGCCGTACGGGCCGAGGCCGAGCGGCTGCCCGAGCGCGCCGCCGAGACCGACAAACGCCTCGTCTCCCTCCGTACGCGCGCCCAGGCCCTCACCAACCGCGCCGGATCCGTCGAGCCCGTCCTCAGCGAACTCCGTCGGCGCTTCTCCGCCGCCTGCTGGCAGGACCTGCAGCCCGTCCCCGAGCAGGCTGCGGTCAGCGTCCGCCAGGCCGAGGAAAAGCTCAGGGAGGCAGCGAAGGCGCGCGACGAGCAGCGGTGGCCGGACGCGACGGCCCTGCTCAGCACGGTACGGGCGCTGCTGAACACCACCGATGAAGCCGTATCGGCCGCCGGCGACCGCCTGCAGCGACTCAACGCCGTGGCCAAGGACCCGCAGAACGAGATCGAACGCACCCGCTTCGCCGTCCGGGACGCGCAGCGCCTCGCCATGGCCGGGCGCAACACCCCCGATCCCCGGCACGCTCGACCGCTGGACGACGCGGTGGGGCGGCTGGAGCGGGCCGTCGCGGGGCTCGAGGGCCGTCACCCCGACTACTGGCACTTTCTGATGGAGACCGAGGCGGTACGGAACACGGCCGCACGCGTGGTCGAGCAGATCCGCGACGAGCGCGGCGCGGGCCACGCCTGAGTGCCGGCCACGCCTGAGTGCCGGCCACACCTGAGTGCCGGCCACACCTGAGCGACGGCCTCTGGGCAGCGGCCACGCCTGAGCGGCGGCCACCCCGACGGCCCGGCCCAGGCAGACCGGGCCCCGACCGGCCCGGCCCTTCCGCCCCACCGATTGAACGCTGCCGCACTCGGGCGGATCCTAGGAGTACGTACGTCCAAAGGAGGCCGGACATGGCCGCACACGTACCTGTCCCCAAAACCAGCCGGACCCGGAGCGCGCCCCTGCTCGACGAGCACCTCCCCGTCGACCACCGGCTCAACCAGGTCTACCGCGTAGGCGCCGGGCTGATGGGGCTCGTGCTGCTCGTCTTCGGGATTCTCGGGCTCATCGACGAAATCGGCTTCTTCGACACCCACGGCGACACCGTCGCAGGCCTCAACACCAACGGCGCGCTCAGCGTGCTGTCCATCTGCATCGGAGTGCTGCTCTTCGTCGGCATGGTCGTCGGCGGGAACTTCGCCTCGACCCTCAACATGGTCCTCGGCATCGCCTTCATCCTCAGCGGCTTCATCAACCTCGCGCTGATCGACACGACGTTCAACCCCCTCGCCTTCGAGATCCAGAACGTCCTGTTCAGCTTTGTGGTCGGCGTACTGCTCATGTTTTTCGGGATGTACGGAAGGGTCAGTTCGACGCTGCCGCACGACAACCCGTACTGGAAGGCCCGCCATCCAGGCAGCGCGGCGGCTCAGGAACAGCCCGCCGCTCCCGCCGAGGCAGGACCGGGCCCGGCCGAGGGCAAGGACGCCGGGGACGCCGAGAACGCCGAGGACAAGGACAAGGGGCGACAAGGGGCAGGGGAGCCTGGTCAGGGCGGCTAGCCTGAGGCCATGCCTCGTTACGAATACCGCTGCCGCAGCTGCGGCGACACCTTTGAAGTGAACCGGCCGATGGCCCAGTCCTCCGACCCGGCGAGCTGCCCCGCCGGACACGAGGACACCGTCAAGCTGCTGTCGGCCGTCGCCGTCGGCGGTACCAAGTCCGCGCCCGCGCCCAGCGGCGGAGGCGGAAATGGAGGCGGCGGAGGGGGCTGCTGCGGGGGCGGCTGCTGCGGCTGACCGCCCTCACCGCCGCCCGCCCCCACCCGCCCTGAGGCTGTCGCGGCGCCCCTGAGGCTGTCGCGGCGCCCTCAGGCCGTCGCGGCGCGGCCGAAGCGGCGCAGGATCTCCTCGCCCGCCGCGACTCCCGTCTCGGACAGCACCTCGACGTTCGGGGCGTCCCAGCCGGTGTCGGCGAGTTCGCCGTGGCCCGGGCGCCAGGCGCGGTCCGCGGCGAGCAGCAGATCGGCGTCGAGGAGGGAGTCCCCCGCCGCGAGGATCTGCTCCGCGCCGCTGCGGCGGGCCACCTCGCGCACCGCAGCGCTCTTGGTGAGCGGCTGCGGCACGGCGTAGATCTTGCGGCCCTGGAGCGAGACGGTCCAGCCGCGGCGCTCGGCCCACTCGGAGAGCTCCTTGACCCAGCCCTCGGGCAGCAGGGAGCGCTCGACGACGAGATAGGCGAACAGGTCCTCCGCGACCCGCTCCTTGAGAAGCCAGCCGGGGTCGGCCGCCGCCAGGAGATGGTCGCGGACCTCGGCGAGCGAGGCGCACTCGTCGGCGAGCCGGGCGGCGACCTGCCGCTGCCAGCCGCTGTCCGAGGCGCCGTCGACGAGCAGATGTCCGCCGTTGGCGCAGATCGCGAACTCGGGGGCGGGGCCCGGGAGATGGATGCGTTGATACTGCTCCCGGGTGCGGGTGGTGGTCGGTACGAAGTTGCTCGTACGGGCCACCTCGTCGAGCAGCCCGGCCGCGGTCTCCGTGATGTACGACAAAGGCATGCTCCCGTACACCTCGACGCAGAGCAGACGGGGCGCGTCGGCGTCCGGCATGCGCAGATCGAGCGCGGCGTTGGAGTAGATCAGGGTGCGGTCGAGATCGCACGCGATCAGGGTGGTCCCGGGCGTGCTCACAGCGCCGACACCGCCTTGCCGTCCGCGCCCGTCGCGCCGCGGGTGTACTGGGGGTGGATCAACCCGACGCAGGTGTACGGGAGTTCGTCGATCTCCTCCACCGGTACGCCGCGCTGTTCGGCGAGGAGCCGGACATGGTCGAGGTCGGCGCCCGCGCCGCGCTTGGCGAGGATCTTCCAGGGGACGCGGCGCAGCAGTACGCGGGTCGCCTCGCCGACACCGGGCTTGACGAGGTTCACATTGTGGATGCCGTACTCCTCGCTGATCCGCTCGACGGCGGCCCAGCCCTCCCAGGTGGGTGCGCGGTCCGCCGCGAGCAGTTCCTTGACCTCGGCGTCGACGGCGGTGGAGACCTCGTCGAAGCGGGCGGCGACGGTGTCCAGGAAGTGTTCCGAGACATCGCTGGCGACGAGTTCGCGGTAGAACTTCGCGCCGTGGAAGTCGCCCGGGCCGACCAGGTCGGCGCGCAGCACCGTACGCGATATCAGGCCGGAGACGGTGGAGTTGAGGCAGGCGGAGGGGATGAGGAAGTCCTCGCGGGTGCCGTAGGTACGGACGCAGCCGCCGGGGTCGGCGAGCACCGCGATCTCCGGGTTGAAGCCCTCGAACTCCTCAAGCGCATCGGCCAGTTCGCGGGTGATCGCGCCCTTGCCGGTCCAGCCGTCGACGAACACGACATCGGCCGGGTCGTGGTGCTGCCGCAGCCAGCGCAGGGCGTTGACGTCGATGCCGCGGCCGCGGACGATCGACACGGCGTAGTGCGGCAGGTCCAGGCCGTGCCGGTGCTGCGCCCAGCGGCGCATCAGCACGCCGACGGGGGTGCCGGCGCGCGCCAGCGACACGAGCACGGGGCGCGGGGACCGCTCGGCGATGACGGTCTCCGTGACGGTGCCGACGGCGCGGGCGATGCGGGCCGCGGACGCGTCCAGGGCGGACTTGAACAGTTCCTGGTACTCGGCGCTGGGCTGGTACTCGACCGGCAGCGACTCGGCGTAGTGCGCGCCGCCGCTCTGGATGGCCTCTTCGCGCTCCTCGGTCGGGGCCTCGAGATCGACCTCGGAGAGGTCCTGGAGCAGCCAGCCGACCTCGTCCGGGGCGTAGGAGGAGAAGGCGGGGCCGCGCAGGGGCTCGGGCAGCATGGACGCCCTTTCGGGGGCTTCGGGGGCTTCGGGTGCTCGGGGTACTTCGGGTACGTAGCTCGGTACGACGGCCAGGACGACGTGCGGGACATGCGCGGCGAGCCGGGCCAACAGGCCTTCGGGGGCGTGCAGTTGGGGCGTGTCGGCCGCCGAGTCCACCACGGCGACGACGGCGTCGAAACCGGCGCCCGCGACGTTGTAGGCGTACCGCTCGCCGGGGCCGTCGGCAGGGTCGTCGTGCGCGGGGAACACCAGCCGGGTGCGGATCGCGTAGCCGGGGTCGTCGACGGCGAGGACCGGTGAGCGGGTGGTGGTGGAGTAGCGGACGTCGGCGTCGAGGACCTGCTCAAGGGCGGTGCCGAGGCGCAGCGGGGCGTACATCAGCTCCTCGAAGCCGAGGACGAGTACGCGCGAGGCGTGGCCCACGGCCGCCGCTATTCGCTCTGCCATACCGGGCAGAGCCTCTTCGAACACGGCCCGCTGCCCAGGCGTGAAGCCGTGCCGACCGCCGTCGGGCACACCGCTCGGCCAGCCGAGCTCGACACGGGTAGGAGCAGAGACTGCCAGCAGGGCCTCGGGGGCAGCGACTGCCTTCGCCTCCTGCTCCGCCACCAGCGCCTGGCCCTTCTCCAGCACTCCCTCCGGGAGCCGGACGGTTCCCGATGCCAGGGCCACCAGGTCGACCCGTGCGCCGATTTCCCCGGCGAATCGCTCGAAGCGCTCGCGGTCCGCCTCCGAGCGCATGTCGACCAGCGCCACGATCACGTACCGCTCCCGCGGATACCGCTCGTGCAGGTCCCGGATCGTGTTCAGCACGGTGTTGCCCGTCGAGAACTCGTCGTCGACCAGGATCAGCGGTCCGTCACCGGCCAGCAGCGCCGGATCCTCCGGCAGCAGCAGATGCGAGGTCGCGTGCGAGTGGGACTCCTCGAAGCCGCCCGCCTGCCCGACCCCGTCGACCGGGCGGCGCGTGGAGTGCAGATACGGCGCGAGGGCGACCCCGTCCGCCACCGAGTGGCCCAGCCCCGTCGCCGTCTCCGCGTAGCCGAGGACGACCGCGCGGGCCGCCTCCTCGTCGCCGAGCAGCTTGCGGACCTGCTCGCCGAGCCCGTACCCCGCGTCGTACACCACCGACGGCGACTGCGGCACATGCTTGCCCAGCACGTTCGACACGAGCAGGTGCGCCCGCTTGGGATTGCGCCGCAGGGCCAGTCCCAGCAGTCCGCTCAGCTCGGCGTCTCCGACAAGCCCGACGCCCAGCCGTTTCGCGACCCATGCACCCGTCCACACCACGCTTACAGTCTCTTCCCTCTTCATGTCAGCCGGAGAGTCCGGCCGTGAGCAGCTCCACGAAGCCGACCTCTTCCCTGGCCACCCCGAAGACCTCCGCGCGCAGCAAGGTGCGCTCGGCCCAGGCCCGGTGGGGCTTCACTTCGTTCATCTTGTTCGTGTATGCGGAACGCATCACGCCTCCGCCGCCCCGCTCCGGCCGCACGATGTCCTGTGCGTCGCTGAACTCTTCGTGACTGACGACCGACAGAGCGTGCACGGGCGGTACGTGCGAGGGATGGATGCAGGTCTTGCCCTGCAGGCCGTTGGCCCGGTCCAGTTCGATCTCGCGGAGCAGGCCGTCCAGGTCGTGCTCGATCAGCGCGGTGCGCAGTTCCTCGGCCCGGCCCTCCATGAAGGGGCTGCGGCGCAGCTGGGGCTTGAACATGCGCTCCTGGAGCCGGAAGTACTCCCATACGGGTCCGGTCACCGTGAAGCCGGTGCCGTCCGCCCGCCCCAGCACGTTCACCACGTCGCCGATGACCGCGGCGACGATCTGGACGTCGTACGCCGTCATGTCGGGCGACCTGCGCAGCCCGTACGCGGAACAGAAGTCGGTGACGCCGAGCCGCAGCGCCAGGACCCGATCGCGGTACTTGTCGACGGTGCTCGCGATGCCGGTGAGCGTCTCGGTGCGGGTTTCGAGGTGGAGAAGTTCCGGGGATTCCAGGACGGGCATCGCGAAAAGCCGGTGTCCGCTCGCGCTCTCCGCTTCGGCGAGGGCTTCCAGGAAGGGCACGCCCCGCTCTTCGGTGAATTTGGGAAGTACGAAACCGGACAGCCGTCGGACCGAGGGCCCCAGCCGCTCCACGAGATCCGGGATCTGCCCGGGTTCGCGGACGCGGATGAACAGCAGCGGCAACTCGTCGCCCCGCGCGTCGAGGTCGGCGAACTGCCGGACGAGGTTCGCCTCGGCCCCCGCGACTTCGGCGTCGTCGATGGAATCCTCCAGGCAGAGCACCATGGAGACGACTCCGCGCCCGGCCAGCTTGAGCACGTCGTCGGCGAGCCGGGGACGGGTCGCGGGGCTGTAGAGCGTTGCGCCCAGCGCGGCCGCGAGGGTTCGCGCGGGCGAGGCGGCGCTGAATTCGCACGGCTCCTGATGGAACAGACTGTCACGCACAGCAGGCGAAATGTGCCCAAAGTGACGCATATATTTCCCCCGTACTGCCTTGGCGACCCAACTGGCGTGGCCGGTAATAGTACGTACGACTATGTGTCACGAGTTCCCCAAGCCCATGAAATCCAGGTAACCCGCTTGCACCATGCCCATGTCCTGCCCCGACGACAAGGGGGTCTGTGCCCGACAGGCCCCTGGAGCCCCCGCGTTGTAAGGGCGGCCACCGGGAAGGCAGGATGACGGACATGACGCACGCGATGGTGAAGGGCTCGAACGTTCCTCTCGATGCCACGGCCGTACGGGCCGTGCTGCGCTGGACCCCGGGCGCCGGGGTCCCCGACGTGGACGCCTCGGCCCTGCTGCTCGGCGGCGACGGGCGTGTGCGCTCCGACGAGGACTTCGTCTTCTACAACCAGCCGCGGCACCCGTCGGGCCTGGTGCGGCGACTGCCCAAGAAGCGCGTCGCGGAGCATCTGACGGACACCGTCGAGGCGGATCTCTCCTCCCTCGACCCGTCCGTCGACCAGGTCGTGCTCGCCGCCTCGTCCGACGGCGACACCTTCCAGCATGTACGGGACCTCCAGATATTGCTCTTCGACGCGACCCTGGCCGACAGCGACCCGCTCGCCGTCTTCGATGTGAGGCCGGAGACGGGCGCGGAGACGGCGATCATCTGCGGCGAGCTCTACCGGCGCGGGGAGGGCTGGAAGTTCCGAGCGGTGGCGCAGGGGTACCCGACCGGTCTGGTGGGTCTGGCCACGGCATTCGGCATCTCGGTGGACGAGGCGGAGGCGGCCGCCGAGCCGTCCGCCCAGCCCGAGCCGGCGCCCGACCCGCACCCCGCGCCGCCCGCGCAGTCCACGGCCCCCCAGCCCGGCTACGGTTACCCACAGCCCGCGTACGGTTACCCACAGTCGCCCGCGACCCAGCCGGTCCCACCGCCGGCGTACGGCTACCCGCAGCCCGCCGCCGCGGCGGCGCCCGCGCCCGACCCGAATTTCCGGCTGCCGCCCATGGGCCCTCAGTTCGTACGCCCCTGAGTTCGTGCCGAGCCCTCCGCCCCTACACCCGGTTCTTGTAGCCGCGTCCCCACTGCAGACCCCATCCGTACAGCCGGTCCAGCTCCGCCTGGAAGCCGTAGACGAACTTCACCTCCCGGCGGACCACCAGCTCCCCCTTGACGTGCTCCATGGAGAAGATCGCGCAGGAACGGGCCTGCGGCGCGCGTTCGTCGAGCTCTATCTCCACCCGCGGCCCGTTACTCGGGTAGAGCGTCACATGCGCGTGCGTACGGTCGAAGGCCGGTGTCTGGTCGTAGATGTACGCGAAGAACAGCAGCCGCTTGATCGACTCGCGGTGGTCCAGATTGACGTAGACCGTCTCGCCCGAGGGTGAGCCGAAGCGGTCGTCGCCGCTGAGCTTCACATAGGGCGGCTCGTTGATGTTGCCGAAGAAGCTGCCGAGGGGCTGCACCACACCCTTGCTTCCGTCCGTCAGCTCGTAGAGACAGCCCAGGTCGAGGTCCACGTTGACCACGCCCTGGGTGTGGGCCTGGACCACATCGGGCTGGAAGAGCTTGAAGGGGTGCCGCAGCAGTCTGCCGCTCTGCCGGGACCTGCCCTCGATGTCGGACGTACGCATCCGCCAGGAGAGATTGACGCGCAGATTGCCGGTGGCCGCGCCCTGCTTGGTGAGCGAGACCGTCGGGTGCCGTTTGGTCAGCTCGATCGAATTGGTCGCTGCGCTGCCGGAGTCGAACTGCAGTGACCTGCCCCGCCACAGGCCGTCCCAGAAGGCCATGCCCCACCCCCACATGCGTCGTTGAACCCAGCGGGGCGGCTCCGAGGCCCAGCCTCGGAGCCGCCCCGCTCAGAGCGTTCCTCAATCCTCTCCGGGTCACACCCCGGAGGTGACTTCCTGCTTCTCGTCGGAGCTGTCCCCGTCGCCCCCGGCAAGTGCCCGGTTGCGGCGGACGGAGGACCAGAAGGACCAGGCGATGAGGATGACGCCGACGAGGCCGGTGATGACTTCGTTGATCTCGTACTGGATGGTGACGAGGAGGATCACGGCGAGTGCGCCGATGGCGTAGTGCGCGCCGTGTTCGAGGTAGACGTAGTCGTCGAGGGTGCCCTGGCGGACCAGGTAGACGGTGAGCGAGCGGACGTACATGGCGCCGATGCCGAGGCCGAGCGCGATGACCACCGGGTCGTTGCTGATCGCGAAGGCGCCGATGACGCCGTCGAAGGAGAAGGAGGCGTCGAGGACTTCGAGGTAGAGGAACATGAAGAAGGCGGCCTTGCCGACGAGTTTGACGGCCGAGACCGGCTTGCCGGCCTTCCTGGCCTCCTCCTCGGCCTCGTGCTCGCGCTCCTCCTCTTCCTCGAGTTTGTTCTCGAAGTAGCCGGAGAGGCCACCGACGACCATGTAGGTGATCAGGCCGGCGATGCCCGCGGTGAGGACGGTGGCGGACTTGTCGGCGTGGTGCCCGCCGTACTGGTGGGCGTTGACCGCGAAGGTGGCGGCGGTGATCAGCAGGACGATCAGCGCGATGCAGGCGGCGAGCATGTCGACCTTGCCGAGCTTGGCGAGCGGACGCTCGATCCAGCCCAGCCACTTGATGTCACGGTCCTCGAAGATGAAGTCGAGGAAGATCATCAGCAGGAAGATGCCGCCGAATGCCGCGATCGCCGGGTGTGCGTCGGTGACCAGCTGCTCGTACTTGTCGTGGTTGTTCAGTGCGAGGTCGACGGCCTCGATGGGCCCGATCTTCGCGGTGATCGCGACGATCACCACGGGGAAGATCAGCCGCATCCCGAAGACGGCGATCAGGACACCAATGGTGAGGAAGATCTTCTGCCAGAACTCGCTCATCTTCTTCAGCACGCCGGCGTTGACCACCGCGTTGTCGAAGGAGAGCGAGATCTCCAGAACCGAGAGGATGGCGACGAGCCCGAAGGCCGACCAGCCCCCGTAGAACACCGCCGCGACCAGGCCGAGCGCAGTGACTGCGAACGACCAGCCGAAGGTTTTCAGTACCACTGGCTACCCAATCGTTGTGTACGGGTCTCCCCCGCGCCGAGTACGGGTCTCCCCCGGGTTACGCGCGGCTTTACGCTGCATTGCCCCGGGGAGGACCCCCGGACCCCCAGCAGACACCCCCGGGGACCGGCCCGGGTCTTTGATCAACCCGGACACGAGCTTTAGGAAACATTGACCCCGAAGTCTAGAGCGATGCCCCGCAGACCCGACGCGTACCCCTGCCCCACGGCTCGGAACTTCCATTCGCCGCCGTAGCGGTAGAGCTCACCGAAGATCATCGCGGTCTCGGTCGAGGCGTCCTCGCTCAGGTCGTAGCGCGCGAGCTCCTGGCCGTCCGACTGGTTGGCCACCCGGATGAAAGCATTGCTGACCTGGCCAAAGGTCTGGCCCCGGTTGTCGGCCTCATGGATGGAGACCGGAAAGATGATCTTGTCGACATTGGCCGGCACCTGCGAGAGGTCCACGAGAATCGATTCGTCGTCCCCCTCGCCCTCGCCCGTGAGGTTGTCACCGGTGTGCTCGACGGAGCCGTCGGGGCTCCTGAGGTTGTTGTAGAACACGAACCACTCGTCGCCGAGCACCCGGCCGGACTGGCAGAGCAGCGCACTGGCGTCGAGGTCGAAGGGCGCTCCGGTGGTGGAACGCGCGTCCCAGCCGAGCCCGACCAACACCTGTGTGAGGTTCGGTGCGGCCTTGGAGAGGGAGACATTGCCTCCCTTGGCGAGCGTGACGCCCATGTTTATGGTCCTCCCCGAGATGACGAAGCAAAGGTGGTGCAGGCGCGTCCGGCGCCGCACTGGAAGGTGCGGCGCCGGACAGGGAATGAACCGCTCGCTCAGACGTTGACGCCGAAGTCCTGCGCGATGCCGCGCAGACCCGAGGCGTACCCCTGGCCGATGGCACGGAACTTCCACTCCGCGCCGTTGCGGTAGAGCTCACCGAAGACCATGGCGGTCTCGGTCGAGGCGTCCTCGCTCAGGTCGTAACGCGCGAGTTCGTTGTTGTCGGCCTGGTTGACGACGCGGATGAACGCGTTGCGCACCTGGCCGAAGGACTGCTGGCGGCTCTCCGCCTCGTAGATCGAGACCGGGAAGACGATCTTGTCGACGTCGGCGGGCACCGAGGCGAGGTTCACCTTGATCTGCTCGTCGTCGCCCTCGCCCTCACCAGTGAGGTTGTCACCGGTGTGCTCGACGGAGCCGTCGGGGCTCTTGAGGTTGTTGAAGAAGACGAAGTTGCCGTCGTTGGCGACCTTGCCCTCGGCGTTGGTCAGCAGGGCGCTGGCGTCGAGGTCGAAGTCGGTGCCGGTGGTGCTGCGTGCGTCCCAGCCCAGGCCCACGGTGACCGCGGTCAGGTTGGGCGCGGCCTTGGTCAGCGAGACGTTGCCGCCCTTGCTGAGGCTGACTCCCACGAGTCCCTCCATTGTTTGTCAGGGGCAGCGCCCCCGTCGTGCGGTGATGTATCGGATCAACGAGTGGATCCTAGTGACCGGTTCCCGTCGAAAACACCCTTTCGGGCAGGGGTCGGCCGATGAATCGGGGCGTGCTCAGAGCGCTTCGAGCGCCCTGGCGTAGTCGTTCAGGTCGCGCGCGTCCGGCAGACCGTTGACGACGGTCCAGCGGACCACGCCCTCCTTGTCGATGATGAAGGTTCCGCGCACCGCGCACCCCTTCTCCTCGTCGAAGATTTCGTACGCCTGGGAGGTCTCACCGTGCGGCCAGAAGTCCGAGAGCAGCGGGTACTCCAGACCCTCCTGCTCGGCGAAGACGCGCAGAGTGTGGATGGAGTCGGTGGAGACGGCGAGCAGCTGGGTGTCGTCGTTGACGAAGCGCGGCAGCTCGTCACGGAGCGCGTGCAGCTCGCCGGTGCACACACCGGTGAAGGCGAAGGGATAGAAGAGGAGCACCACGTTCTTCTCGCCGCGGAAATCGGCGAGGCTCACGGTGCGGCCGTGGTTGTCCTTCAGCTCGAAGTCCGGGGCCTTGGTGCCGACCTCGATCGCCATGACGTTGCGTCCCTTCACTGGGCTGGGCCCGACTGGTCCGTTCGGGTGGGTCCACCCTACGCAGAGGGCCCCCGCCGGCGGTTGCCGACGGGGGCCCTCAGGGCGTACGGGGGCTCAGCGCTTGGATTTGGGTGCGCTCAGCCGGGTGCCCGACCAGTCCTTGCCCGCGTTGATGCTCTTGGTCTGGGAGAGACCGGAGGTCTGCGCGGCTTCGTTGATGTCGCTCGGCTCGATGTAACCGTCCCTGCCGGTCTTCGGCGTCAGCAGCCAGATGTCGCCGCCTTCGTCCAGCAGGCCGATGGCGTCCACCAACGCGTCCGTAAGGTCGCCGTCCTCGTCACGGAACCAGAGCACGACGACGTCGGCGACGTCCTCATAGTCCTCGTCCACGAGTTCCTGGCCGATAACAGCCTCGATGCCCTCACGGAGCTCCTGCTCGACGTCGTCGTCGTAGCCGATCTCCTGGACCACCTGTCCGGGCTCGAACCCCAGCCTGATGGCCGGGTTGGTCCGCTCCTCCGCGTGGTCCGCGGTCGCGCTCACGGCTTGCCTCCTGATCATGTTTGGAAAATGCTGCAGCCGCGCGCGTACGCGTGGCGTTGGCCGTAGTCCACACGGGCGGGGCGGATCGCGCAAGTACCCGGCCGTTCAGACCGCCGAAACGGTGACGTTTGCGGCCGTCTCGGCGCAACTCCTGACACGCTCAACCCCGTCTCGTGATGCTCGGCACACCATTCGGCCATCTTTGCGGCATTCTTCCCTTCGATGGGCCAATCGGAACCGAACAGCCAAACGAAACGCATTGGCGGGTTGCGCGTAAGGTTGCGATTTGACCGGACCCGGAACCGGGGTTGGGTCAGGATGTCAGTCAGAACAAGGGTTACCCCCCGGTAGAGATGACGTTTTCCTCCCCGCGGTACACGATGGGAGGCGGCGCGACACCGCTTGGACATCCCGTATCTCCCGCAGGGGCAGAACCCACCGAACAGCGAAGGATTAGCGTGGCTTCCGGATCAGATCGCAACCCGATCATCATTGGCGGCCTTCCCAGCCAGGTCCCGGACTTCGATCCAGAAGAGACCCAGGAGTGGCTGGACTCCCTCGACGCCGCCGTCGACGAGCGGGGCCGGGAGCGCGCCCGCTACCTGATGCTCCGCCTGATCGAGCGAGCCCGCGAGAAGCGCGTGGCCGTGCCCGAGATGCGCAGCACGGACTACGTCAACACCATCGCCACCAAGGACGAGCCCTTCTTCCCCGGCAACGAGGAGATCGAGCGCAAGGTCCTCAACGCCACCCGCTGGAACGCCGCGGTGATGGTCTCCCGCGCGCAGCGCCCGGGTATCGGCGTCGGCGGCCACATCGCCACCTTCGCCTCCTCCGCCTCCCTCTACGACGTGGGCTTCAACCACTTCTTCCGCGGCAAGGACCAGGGCGACGGCGGCGACCAGATCTTCTTCCAGGGGCACGCGTCCCCCGGTATCTACGCCCGCGCCTTCATGCTCGACCGGCTCAGCGAGGGGAACCTCGACGCCTTCCGCCAGGAGAAGTCCAAGGCCCCCGACGGCCTGTCCAGCTACCCGCACCCGCGGCTGATGCCGGACTTCTGGGAGTTCCCGACCGTCTCGATGGGCCTCGGCCCCATCGGCGCGATCTTCCAGGCACGGATGAACCGCTACATGGAGGCGCGCGGTATTGCCGACACCTCCAGGTCGCATGTCTGGGCCTTCCTCGGCGACGGCGAGATGGACGAGCCCGAGTCGCTGGGCCAGCTCTCCATCGCCGCCCGCGAGGGCCTGGACAATCTGACCTTCGTCGTCAACTGCAACCTGCAGCGTCTCGACGGGCCTGTGCGTGGCAACGGCAAGATCATCCAGGAGCTGGAGTCCCAGTTCCGAGGCGCCGGCTGGAACGTCATCAAGCTCGTCTGGGACCGCTCCTGGGACCCGCTGCTCGCGCAGGACCGCGACGGCGTGCTGGTCAACAAGCTGAACACCACCCCTGACGGCCAGTTCCAGACGTACGCCACCGAGACCGGCGCGTACATCCGCCAGCACTTCTTCGGCGAGGACCACCGGCTGCGCGCCATGGTCGAGAACATGACCGACGACCAGATCCTGCACCTGGGACGCGGCGGCCACGACCACAAGAAGGTCTATGCGGCGTATGCGGCGGCCAAGGCCCACGCGGGCCAGCCGACCGTGATCCTCGCCCAGACGGTCAAGGGCTGGACCCTCGGCCCGAACTTCGAGGGCCGCAACGCGACGCACCAGATGAAGAAGCTGACGGTCGACGACCTCAAGCGCTTCCGCGACCGTCTGCACATCCCGATCACGGACCAGCAGCTGGAGAGCGGCGCGCCGCCGTACTACCACCCGGGCCGCGACTCGGAGGAGATCCAGTACATGCACGACCGCCGCAAGGCGCTGGGCGGGTACGTCCCGACCCGTGTCGTGCGGTCCCAGCCGCTGGTCCTGCCCGAGAGCAAGACGTACGCCCCGGTCAAGAAGGGATCCGGCCAGCAGTCGATCGCCACCACCATGGCGTTCGTACGGCTGCTCAAGGACCTGATGCGGGACAAGGAGATCGGCAAGCGCTTCGTGCTGATCGCGCCCGACGAGTACCGCACGTTCGGAATGGACTCGTTCTTCCCGAGCGCCAAGATCTACAACCCGCTGGGGCAGCAGTACGAAGCCGTGGACCGTGAGCTGCTGCTCGCGTACAAGGAGTCGCCGACCGGCCAGATGCTGCACGACGGCATCTCCGAGGCGGGCTGCACGGCCTCACTGATCGCCGCCGGTTCGGCGTACGCCACGCACGGCGAGCCGCTGATCCCGGTGTACGTCTTCTACTCGATGTTCGGCTTCCAGCGCACCGGCGACCAGTTCTGGCAGATGGCCGACCAGCTCGCGCGCGGCTTCGTCCTGGGCGCGACCGCGGGCCGCACGACGCTGACCGGTGAGGGCCTGCAGCATGCGGACGGCCACTCCCAGCTGCTGGCCTCGACGAACCCGGGCTGTGTCGCGTACGACCCGGCCTTCGGTTTCGAGATCGCGCACATCGTCGAGGACGGTCTGCGCCGGATGTACGGCTCCTCCGAGGAGCACCCGCACGGCGAGGACGTCTTCTACTACCTCACCGTCTACAACGAGCCGATCCAGCACCCGGCCGAGCCCGAGAACGTCGACGCCGAGGGCATCCTCAAGGGCATCTACCGCTTCAAGGCGGGCGAGGCCGGTGCGATCCCCGCTCAGATCATGGCCTCGGGTGTGGCCGTGCCATGGGCGGTCGAGGCGCAGAAGATCCTCGCCGAGGAGTGGAACGTACGCGCCGACGTGTGGTCGGCGACGTCCTGGAACGAACTGCGCCGCGAGGCCGTCGAGGTCGAGCAGCACAACCTCCTGCACCCCGAGGAGGAGCAGCGCGTCCCCTACGTAACGCAGAAGCTCTCCGGCGCCGAGGGCCCGTTCGTGGCCGTCTCGGACTGGATGCGCTCGGTCCCGGACCAGATCTCGCGCTGGGTTCCCGGCACCTACCAGTCGCTGGGTGCCGACGGCTTCGGCTTCGCGGACACCCGGGGCGCGGCGCGGCGCTTCTTCCACATCGACCCGCAGTCGATCGTCCTCGCCGTGCTCACCGAACTCGCGCGTGAGGGCAAGGTCGACCGCTCGGTTCTGAAGCAGGCGGTGGACCGCTACCAGCTGCTCGACGTGGCCGCGGCGGACCCGGGCGCGGCCGGCGGCGACGCGTAGCACCTGTCGGCGTGAAGGCGGCGGGACCCGGCCGGGTCCCGCCGCCTTCACGCGTCTCTAGCATGCAGGCATGAAGCAGCGAACAGCGCAGGTCCGCTGGGAACAGCGCATGCAGACCCCCCTTCTGGTGCTCGCCGTCGCGTTCGGCCTCGCGTACGCCGCGCCGATCGTGGCGCCCGACGCCAACGGGTGGGTGATAACGCTCTGCACGATCACCGAGTGGGTGGTGTGGGGGACCTTCGCCGTCGACTACCTCGTACGGCTGGCGCTGGCACCGGCCAAGTGGCTTTTCGCACGCAAGCATCCGCTGGACCTGGTGGCGGTGGTGCTGCCGCTGGTGCAGCCGCTGCGCCTGCTGCGGGTCGTCTCGACGCTGCTGCTGGTGGGCCGCCGGGCCAGGATGGCACCGCAGATCACTCTGACGACGTATGTCGGTGGCGCGGTGGTGGGGCTGATGATGTTCGGCTCGCTTGCCGTACTGCATGTGGAGAGGGACGCGCCGAACGGGAACATCAAGACGCTCGGTGATGCGGTGTGGTGGTCGTTCACCACGATGACGACGGTCGGGTACGGCGATCATGCGCCGACGACGGGTCTGGGGCGGGTGCTCGCGGTCGGGCTGATGATTTCGGGGATCGCGCTGCTCGGTGTCGTCACCGCCAATATCGCGGCATGGTTCATCTCCCGCTTCGAGCGGGACGACGCCGAGGAACGCAAGCAGACGGCGCTGCTCCAGGCGCTGGCGGCGGAAGTGCGGGCGCTGCGGGAGCAGGTGGCCGCGCTGTCACAGGCCGGGGCGGTCACGGAGCTTCCTGCAACGGCGGTGCAGGCGGAAGCCGGGGCGGGCGCCATGCCCACCCCGGCCGGTCTGTCCGACGAGCCTGCGGTGCGTGGCTGACGATCACCACATCCCGCTTGCGGGAACCGTGGCTCCCGCGAGCCAGACGATCGCCAGCAGGGTGTCGATGCCGCCGAGCACGACTGCCGCCAGTGCCGGGACCGGCTGTGCACCGTTCCAGCGGCGGCCCATACCGAGCCATCCGCAGACGATCGCGATCGGGCCGAGGACGATCCCCAGCACGAAGAAACCGGCGATCGCACAGATCAGGCCGATGATTCCGAGTGCCGCGCGATCCGGCCCGCTCCTCGACCAGTTCCGGCCGCGTGAGCGGGGGTGCCTGCGCGTTGTGTGTCCGAAGCCCGCCATCATCACTCCTCGAGTCGTCGAATCGGGGCTCGGAGAGCGGGTACCCCGCTTCAGCGTTCCCAGACCTTGAACGCCCTGACCCGGTACGGGGATTGGGGCACCCAGGTGCCATCGCCCGGGTAGGTCTCGAACTCGCCGGTCTCCTCGCACTCCTGCGACTGGTACGTGGTGACCGGCCGCCCGGTCCGGTTGGCGAGTGCCTCGGCGCTGGTGCCGGGCGGCAGCGGAACACAGCTCTCGACATCGGTGCCGTAGAGCTCATGGACCTGGCGGATGCCCTTGAAGTCCCCTTTCTCCCACAGGCACAACTCGCCCACCGCGCACTCCCCGAGGCGGGGTGGCGCGGCGGCAGCCGTCTGCGGCGCCAGTAGGGCTGCGGCCAGGACTCCGGCCGTGAAGATCATGCGCATGTCGGTAACCCCCGTGTCGTACTGATCACTTGACCGCAGCGTGACCGGAGGCCGGCGGCCGGGGGAAGGGCGTTCGATGCACGTCACCCTGATAGGCGACAGTCCCGGCGGGTGGGAGCGGGGCGGGGCGCACCCCAAACCGGGTGACCGCAGCGGCGCGCCCGCGCACGGAATGTGACGACATTCCCTTCGTACTCTCTTCGGACACGTGATCTGCCTCACGGTCTTCGCGAGCCGCCTCGCGCGTCTCCTAGGGTGTCCCGCAGTGACTTCCTTCGACTCCTCCCCCACCCTCACCGCCTGGCGCGCCCTGCTCGCGCTCGCGGTCGTGTTCATGATGCTGGCGACCACCGGCTGGACCGCAGTACGACATCAGAGCGGTCCCCGCGACGGTCTCGAGGCTGAGCTCGCGGGCTGGGCCAAGGCCCGGGTCGGGGTGCGGGCGCTGCCCGATCCGGATTCACCGCCGCAGCGCCTCGCCGCGTTCTTCGGTTCCATCGGCAGCACGCAGCGGGCCCGTCTCGCCGACCGGTACCCCCTCCTCGTCGGCAATCTCAACGGGGCTCCGGTCACCCTGCGCTACCGCGCCAACCGCAAGGCCCTCGCGCTCTCGCTGACGGAGGAGCGCAAGCGCGCGAAGGACGTCAACCTGACCACGGCCGGCCATCACCAGGCCGTCCGCCGTATGCACCGCTTCGAGGCACTCATGAGCCCCGAGCGGCAGATCCTCGCCTTCGATCCGTCCGGTCCCGGCAAGGTCGCCGAGGTGCTCGGCGACCTCGACCGGGCCCAGCGGGTGTCGGTGATCGTCCCAGGCGTCGACACCAATCTGCTCACCTTCCAGAGGACCTCGCGCAAGTACACCGCGCCGGCGGGCATGGCGGAGTCCCTGTACGCCGCCGAGCGGGCCGCGTCCCCGCGTACGCGTACGGCGGTCATCGCGTGGGCCGACTACACCGCACCCGCCGGTATCGGCATGGACTCGGCCACGGGCCGCCGCGCCGAGGACGGTGCGGTGCGCCTGGCCGCACTCACGGGCGCGCTGCCCGGCCGCTCCAAGATCGCGCTGTTCTGCCACAGTTACGGCTCCGTCGTGTGCGGTGTCGCCGCGCGCCATCTGCCCGCCCGCGTGCGTGATGTGGCGGTGGCCGGCAGCCCCGGCATGCGCGCCGAGAACGTGGCCGGGCTCCACGCCCGGGCCCGCGTCTGGGCGATGCGGGATCGGGACGACTGGATCCAGGACGTGCCGCATCTGGCGGTCGGCGGCCTCGGCCACGGCGAGGACCCGGTCACCCCGGAGTTCGGCGCGCGGGTGCTGTCCGCGGCGGACGCGGTCGGTCACACCGGCTATTTCGAGCCGGGTACGGAGAGCGTCAGCAACTTCGCCGAGATAGGCGTCGGTTCCTACGACGGAGTGACCTGTCACAGCGGCGACGACACGTGCCGCAGTGGTATTTACGGCAACGAAGCGGCCTGACGCGCGTAGAGCATCGTGGCCGGGCCTGAGCACCGAGGGGCGACGCGAGGGCACGCGCCGCCTACGATGAGGCGTATGGGTGATGTTCTGGCCGGAATTCAAGCCACTTGGGAGTTCGAGACCGACTCCGTGCTCATCCGCTTCGAACGGGGACTCCGCGCGCCGAAGCTGTTCCAGACGCTTCGCGAACGCCGAATCCCCCACGAGGCGTTGGCGTCGGTGACCCTCTCCCCGGGCAAGCGCGGCACGGTGGTGCTGCACGCTGCGCCCAGACCCGGTGCCGATCCGCTGATGGATGCCGCGGCCGGGCAGCTGAAGGAGGGCTGCGACCCGTACCGGCTGGTGCTGCCCGCGGAGCGCGAGACACTCGCCGAGTACTACGCCGACGAACTGCGCGCCCTGCTCCCCGCCGATGCCGAAACCCCGGCCGAGCGGTACGCCGTGGCCGCGCCCGAGGGCCCGATGCACTTCAAGGCGTACGACGGAAAGGCCTTCTTCGACGGCTCGATGGTCTCGTTCCGCTGGTCCCGGACGGCCGCGTCGTCCGCCAAGTGGCGGGCGGGCGACCAGAGTTTCCCGGTGACGGAGCTGAGCGGCCTGGAGTGGCGCTCGCCGGAGGCGTTCGACGGGTATCTGAGGCTGCTGCGCCACGGTGACGATCCGGGTGACGAGTCGGCCGCGCCCAGGCAGGTGGACCAGGATCCTGCGTCGGTGCTCTTCGGGGTGAGCCGCGGGCCGGTGCACGAGTCGCTGCCCTTCGCCGCGGCGGTGCTGGAGTCCGTACGCAACAGTGGCTCCGCGCCGGTGATGGCGCTGCGGGCGGGGCGGCGCGACCCGGCGGACATCGCCGAGCGGATACGGCACCTCGGGGAGCTGCACCAGGCGGGCCTGGTGACGGACGAGGAGTTCAGCACCAAGAAGGCACAGCTGCTCGCGGAGCTGTGAGTCGTGTGCGAGTGACGGAGCCCGCCGCGGCACTGCTCGCGGCGGGCAACGCTTCGGCCCGTACGGCTACTCGCGCGCCGCCGACGTCGACGACATGTCCGGGTAGCGGTCCCCCGCCACCTGCCCGGCGATCGGCTCCAGCACCACCAGCTCCTCCGCGGTCAGCTTCAGCCGGGTGGCGCCGACGTTCTCGAGCAGCCGGCTGGTCCTGCGGGTGCCCGGGATCGGCACGACGGCGAGCGAGTGCACGTCGGCCCGATGCTGCACCCACGCGAGGGCCACATGCGCCGCCGTCGCCCCGTGCGCCGCGGCGATCTTGTGGACCGGCTCCAGGAGCGCGGCGTTGGTCTTGGCGTTGTCGCCGGTGAAGCGCGGCTGGTGCCTGCGGAAGTCGCCCTGGGACAGGTCCTTGCCCGCGTCGGCGAAAGCTCCGGTGAGGAAGCCGCGGCCGAGCGGCGAGTACGGCACGAACGCGACGCCGAGCTCGGCCGCCGCGCCCACCGCGCTGCGCTCCACGTCCCGGCTGAACAGCGACCACTCCGACTGCAGCGCGGCGATCGGATGCACGGCGTGCGCCTCGCGCAGCTCGGCACCGGTGACCTCGCTCAGCCCCAGGTGCCTGACGAGGCCGCGCTCCACCAGTTCGGCCATCGCGCCGACGGACTCGGCGAGCGGCACGGCCGGGTCGCGGCGGTGCATGTAGTACAGGTCGATGACATCGGTCCTCAGCCGCCGCAGGCTCCCCTCGACGGCCTTGCGGATGTACGCCGGGTCATTGCGGACAGCCCGGAACTTCGAGTCGTCACTCCGCTCGATGGCGAACTTCGTGGCCAGGGTGATCTCGTCGCGGTGCGCTCCGACGAACGGCGCGAGAAACTCCTCGTTCGCCCCCCGCCCGTACGCGTCCGCCGTGTCGAAGAGCGTGACGCCCGCCTCCAGCGCCGCCTCCAGGGTCTCCCGGGCAGCCGCCAGGTCGGTCTCCCCGTAGAACTCGCTCATGCCCATGCAGCCCAGGCCCTGTATGCCGACCAGCGGTCCGCCGGTGCCGAGCCGCACCTGGGCGATCTTGCCGTCACTCCTCGAGAATTCAGCCATCAGGTTTCAGAGCCTCTCCGACGCCCGCCGGGCGTCCGCATAAAAGTCGATCTTGTGATCCAGCACGGCGAGCGTGTCCTGCAGCTCCGCGATGCGCCTGCGCACATCGCGCCGCGTCCGCTGCAGCAGCTCCTGCCGTGCCTCGAAGGTGTGCTCGCCCTCGCGCACCAGCTCGGCATAGCGGACCATGTCCGCGACCGGCATCCCGGTCAGCCGCAGCTTGCCGACGAAGGCGAGCCAGTCCAGATCGCGATTGGTGAAGCGCCGCTGCCCGGTGTGCGACCGGTCGACGTGCGGCATCAGCCCGATCCGCTCGTACCAGCGCAGGGTGTGCGCGGTGAGCCCGGTGAAAGCGACGACCTCGCTGATCGTGTAGCGGTCCTGGCCCTCGGGGCGGGGATGCGCAGGGGGAGCCGACTTGCAGAGGTCCACTCGTACCTGCGTGCTCTCGATCAGCGTCATGTCCTCAACGCTAAAACCTTCGAGTGCACTTCAAGCAAGCAGAAATGGATGGCAGTTTCCCGGCGACGCCCCATAACCTCCAAGACCATGAGCCTCGCACGACGCGCCACCCCCGATGACGCCGAAGAGCTGGTCCGCCTCCGCAAGGTCATGCAGGACTCGTATCTCGGGCCGTTCCGCGAGCGCGGCGTACGCAAGATCGACCTGCGGGCCTCCTCCGACGGCGAGCCCCTGTACACCTCGCTCGGCTTCGTCCGCACCCCTGATCCGGCGATGAGACTCACCCTTTAGGCTCGTACGCATGCAGAGCCTGGCGATGATCGAGAACTGGCCGGTACCGACCGCGGCGGCCGCCGTCGTACGAGCGGACGGCACCGTCGCCGGATCGCACGGCCTGCTCGCGCACCGCTTCGCGCTCGCCTCCGTCACCAAGCCGCTCACGGCCTACGCGGCGCTCGTGGCGTACGAGGAAGGGGCCATCGAGCTCGACGAACCGGCGGGCCCCGAGGGCTCCACGGTCCGTCATCTGCTCGCCCACACCTCCGGCCTGGCCTTCGACGAGCACCGCGTGACGGCCCCGCCCGGTACCCGCAGGCTGTACTCCAACGCGGGCTTCGAGGCGCTCGGCGACCACATCGCCAAGGCGACGGGCATCCCGTTCGCGGAGTATCTGCGCCAGGCCGTCCTCGAACCACTGCGCATGACGGCGACCACGCTGGAGGGCTCCCCCGCGAAGGACGGCGTCTCGACGGTCGACGACCTGGTGCGCTTCGCCGCAGAGGTGCAGGCGCCGCGGCTGCTGGACGCCCGTACCGTCCTCGAGGCCATGACGGTCGTGCACCCGGGCCTGTCAGGCATCCTTCCCGGCTACGGGCACCAGAAGCCGAACGACTGGGGTCTTGGCTTCGAGATCCGGGACTCCAAGACACCGCACTGGACGGGCAGTTCGTCCTCGCCCCGCACCTTCGGCCACTTCGGGCAGTCGGGCACGTTCCTGTGGATCGATCCGGATGCGGGCGCGGCGTGCGTGGCGCTCACGGACCGGCCCTTCGGGCAGTGGGCGATCGACGCGTGGCCGCCGTTCACGGACGCGGTGCTGGCGGAGCTGAGCTGAGTACCGGTCTCAGGACCGGTCTCAGGACCGGTCTCAGGACCGGTCTCAGGACTCGTACAGCTCCCAGAGCAGCAGCTCGGCCTGAACCACGGCGGCCAGCTCAAGGCCGTCCGCGTCCGTGATCCGCGCCGCGTCCCCCTGGGCCAACTCCGCATCGACCAGACGCACTTCGCCCCGCACCACATGCACGTACACCGCCGGCGCGTCCGGCACTGCCGTGCGCTCTCCTGGGGAGAGGCGGCGGACATGCAGCATCGCGCCCGCCTCGGGGAGTGCGTAGGGCGTCGAGTCCGCGATACCGCGCACGATCTCGTACGCGGGATCGCCGCCCGGCGTCAGCGGAGCAAGCCACATCTGCACGAAGGTCAGCGGCACGTCCGCGTCATTGCGCTCCACATGACGCACGCCGTCCGCGGAGCTGAGCCGCTGGACGTCGCCGGGCCGGACGACGGTCGCACGGCCCGTCGAGTCGCGATGGGTCAGCTCGCCCTCGACGACCCAGGTGACGATCTCGGTGTGGCTGTGCGGATGCTCGTCGAACCCGGCACCGGGATCGAGACGCTCCTCGTTGCAGGCGAGGATCGCACCGAATCGCAGGTTGTCGGGGTCGTAGTGCTGCCCGAAGGAGAAGGCGTGCAGGGACTCGATGCCCGAGGCGGGATCGCCGCCGCGGAAGCGGTCGGCGGAGCGCCGTACGTCAATCACGACTCCCACCGTAGACCCGGGAAGGGGGCCCGATGCGCGTACCGGAGCCCCGCCACTCCGCTCAGCCGTCCCGATAAGGCAATCTTGTCCCCGTGCCCGAACCTGCAGCGAACTCCGCCCACCCGCATACCGCGACCCTGCGCCGTCTGGAGCAGTCCTCCGGCCGGCTCGCCGCGAACGCCATCGCACGCATGGACGAGACGCTGCCGTGGTACCGCGCGATGCCCCCGGAGAACCGGTCGTGGATCGGCCTTGTCGCCCAGGCCGGTATCGCCGCGTTCACCGAGTGGTTCCGGCATCCGGAGACCCCGCAGGCGATCTCGACCGACGTCTTCGGCACGGCTCCGCGCGAGCTGACCCGCGCGATCACCCTGCGCCAGACCGTCGAGATGGTGCGCACCACCATCGAGGTCATGGAGGCGGCGATCGAGGAGGTCGCGGCGCCCGGTGACGAGTCCGTACTGCGCGAGGCCCTGCTCGTCTACGCACGCGAGATCGCCTTCGCGACCGCGCAGGTGTACGCGCAGGCCGCCGAGGCCCGCGGCGCCTGGGACGCCCGGCTCGAATCGCTGGTCGTCAACGCCGTACTGTCCGGCGAGGCCGACGAGGGGGCGGTGTCCCGCGCAGCCGCGCTCGGCTGGAACTCCCCCGAGCACGTCTGCGTCATCCTCGGCACCGCGCCCGACGGCGACAGCGAACTCACCGTCGAGGCCATCCGCCGGGCCGCCCGGCACGCCAAGCTCCAGGTCCTCACCGGAGTCCTCGGCGACCGGCTCGTCGTCATCGCGGGCGGCAGCGACAACCCGCTCCAGGTCGCCAAGGCCCTGATCGGGCCTTATGCCGCGGGTCCGGTGGTCGCGGGGCCCGTCGTGCCCGACCTGCTCGCCGCCACCAAGTCCGCGCAGGCCGCGGCCGCCGGGCTCAAGGCGTGTTCCGCCTGGCAGGACGCCCCCCGCCCGGTCCTCGCGGACGATCTGCTGCCGGAGCGCGCGATCGCATCGGACCCGGGCGCGCGGGAGCAATTGGTGGAGGAGATCTACAGACCGCTGGAAGAAGCGGGGTCGGCGCTTCTGGAAACCTTGAGCGTCTATCTGGAGCAGGCGAGTAGCCTCGAGGGCGCTGCAAGAATGCTCTTCGTCCACCCCAACACCGTGCGCTACCGGCTGCGACGTGTGACCGACGTCACCGGATGGTCACCCTCCGATGTTCGCTCCGCGTTCACGCTGCGGATTGCGCTCATCCTCGGGCGTCTGGCCGACGCAGATTCGCAGCCCTAGACTTTTGTCGAACACCAACAATTCCCCTGACGTTTCTTGGTCCCTGTCCCCACGGGCGGTTGGAGCCGTCCACAAGAGAAAGTGTGAGGGTGCTCGTACTCGTCGCTCCCGGCCAAGGCGCTCAGACGCCCGGCTTCCTGACTCCCTGGCTCGACCTCCCCGGCGCTGCCGACCGCATTGCGGCCTGGTCCGACGCCATCGAGCTCGACCTTGCCCACTACGGCACGAAGGCCGACGCGGACGAGATCCGCGACACCGCCGTGGCACAGCCGCTCCTCGTCGCCGCCGGCCTGCTCTCGGCCGCGGCGCTCGGTGAGGTTCGCCCCGGCGCCGTCGCAGGTCACAGCGTCGGCGAAATCACCGCGGCCACATTCGCCGGTGTCCTCGACGAGGTCGCCGCACTCGGTTTCGTCCGTACGCGCGGACTGGCCATGGCCGAGGCCGCCGCGGTCACCGAGACCGGTATGTCGGCCGTCCTCGGCGGTGACCCCGAGCAGGTCGTCGCCCATCTCGAAAGCCTCGGCCTGACCCCGGCGAACGTGAACGGAGCCGGCCAGATCGTCGCCGCAGGCACCGCCGAGCAACTGGCGGCACTGGCCGAGAACAAGCCGGAGAAGGCCCGTGTCATCGCACTGAAGGTGGCCGGCGCGTTCCACACGCACCACATGGCGCCCGCGGTCGCGGCCCTCAAGGAGGCTGCCCGGAACCTCACGGTCTCCGACCCGGTCCTGCCGTACGTCTCGAACAAGGACGGCCACATCGTCTCCACCGGCGACGAGGTCATCGCCCGGCTGGTCGGCCAGGTCGCCAACCCGGTCCGCTGGGACCTGTGCATGGAGACCTTCAAGGAGCAGGGCGTCACCGCCCTGGTCGAGGTCTGCCCCGGCGGCACGCTCACGGGCCTCGCCAAGCGCGCCCTGCCGGGCGTGCAGACGCTCGCGCTCAAGACCCCCGACGACCTCGACGCGGCCCGCACGCTTGTCGCCGAGCATTCAGCCTGACAAGGAGCCGCAGAGCATGTCGACGAAGATCAAGCCCAGCCAGGGCGCCCCGTACGCACGCATCATGGGTGTCGGTGGCTACCGCCCCACCCGCGTCGTGCCGAACGAGGTGATCCTCGAGACGATCGACTCCTCTGACGAGTGGATCCGCTCGCGCTCGGGCATCGCGACGCGTCATTGGGCCTCCCCCGAGGAGACCGTCAGCGCGATGTCCGTGGAGGCGGCAGGCAAGGCGATCGCCGACGCCGGGATCACCCCGGAGCAGATCGGCGGCGTCATCGTCTCCACCGTCTCGCACTTCAAGCAGACTCCGGCCATCGCGACCGAGATCGCGGACAAGATCGGCGCGGTCAAGCCGGCCGCGTTCGACATCTCCGCGGGCTGCGCCGGCTTCGGCTACGGCCTCACCCTCGCCAAGGGCATGGTCGTCGAGGGCTCCGCGCAGTACGTACTGGTCATCGGCGTCGAGCGGCTGAGCGACCTGACCGACCTGGGGGACCGCGCGACGGCCTTCCTCTTCGGTGACGGCGCGGGCGCGGTCGTCGTCGGCCCTTCCAAGGAGCCGCAGATCGGCCCGACCGTCTGGGGCTCGGAAGGCGACAAGTCCGACACCATCAAGCAGACCGTGCCGTGGGACGACTACCGCAACGGCACCGTCGAGAAGTTCCCGGCGATCACCCAGGAGGGCCAGGCGGTCTTCCGCTGGGCCGTGTTCGAGATGGCGAAGGTCGCCCAGCAGGCGCTGGACGCGGCCGGAATCAGCGCGGACGACCTGGACGTCTTCATCCCGCACCAGGCCAATATGCGGATCATCGATTCGATGGTGAAGACTCTGAAGCTGCCGGAGCACGTCACGGTCGCCCGTGACGTGGAAACCACCGGCAACACCTCGGCCGCCTCGATCCCGCTCGCGATGGAGCGGCTCCTGGCGACCGGACAGGCCAAGAGCGGCGACACCGCGCTCGTCATCGGCTTCGGGGCGGGTCTCGTCTACGCAGCCACGGTCGTTACCCTCCCCTAGGCAACCGGATCTTCCGGACGCCACACCCTCTGATACAACACCGAAGGAGCGCCACATGGCCGCCACTCAGGAAGAGATCGTCACCGGTCTCGCGGAGATCGTCAACGAGATCGCCGGCATCCCGGTCGAGGACGTCCAGCTGGACAAGTCCTTCACCGACGACCTGGACGTCGACTCGCTGTCCATGGTCGAGGTCGTCGTCGCCGCCGAAGAGCGTTTCGACGTCAAGATCCCGGACGACGACGTCAAGAACCTGAAGACTGTCGGCGACGCCGCGGACTACATCGCCAAGCACCAGGCCTGAGCCTGAATCGCGTTTGTCGCCACCCGGCGGTGGCGCCGTGACAATTCAGCACCCTCTACACGTGGAGAAAGAATTCCTGTGAGCTCGACCAATCGCACCGTGGTCGTCACCGGTATCGGCGCAACCACACCGTTGGGTGGCGACAGCGCATCGACCTGGGAGGGTCTGCTCGCCGGGCGCTCCGGAGTGAAGCCCCTCGAGGGCGAGCGCTTCGCCGAACTCCCGGTCCGGATCGCCGCACCCGCGGCGGTCGACCCGGGCGAGGTCCTGCCGCGCCCGCTCGCCCGCAAGCTGGACCGCTCGGCGCAGTTCGCGCTGATCGCGGCCCGTGAGGCCTGGGCGGACGCCGGCTTCGGCGCACCGGCCGGTAAGGACGTCAACGTTCTCCCCGAGCGCCTGGGCGCGGTCATCGCCTCCGGCATCGGCGGCGTGACCACTCTGCTCGACCAGTACGACGTGCTCAAGGAGAAGGGCGTACGCCGCGTCTCCCCGCACACCGTGCCCATGCTCATGCCCAACGGCCCCTCCGCCAACGTCGGCCTGGAGGTGAACGCCCGGGCGGGCGTGCACACTCCGGTCTCCGCCTGTGCGTCCGGCGCCGAAGCGATCGGCTACGCCGTCGAGATGATCCGCACCGGCCGCGCCGACGTCGTGGTCGCCGGCGGCACCGAGGCGGCCATCCACCCGCTGCCCATTGCGGCGTTCGCCAACATGATGGCGATGTCCAAGAACAACGACGAGCCCGAGAAGGCCTCCCGCCCGTACGACACCGCCCGTGACGGCTTCGTCCTCGGCGAGGGCGCGGGCGTCGTGATCCTGGAGTCGGCCGAACACGCCGCCAAGCGCGGCGCGAAGGTCTACTGCGAGGTTCTTGGCCAGGGCCTGTCCGCGGACAGCCACCACATCGCCCAGCCCGAGCCGACCGGCCGCGGCATCGCCACCGCGATGCAGAACCTGCTGGAGGCGACGGACCTCAAGCCGTCCGAGGTCGTCCACCTCAACGCGCATGCCACGTCGACCCCGCAGGGCGACATCGCCGAGATCAAGGCCCTGCGCAAGGTCCTGGGCGACGAACTCGACCATGTCGCGGTGTCGGCCACGAAGTCGATGACCGGGCATCTGCTCGGCGGCGCCGGCGGCATCGAGACGGTCGCCACCGTGCTGGCGCTGTACCACCGCACGGCGCCGCCGACGATCAACATCGACGACCTCGACCAGGCGGTCGACGCGGACATCGTGCGCGGCGAGCCCCGCAAGCTCCCCGAGGGCACGATCGCGGCGATCAACAATTCATTCGGCTTCGGCGGCCACAACGTGGTGCTCGCGTTCCGCACCGTCTGATTCCTCTACGCCCGAAAGGGCCCCCACCAGGCTGGGGGCCCTTTCGGCTACGTCATTCAGACGACCTGGTGCAGCCAGCGGACCGGTGCGCCCTCCCCTGCGTACCGGAACGGCTCCAGTTCGTCGTCCCACGGCTTGCCCAGCAGCTTGGAGATCTCCCCCTCCAGGTCCGTCTCGCCCTGCGCCGACCGCGCCAGCGCGGCGCGAAGCCGGTCCTCGGGGATCAGGATGTCGCCGTGCATCCCGGTGACGGCGTGAAAGATGCCGAGTTCGGGCGTGGCACTGTAGCGCTCGCCCTCGGCCGTGGAGCAGGGCTCGGCGGTCACCTCGAAGCGCAGCATCTGCCAGCCGCGCAGCGCCGAGGCGAGCTGGGAGGCCGTGCCCACCTCGCCCTGCCAGGAGAATTCGGATCTCCAGGTACCGGGCGATGCCGGCTGACGGATCCAGTCGAGCTGGACCCGCACGCCAAGTACGCCCGCGACCGCCCATTCGACGTGCGGGCACAGCGCGCGCGGTGCGGAGTGAACGTACAGAACGCCACGTGTCGTCACCGGGACCTCCAGTGTGGGACGAGGATCGTCTTCCCAGCGGCCTCAGTAAACAGCATCGGGAGTGAAACTCCACAAAAGGGACAGCATGTGACGTGATGTAATTTACTGGGGCCGATGGGCACGGCACCTCTGGGTCGACGGGAAAAAGCTACCGTGAGTAGATGCCCGAGGGGTGACGTAATGTCGGTCACGGGGCCCGTACGCACCAAGCATTCACTCGGCAGGACGTCTGGGACCGATATTACGGAGGGGAACTGGGGATGCAGGAGACACGTCGGACGCGCCGCTCGCGCACCACGGCGGCAGCCCTGACGGCGGCCTTCCTCCTCATGACCGGCGCACTGGCCGGCTGTGACTCCTCCTCGGACCCGCACACGCACGGCTCCCCCGCCAAGCGGCGGCCCTCCCCCACCCCCGTCTGGGACCGCAGCCCGGACTCGATCGCCGCGGTCGGCGACTCCATCACCCGCGGGTTCGACGCGTGTGTGGTGCTCTCCGACTGCCCGGAGGTCTCCTGGGCGACCGGCACCGACGCGAGGGTACGCAGCCTGGCCCTGCGCCTCATCGGCGAGTCCCAGGTCGCCGAGCGCAGCTGGAACTACGCACGCTCCGGGGCCGATGTCGCCGACCTGCCTGGGCAGATGGCCCAGGCGGCGGCGAAGAAGCCCGAACTGGTGACGGTCATGGTCGGCGCGAACGACGCGTGCGCGGACACGGCGGAGAGGATGACGAGGGTCGAGGACTTCCGCCGGTCCTTCGAGGCCGCGCTGAAGCAGTTACGGCGTACGGCACCGAAGGCCCAGGTGTACGTGTCGAGCGTGCCGGACCTCAAACGGCTGTGGTCGGCCGGGCGCGGCAACCCGCTGGGCAAGCAGATCTGGAAACTGGGCATCTGCGCGTCGATGCTCGGCGACGCGGACGACGTCAGTGTGCGGGCGCAGACGCGGCGGACACGGGTGCAGGACCGGGTCGTCGCATACAACGAGGTGCTGAAGGACGTCTGCGGAAAGGACCCGCGCTGCCGGTACGACGGCGGGGCGGTGTTCGACTTCCGCTTCAGCGGCGAGCAGTTGAGCCGGTGGGACTGGTTCCACCCGAGCAGGGACGGGCAGGAACGCCTCGCGGAAATCGCCTACCGCAACGTCACGTCGTCGAAGCCGCCGGCCTGAACCGGGGCTCTGCCGCAAACCCGGCGTCTCCGATGTGACCTACTGGCGGGGGTAGTTGGGCGGCGGCGATACTTCCGCCACCCGACGGAAGGAATCCCGTGTCCCGGATACGCGTCCGCCTGCACTTAGTTGGCGCCGCTCTCGTCAGCCTCACCCTCGCCGGCTCACCTCTCGCCGCGGCCGAACCCGCCGCCGTCTCACCACCCACCGTGGAGGAGCAGCGGCTCGACCGGACCGTGCCCCAGGTGATCCTGCGGCGCAGCGGATTCGACGTGGTGGCACCACGGTTGGCGGACGCGCTGGCGGCGGCGCGGACCTACCGGCAGGCCGAGTGGGCCGTCGTACGCCAGGGCTCGCAGCTGTGGGACAGGGCCGTCGACCGCGCCCAGGGCCGCGGACCGGCACTCGGCGATCTGAGCCGGGACGACGACCGGCCGCTGTACTGGGCGCGGCTCGGAATGACCCGTGAACTGCGGCAGTGGCAGCCGGAGTTCGCGCTCTCCGAAGCGCGGCGGGCCCGGCTCCTCGACCGGCTCGAGCGCTCCTCCCGTGGCCAGGACTCGATGAATTTCCCCACGGGCAAGGGCATCAAGCGCATCGTGATGACGGGCTTCGACCCCTTCACGCTGGACCGTGACATCCGTATCAGCAACCCGTCCGGGGCGACGGCGCTGGCGCTCGACGGGACGTGGATCCGTACGGCCGACGGTCCCGCCCGTATCGAGACAGCGGTCTTCCCGGTCCGCTGGCAGGACTTCGCGGACGGCACGGTCGAGCGAACGCTGCGCCCGCAGCTTCCGAAGGCGGATCTGTTCACGACGGTGAGTCAGGGCCGGGTCGGCCGTATCGACATCGAGCGCACGAACGGCGCATGGCGGGGCGGGTTCGGCGACAACGACAACATCTCGCGTACGGAGACGGTGCCGGTGAGCGACCCGGCGTCGCAGCCGCAGTGGACGTCGACGACGCTTCCGTACAAGGCGATCGTGGCGGCGCGGACGGGGCGCTTCCCGGTGTACGACAACACGACGGTGACGGAGATCCCGGCCGGCGCCTCGGGCCCGGTGGTCCGCCCCGACGGGCCCACGGCGGGCTCGACGGCGCGGGCCGGGGGCGGGGGCGACTACCTGTCGAACGAGATCGCGTACCGGGCGACGCTGCTGCGGGACCGGCTGGGGCTGACGATCCCGGGGGGTCATGTGCACACGCCGGTACTGCAGTTCGGGCCGGGCAACTCGACGGAGATCACGGACCCGGAGTTCGTCCGCAACCGGATGGAGATCATCGCGCAGGTCCGCGCGATCATTCGCGTGGCGGCGGAGTCGGCTGAGTGATCCCGGGACTCAAACGCCGGAGGGGCTGAGGTTCAGCCCCTCCGGCGTTTGAGGGCGCGCGGCCGAAGGTCGCATACGGGGTCTGGGGCATTGCCCCGATGGGGAACAGCCCGCCGCAGGCGAGGACCAGGCCGTCTTCGGCCATTGTTGGCACCAGATTCGCCATGTACCGTTCAAGAGCGCGTCGTCCAGCGGTTCGCCGCCCGCTGTTCTACGCGCGCAGAATCGGCGCCCGCACCGCCTCTCCCCACCCCTCACGGAGGTACTGCCGGATGCTCGGATCCAGAAGTTCGAGAAGTTCGAGAAGTTCCAGAGGCTCCGGAAGACCCGGACGCGCCCGCGGACTCGTCAGCGCCCTCGCCGTCTTCGGCGCCCTCGCCGCCGGGACCACCGTTCAGGCCGCCACCGCCCCCGCCGCGGCCGCGGCCACTCCCCACCGGATTCTCTTCGACAACAGCAAGGCCGAGACCGCCGGCAACGCCGACTGGATCATCGGTACCAGCCAGCCCGACCCGTTGGGGCAGGACTCGACTCCCTCGGCGGAGACCGATTGGACCGGCGCCATCTCCGCCTGGGGTGTCGCCCTCCAGAAGACCGGCAACTACCAGCTCAAGACGCTGCCTTCCGGCAACAGCATCACGTACGGCACCGGCGCCGCGCTCGATCTGCAGAACTTCGACACCTTCGTGCTGCCCGAGCCGAACGTGCTGCTCAGCGCGGCCGAGAAGACCGCGGTCATGAAATTCGTGCAGAACGGCGGCGGGCTCTTCCTGGTCTCCGACCACACCGGGGCCGACCGCAACAACGACGGCTACGACGCCGTCGAGGTCATCAACGACCTGATGAGCAACAACAGCGTCGACAGCACCGACCCGTTCGGCTTCGTGGTCGACACGCTCTCCGTCTCCACCGACAACCCGCGCGCCATCAGCGACACCGCCAACCCGGTACTGAACGGCTCCTTCGGCAAGGTCACGGGCAGCATCATCCGCAGCGGTACGACCGTCACCCTCAAGCCCGCCGACAATCCGGCCGTCAAGGGCCTGGTCTACCGCACGGGTTACTCGGGCAACACCGGCGCGTTCTTCGCCACCAGCACCTTCGGCAGTGGCCGGGTCGCGGTCTGGGGCGACAGTTCGCCCATCGACGACGGGACCGGCCAGTCCGGCAACACCCTCTACGACGGCTGGAACGACACCGCGGGCACCAACGCCGCGCTCGCCCTCAACGCCACCGAGTGGCTCTCCGGCAGCACCGGCGGTGGCGGCGGCACCTGCACCGCCGCCCAGCTCGTCGCCAACCCCGGCTTCGAGTCCGGCGCCGCCTCCTGGTCCGCCACCAGCGGCGTCATCACCACCGGCAGCGGTGAGGCCGCCCGTACCGGCTCCTACAAGGCCTGGCTCGACGGCTACGGCTCCGCCCACACCGACACCCTGTCCCAGTCGGTGACCATCCCGTCCGGCTGCACGAGTGCGACGTTCAGCTTCCATCTGCACATCGACACGGCCGAGACGACCACCAGCACGGCCTACGACACCCTCAAGGTCCAGGTCCTGAGCAGCAGCGGCACGGTCCTGTCCACGCTCGCCACGTACTCCAACCTCAACGCGGCGAGCGGCTACACCCAGCGCAGCTTCAACCTCGGCGCTTACGCCGGCCAGAGCGTCACGCTCAAGTTCACCGGCACGGAAGGCTCCCAGCTGCAGACGTCGTTCGTCGTCGACGACACGGCGCTTCAGGTGAGCTGAGGCTGCGGCGGTCTCCCCCGGCAGGGCCACCGGGGGAGACCGTGTCCGATGATGGACGCATGAAGACAGCCGCAGGGCAGTTCACACCCGTACCCGGCGACATCGGGGCCAACGTCCACTCCATGTCCGCCCTGATCCGTGCGGCGTCCGCGCAGGGCGCTCGGCTCGTGGTGTTCCCCGAGCTGGCGGTGACGGGATACGACCTGAAGCTGATCGCGCAGGACCCGGGGCTGTGCGTGGCGCCGGACGATCCGCGTCTGGAGCCGGTCAGGGCCGCCTGTCGCGCCACCTCCACCGCGGCCGTCGTGAACTGCGCGGCGCGCGGATCCGGCGGGCGGCCCACCATCGCCTCGCTCGTCATCGGCCCGGACGGCGAACTGATCGCCCGCTACGACAAGCTGCATCCGTACGGCGACGAGCTCGACCTCTTCGAGGCGGGCACCGAGGACGGCCGGTTCACCCTCGACGGCGTACGGTTCGCGACGACGATCTGCTACGACAACCGCTTCCCGGAGCTCGCGGAGCGGGCGCGGGCCGACAACTGCCGGGCATACGTGGCGAGTTCCGCACTCGAGGTGGGCAATGACTCGTTCGAGTCGGTCTACCCCGTCCGGGCCCGGGCCAACGGCCTGTACGTGCTCCTCGCCAACCCGGTCGGCCCGAGCGGGGTCGGGGAGTGCGCGGGCGGCAGCGCGATCTGGGGCCCGGACGGCGCGCTGCTGACCACGGCGGGCACGGGGACGCCGGGCCTGGCGGTGGCGGAGCTCCGGCTCTGAACCAGCCCGTAGAGGTCCCGTCGGCACCTATGCCTTGTTCAAGCCGTACGGGGCCGGCGCCGGCGGCGCATCCGCATCGTCCGCATCCGGCCCCACCAGGTCCCGCACCATCAGCGTCGCCCCCGCCACCGCTCCCGGCATCAGGAACACCGCGACGAACGGCACCAGGAAGGCCAGCGTGAGCGGCACCCCGAAGCCGAGAGTGAGCAGCCGGCGGCCCCGGAGCAGACCGAGGCGGTCCCTGAGTTCCATCCCGCGCCGCTGGAGGGCGACCGCCGTGAGCTCCTCGGCGAGGAAGAAGCCCGAGACGCAGAAGCCGATCACGGGGACCACGGTCTGACCGACGACCGGGACGAAGCCGAGGGCGAAGAGCAGCACTCCGTACAGGACGACGCGCGTCAGGACCCGCAGCGAGTCGCGGGCGGAGATCCACAGCTCCCGCCACAGCGGCAGCCCGGACTCGGGCACGTCACCGCCTTCGGTGCGGTCGACCTGCTCGGACAGCGACTCGTAGAAGGGCTGGCCGACGAGCAGGGTCACCGCGGTGAAGGTGATCACCGCGGTGAACAGCCCGAAGCCGATGACGAAAGCGGTCAGGAAACCGCGGAACAGGCCCTGCCAGGGCGAGGACCAGTCGTCGGCGAAGGGTGTCGCCCACGCGGTCAGATCGTCGGCGCCGGAGCCGAGTCCGACCAGCGCGGCCGCGTACAGCACCAGGGTCACGAGCCCGGGCAGCAGCCCGAAGCCGAACCACCGGCCGTGTCCGGCGACCCAGCGCTGCCCCTTCATCAAGTAGCCGAAGCCAAGCCCGAGATCACGCATGCGGATCACCCTATCGGGGGGCTCTTGTTGCAGACCGGCTGGATCCGGTAGACCCCTGCGTACTGATCGTTGTTCTGTTCGATGACGACACGATGGAGGCATGTGCGCATGGGCATTCCCAGACCCGCCCTGGTCGCCGCCGCAGCGCTCGCGGGTGCGCTGTTACTCGCGCCGCCGCCCGCGACCGCCGTCCCCGGCGCACCGGGTCGCGACGGTCCGCAGCCCGTACGCGAAGGCGGCGGACGCGACACCGAGGTCGCGAAGACTCCTCTTCCGGCGGCCGTCAACGCCCTGCGGACGGGGACCACAGCGGCCCCAGGGCTCGCGAAGAGCGGCGGCTATCCACGCCGCACCGTCCTCGACGTGCCGCCCGTGAACTCTGCCGACAAGTCGATCAAGCTGGGGCTCGCGCCGTACCACGCACTCGCGCCGAGGCTCAACGCCCTGCAGAAGCTGGGCGACCGGGTCAGTGTCGAGGTTGCCGGGCGCTCCGCCGGCGGGCATGAGCTGTACCTGGTCACCGTCACCGCGCCGGAGAGCCCCGGGCAGGCCCGGGAACAGGAGCGGATGCGGGAACGGATCGAGAACTCCCCCGCCGCCGCGGCCGGGGACCGCCGTATCAAGGCCTCGTACAAGACGCCGGTGTTCATCAACAACAACATCCACGGCAACGAGTGGGAGGGCACGGACGCCGCCCTGCGGCTCGTCGAGCAACTGGCGAAGGCCAAGGACGCGCCGACCCGCGAGCTGCTGTCGAAGAGCCGTATCCATCTCAATGTGACGGCCAACCCGGACGGCCGCATCGCCGGTACCCGTACCAACGCCAACGGCTTCGACCTGAACCGCGACTTCATCACGGGATCCCAGCCCGAGGCGCGCGCCATCCGGCAGATCGCCATCGACAAGCAGCCCGCCCTCATGCTCGATCTGCACGGCTACGTGAACGGCACGCTGATCGAGCCGACGACTCCGCCGCACGGCGAGAACTACGAGTACGACCTCTTTCTGAAGAATGCCTATGCCAATGCGCTGGGTATGGAGAAGGCGGTCAACGGGCTCGGCTACACGCCCGCGAAGGACGGCGTCGAGCCGGCGGTCATCCCCTTCCGGGACCAGCAGGAGGGCTGGGACGACTGGCCGCCGATCTTCACCCCGCAGTACATGCCCTTCCAGGGCGCGGTCGCCGCGCACACCGTCGAGTTCCCGATGACGGTCAACAACGAGGAGTACGACTCGCTGCCGGTGGCCGAACTGCGCCGCCGGGCCGCGATCAACACCGCCATCGCGGGCGCGGCGATGCGCGCGACCCTCGACTACACGCGTACGCACCGCACGTCGGTGATCGCCGACCAGATCGAGACTTTCCGGCGGGCGGCGGCCGGCGAGGCGCAGCGTCCGGTGTCGGAGAAGACCGTGCCGGGTGTGCCGGGCATCGGTCCCGAGGATGTGTACACGACGACCTTCCCGCGCGCCTATGTCATTCCGGCCGGGCGCGGTCAGAGGTCGTCGACCGCGGCGGCCCGGCTCGTGGACCATCTGCTCGCCAATGACGTACGCGTGGAGCGGGCGTTGCTGCCCTTCCGGCTCGGCGGCCGCGTCTACCGGGCGGGTTCGTACGTCGTCGACATGCACCAGCCGAAGCGCGCCGTCGCCAATGTGATCCTGGACGACGGCCGGGACATCAGCGCGAAAGTCAGCACGATGTATGACATCTCGGGCTGGAGCCTCGGCCGGCTGTGGGGCGCGACGGTCGACAAGGCGGTCACGGGCGACCTGCATGTGGTGGGCCGGCCGGTGCATGCCGCGGCACCCACCGGCTCCGTGGCCCCCTTCGGGGACCTGCGGCTGCGGCTCGACGACCCGAAGGAGATCGCCGCGCTCAACTCGCTTCTCGCGCAGGGGGTTTCGGTACGGCGTACGGCAGACGGGTCCGCGATCGTGCCGGGGTCCGCGCGGGAGCGGGCCGCCGCGCTCGCCGACCGCTTCGGAGTCGCGTTCACCGCCACGAAGGTGCGCGGCGTCGCACCGCTGAAGCGGACCCGGGTGGCGGCTGCGGTGAGCGCGGGTGAGCTGTTCGCGCTGCGCGAGATGGGCTTCGAGGTGCTGCCGGTGTCGACTGAAGCCCTCAACGCGGGCTTCGACTGGTCGAAGGCGGACGTGCTGTACGTGTCGGCCGGGCTCGCGTACGGGAAGCTGAAGCCCGCCGCCCGCGACGCCTTGCGCAAGAGCGGTGTCGGCGTGGTCGGGCTCGGCTCGCAGGGAGCCGCGTTCAACGCGGACGCCGGGCTGCTGGCGGCCAAGGCGGTCGCGGGCAACGGCGACGCCAACGGTGTGGTGCGCGTGACCAACGCGGGTGGTGCGATCACGGGCGGCGCGCCCGCCCACGCCTTCGTCTACTCCCCGCTGTGGTTCACCGGCCTCGGCCGGGGTGTGCGTGCCGACCAGTCGTACGGCAGCGGCAACCCGCTGGTCGCGGGCCACTGGCGGGCGCTGGAAGACGGCACGGGAGGCCCACGGGACGCGGCCGGCCGGGCGTCGGTCGTCAGTGGTACGTCGGCATGGGGCGCACCGGTGGTGCTGTTCGGCACCGAGCCGCTGTTCCGCGACCACCCGAAAGGGGTCTTCGCACAGGTCGGCCGGGCGCTGCTGACGCACTGAGCATGCGCTGAGGGCCGCGCCCCCGTGGCGGTTTCTAGGGGTGCGGCCCTCACCTACGAGGTGGCGCTCAGACCGCGAGCTCGACCGTGATGTTGCCGCGGGTCGCCTTGGAGTACGGGCAGACCTGGTGGGCCTTCTCGATCAGGTCCCGGGCGGTGGCGGCGTCCACGTTCGGTATCGTCGCGGAGATCTTGACGATGATGCCGAAGCCCTCGTCGTTCTTGCCGATGCCGACCTCGGCGGTGACCGTCGAGCCGGAGACGTCGGCCTTCTCCTGGCGGGCGACGACACCCAGCGCACCCTGGAAGCAGGTGCTGAAACCGGCGGCGAAGAGCTGCTCCGGGTTGGTGCCCGCGCCGGAACCACCCATCTCCTTCGGCGGGTTGACGACGACATCGAGCTGACCGTCGTGCGTGGCGACGCGGCCGTCACGGCCGTTCTCCGCGGTGGCGACGGCTGTGTAGAGGACGTCGGAGTGCTGGATGGACATGAAGAGATTTCCTCCTGCCGATTCACCGCGGCTCGCGCCCACGACCGCGGTGGCTGGGGCCGAGACTACTGGGTGAGCGAAACGATCATCTTGCCGGTGTTCTCACCGCGCAGCAGGCCCAGGAAGGCGTCGTAGCCCTTCTCGATGCCCTCGACGACGGTCTCGTCGAACTTGAGCTCGCCCGAGGCGATCCAGCCCGCGACCTCACGGACGAACTCCGGCTGGAGGTCCTTGTGGTCGCCCACGAGCATGCCCTGCAGGCGCAGCCGCTTGCCGATGACCATGGCGAGATTGCGCGGGCCGGGGGTCGGCTCGGTGTCGTTGTACTGGGCGATCATGCCGCAGATGGTCGCGCGGCCGTGCACGTTGAGCGAGGAGATCGCGGCCTCCAGGTGCTCCCCGCCGACATTGTCGAAGTAGACGTCGATGCCGTCGGGGGCGGCCTCCTTCAGCTGCTGGGCGACGGGGCCGTTCTTGTAGTTGAACGCCGCGTCGTAGCCGTACTGCTCGACCAGGAGCTTGACCTTCTCGTCGGATCCGGCCGAGCCGATGACCCGCGACGCGCCCTTGAGCCTGGCCATCTGGCCGACCTGACTGCCCACCGCACCGGCCGCGCCGGAGACGAAGACAGCGTCGCCCTCCTTGAAGGACGCGACGTCGAAGAGACCGGCGTAGGCGGTGAGGCCGGTCATGCCCAGCACACCGAGGTACGCGGAGAGCGGGGCGAGGGAGGCGTCGACCTTGGTGGCGTACTGGGCGGGCACCTCGGCGAACTCGCGCCAGCCGAGCCCGTGCAGGACGTGGTCGCCGACGGCGAATCCCTCGGCGCTCGAAGCGATGACCTCGCCGACAGCGCCGCCCTCCATGGGGTGGTCGAGCTTGAAGGGCGGGAGGTACGACTTCACGTCGTTCATCCGGCCGCGCATGTACGGGTCGACCGAGAAGTAGTGGTTGCGCACAAGGATGCTGCCCTCGCCCGGCTCGGTCACCGGAGCCTCACGCAGAGCGAAGTCCTCAGCCTTGGGCCAGCCGTGCGGGCGGGCGATCAGGTGCCATTCACGGCTGGACGTGGGAAGTGCGGACATGCTGCGTTCCTCCTAGAAAAGCTTCACTATCTGAAACAACCATGCGCCTGGATATTTCATGTTGTCAAGTATCTGGGTATCCTGGCACCCATGGCCACTGAACGCACAGACCCCCTGACCATCGAAGTCGTCGAGCTCATCGGCGCCGTCGTGGCCCGCTACCACACGGAGTACGACCAGGCCGCCGCCAAGCACTCACTCACCGGGGCGCAGGCCCGGGTGCTGGGGCTGCTGGCCCTTGAGCCCCTTCCCATGCGGCAGGTCGCCGAGACACTGAAATGCGAGCCGTCGAACATCACCGGCATCGTCGACCGGCTGGAGGCACGCGGCCTGGTGGAGCGGCGGCCCGATCCGGGCGACCGCAGGGTCAAGCTCGCCGCCCCGACGGAGGACGGCATGGACACCGCGCGCCGGCTGCGTCAGTCGCTGGACTTCGCGCGCGAGCCGCTGGCCCAGCTCTCGGACGAGGAGCGGACGGTGCTGCGGGACCTGCTCAAGCGGATGCTGGGAGACCAGGCCCCCGCGGCGCGCTGAGCACTCCGCGCAGCCCCTAGATGCACCACCAGAGGAACTGGTCGCACGTCTGGCTGGGGCTGGGGGTCGGAACCGGGTCCTGCGGAGCGGGCTCGCCCGAGCCCGACGCGGTCGGCTGCGCGGAGCCCGACGGCTGCGCACTGCCCGAGGGATCCGGGGCGGAGGACGAGGCGGGCGGTCTGCCGAGCGAGCCGGACCGGGTCACTGTCGGCTTTCCGGTACCGCTGCCGCCCGTGGCGCGCCGGGTACCCGTTGCCCTCGGGCGCGGGGAACCGGACGAGGTCACCGCCGCCTCCGTCACCTCGTCGGGGCCCGGCGGAGTCACATCGTCCGTCGGCTCCGGAGCGGGCTCCGTCTCGACGCTGTCCTCTTCCTTGACCGCGGTGGCCGCGCCGTCGTCGCCCCCGTTCTCGTAGGCGAGCTCGGCGAGGCTCAGCGCACCCGCGGCGAGGACCAGACCGACCGTGCCGAACAGCACCTTGCGGCCACGCCGCTTACGGGCCCGGCGCCTCGCGGGCGCCTTCCGGCGGGGAGGGGGCTGACGGCGCGCACGCCTGTGGCCCACGGGCTCGGACACCTCGTCGAGTTCGAAGACGGTGTCCGCCGCGGGCGCACTGGGGCTGAGATGCCGTAGCTCCTCGACGGGCGTGCCGCAGCCCGCACAGGCCAAAGCGCCGTTGAGGTGCCGTTGACACTGGTGGCAGTAATCCATGGCGCCCGCAGATTATGCGGCCCGAGGGCACCAGCGGTGAATGACCTTGTGAGGGTTGTGTGTGGAATCCTCATCTCCGCGGAGAGTCAGCTTCTCCAGGTTGACGGCGCGTTCGAGCCGGTCAGCGGGGCAGGATGTCGGGCATGACCCCAGCCGCGCCTTTCGGCCCCCGCGACTTCCAACTGGTGCTGCTGCGCCGCATGGCCGACCATCAGCCGGGCCTCGTCGAGGACGCCCGCCACGAACTGGGGGCCTCGCTCGCCGAGATGCGCGAGGCCAACCGCCGCTGGCAGGCGATGGTCCACGCGCCCCGAAGCCGCGGCGCACTGGCCCGCTACCGCTCGGTGCTCGGCGAGCCGGAAAGGGTCGTACGCCGCAGGATCGGCGACCTGGAGTGCGACGCGCTGCTGTGGCCCGTACCGCTCTGGCCCGATCTGCGCTTCGAGGTACTGGTGGCGGGGCGCGGGGCCGTGTGGAACGAATGGCTGGTCCGCGCGCCCGGGGCGCCGGGCCCTTCGCTGCGAACGCCACAGGACCTCAAGCCGTGGTCGTGCACGGTGGACGAGGCGGCGAGGGCGTTCCCGCCCGCACGGCCGATGGAGGGCTCGGCTCCGACGAGATGGCAGCTGGAGCTGACGCTTCCGGGCGGCGAGCGGTGCGTGGCGGAGTTCACGTGGGGACTGCTGCAGAGGCTGCGCCCGTGAGTGTCACCCGTGGCACCCCTGGGGAACCCCTCGAACGGCGGAGCTGATCTGGCGGGTCGTCAGCTCCGTACCCCCGACCGGCTCACCCAGCGCGCGCACGTCTGGCGGCGATCGCACGATGCGAACACGTACCGCACTCGGGAGGATCCGCCGTGACCGTCAGCCTTGAGCAGTTGCGCCGTTGCCATGTCGCCGTCGACCTGGGAGCCGCGAGGACCAGGGTCTTCGTGAAAGGGGCGGGGCTCGTCGTCGACGAGCCGAGCGTCGCCGCCGTGAACACCCGCACCGGCGCGCTGATCGCCGTCGGCTCGTTCGCCGAGAAGATGACGGGCCGTACGCCTGACTACATCCGCGTCGCCCGCCCCGTCTCCGGCGGCACCGTCGTCGACATCGACATGGCTCAGCGGATGCTCCGTCACCTCCTCGGCGAGAAGCTCCGGCGCCAGCTGCGCCGCAAGCCCAGGCTGCGCGCCGCCGCCTGCACTCCGCACGACAGCGACCCGCTCGCCCAGCGCGCCGCCGTCGAGACCCTCGTCGGACTCGGCGCCCGCCGGGTCGAGCTCGTCGACACCCTGATCGCCGCGGCCGTCGGCTGCGGGCTGCCGGTGGAGCAGCCGGTGGCCACCATGATCCTCGTGTGCGGCGCGGCGACCACACAGGTCGCCGTCCTCTCGCTCGGCGCGATCGTCACCGCCGAGCGGATCCCGGTGGGCGGCAACGCCATCGACCACGCGGTGATCCAGCACCTGCGCCACCAGCACGAGCTGATGCTGCCCAGCCAGTCGGTCCGGCCCCTGCAACTCGCCCTGCACGGCAACGGCCTGACCCCTCACGGCCCGGCGTCGACCGAGATCCACGGCCGGGACGTGGCCACCGGCCTGGCCCGTTCGGTGCGCGTGGACACCGCTGCCGTACGCGACGCGATCCACACCCCGCTCACCTCCGTCCTCGACGGCATCGGCAAGGTGCTGCGGGACTGCCCGCCGGATCTGGTGGCCGATCTCGCCGACCGCGGGATCATGATGGTCGGCGGCAGCGCGCTGCTGCCGGGCCTGGACCAGATGCTGCGAGATGCGACCGGTATGCCTGTGCACATCGCCGAACGGCCGGACGTCTGCGCCATCCTGGGCCTCGGTTCGATGCTGGAGAACAAGATCCAGCCGCTGGTCCTCGATCCCCTCGCCGGGGCCGAATGAGCCAGGGGCACGGGACGATCACCTGGCAGGTCCCCCGGTAGCGGCCCGCAGCGCGATCCGGGTGCTCGACTGGGCGACGCCCGCCTCGCGCTTGAGGGTGCGCAGCAGTGCGTCCAGTTCGGCGGGGTCGGCGGCTCTGGCGCGTACGAGATAGTCGTGCGCGCCGGTCACGTGCACGACTTCGGTGATGCCGGGCAGCTTCAGCACGACCCGCTCGAACTCCTCGTTCGTCGTGTCGAGCCGGAGCGTGACGTCGATGAAGACGACGAGGCCCGCGCGGGAGTCGGCGGTGGGGTCGATGATCGTGGTGAACCCGCGGATGACACCGTCACGGAGCATCCGGCGCACGCGCTCGGCGGCTGCGTTGGCGCTGAGGCCCACGCGGACTCCGAGATCGCGGTAGGAGATCCGCGCATCCTCACGCAGGACACCGAGGATTTCGCTGTCGAGACGGTCCATACCGCGATTGTCGCAGTACCAGGCGGAATACGGCCGCGCCGTTGACAGCCGCGGCCGGACAGTGGCCGCCATGAACATGTGGACAACGGCGATGGCGGGGGCGGCGGCGGGCCTGGGAGTGGCGATGCCCCTGGGGGCGGTGGGCGTGCTGCTCATCCAGCAGGGCATGCGCGACCGCCGCGGAGCCGTGGCCGCAGCGGCCGCGGTCGCCGTCGTCGACTGCGCCTATGCCGCGGTGGCGACGGCACTGGGCCCGCTCGTCGCCGCCGCGCTGTCCGGCGTGGAGTCCTGGGTGCGGCTGGTGTCGGCAGCCGTGCTGGCGGTGATCGCGGTGCGCGGACTGCTCGCCTCGCGGCGCCCTCGCCCCGCCGCGGAGGGCGGAGACGAGGCCAGGGACGCGGGGGCCGTGCGGACGTTCACCCGGTTCGCCGCGATCACGCTGATCAACCCCACCACGGCGCTGTACTTCGCCGCCCTGACCACCGCTCAGGGGGCGAGCCTGAGCACCGGCGCGGCGGGGGCGGTGTTCGTCGGCGCGGTGTTCCTCGCCTCGTTCGGCTGGCAGCAACTGCTGGTGGCGGCCGGCGGGTTCGCGGGCGCCCGGATCTCGGACACCGCCCGTGCATGGACGTTCCGGATCGGGTACGGGCTGGTGGCGGTGTACGCGGTCAAAGTGGCGCTGCCGCTGCCGCCGGGACTCTGACCGGTCATCGGGCCGGCCTGGGCGATCGTGCTCGCAGGGGGCGGCGCGCCGTGCGCTGCCCCCGTGCGAACACGGTGGACCGGCGGTCAGGTGGTGACGCGCAGTACGAGCTTGCCGCGGGTGCTGTCGCTCGCGCCGCGGGTGTGGGCCTGGGCGGCCTGCTCCAGCGGGAAGACCTCCTCGACCTCCACGCTCACCTCGCCGGCGTCGATGAGTCCGGCAATGCGGGTCAGGGCCGGGCCGTCGGGCTCGACCAGGAAGGGGCTGGTGCGCAGCCCCCGGGACTGGGCCTCCTGGAGGAGTTCGGGCGAGACGCCGCCGGGGACCGCGACGATCAGTCCACCGGGGCGCAGCACGTCCAGTGAACGGGTGCTGGTGCGGTCGCCGGAGACCGGGCCGCCGGTGGCGAAGCAGCCGCCGGCCGGGCCGCCAGGGTGCTCGGTCATGGCGCCACCGGCGGGGCTCGGTCATGGCCGGGCCCGCTATGACTCCGGCACGGCCGCCCGATGAGCCTCCTCGTCAGCGGGGACCCGCGATTCCGGGGCGCCGGTCGCACTCTTGGACCTCGACTCCAGCAGGCTCGTCACCGCCGCCGGGCGCACCCGGAGCTCCCGCTCAGCGCCCGGGGCGACGGCCGGACCCGTACCGCCGCCGTCGTTGACGCGGCGCACGCTCGACCGGGTCTCGCCGTACCGCTGCGTCGGCGCCGGGTCCGCCGCGCCGCCCGTACTGGTGGGGTGCCCGCCGGAGCTGCCCACGGGCGGCACGTTGACTTCCTTGGTCGAGGGATGCCCCGTGTCCGCGCTCGACCGCGCTCTCGGCACCCCGGGGGCAACGTTGTCAGTGGCCCATCGCTGCCCCGGCGACCCGTCCCTCATCTTGACGACCACCGCCGACCCGGCCTCGGGCGACGCGGGCACGAGAGCCAGTCCGTCGTTCCAGCGCGGGATCACATCGCCCTGGATCGTCACGTCGTACCGCACGTCCCCCGCATCGGCCGCCGACGCCTGCGTACAGGCCCCGAGTTCGGCGACCCCGTCCAGCTGATGGGAGTCGAGGCAGAGATCGAGGGCCGCCGCGCTGCGCAGCAGCCCGTCCGTCTCGTACACCCATTGCTGGGTCACCGCCGACGAGCACGCCGCCAACGTCGCCTCGGCACCTGCCTCCACCCTCTGGTCCTTGATGTCGAGGCACAGATCCGCGCCGACATTGCGCAGCCTGGTGTTGAGCGGGCCGGTCGGCAGCGCGGCGGAGGTGGTGGACGGCTGGGGGCGTGGGCTGGACGGCATACGGGATCCGGGGGCGGGCATCGCCGTGACGGAGCCGCTCGGCACCGCGGGCCCCGCGTGGCTGCCGTCTTCCGGCCAGAGTTCGGTGACGACCGCCGCCACGACGAGGAGGCCGGTCACGATCCCGAGCCCGGTGACGACCGCGCCGCGCCCGCGCGGGGTCAGCGGGAGGCGGGGCAGCGCGCGCGGGCGTCCGCCCCGCGAGTGCCGTCCGGCGCCGCGTACCGCCGCGCGCACTCCGGCGACCCCGGATCCCCCCGCCGCCCTGGCGGCCTTCGCCTGGAAGCGGGCGTTGTTGCGGGCGGGCCGCGAGTCGAGATAGGGCTGGGCGGCCCGGCCGAGTACGGCCTCGGCGATCAGCAGGGCGAGCCGGTCGCCGACCTGGTCGAGTTGTTCCGCACCGAAGCGGCAGTGCTGACATTTCGCCAAGTGCGCCTTGATGTCCGGGATCAGCGTGCCGCCCCGCCGCAGGGATACGTCCAGCAGCCTGCTGAAGTGACGGCATTCGCTGTCCGGGGCCAGCTCCACGTGCAACCGCAGGCATGCCGCGCGGAAGATTTCCCGGGCCTGCTCCAGCTGGGCCGCCGCACCCCGCGGATCAATGGCCAGCAAACCAGCCGGTACGGATATGCCCTCAGCCTCGACCTCGGCGTGCCAGAGCAGGCATTGGGCGGGCCCGGGCAATGCCTGGAATGCCCGTGCGACGAGCGCCCGATTCTCCGGGATGGTGAACATGTCGACCGGAACCGAACGGCCGGTGTCCGGATTCTGGAGTTCGGGCAGTGCGGTGACCCGCTCGTCGGCCGCCCACGCCTTGCCGATTTGACGGGCCGTCACCAAGAGCAGCGGACGAAGTGCGGCCGTCGTCCGCACCTGCCGGAGATTCTCCAACACCTTGTTGCAGGCGGCGGTGGCGAGCATGGACGCCGCTGTGGCCGATGGAGAGCAGATCGACGTGTAGTCGAAGACGGGTTGCCAGTGCCTCGCCAGCAGCACCGCTACGGGACGTATCTCGTCCTTCCCCCCGCCGGTCCGCAGTGTCGCCGCGAGACCTTCGTCGGAGTCCCCGGAGCTGAGGCCGGTACGAGAGGGAGGGACGGGACCCGGAGTACGGGGATTTTGCATGACGTGTTCCATCCAGGGCATTGCGGTGGGGGGTTGAACGGTTACCGGTTCCCCGGCCCGAGTTGCCGGCCCGGAGAAATATCTGTCGCTTGAAAGAGTGCGCCCTACTTGGTCTGTACCGCAGTGAAATTCGAACGACTGAACAAGAATCACCATGTTCAGACGCGAGGAAGCTCACCCTTACACAAACCGCAGGCATGGAACAAGAGTTCCGGAACCGCGACCATTTCCCACTTCTGCCTGGTAAAGAAAAGGAGCGCTCGACTTTTGTTCAGGGTTGGCCGGTTCCTCGCCCCGCCCGGGGGTCATCACTCTCAGAGCGCGACAATCACGGCTTCCGTCACCCTGACACTCGTCCTACGGAAGTCCCGTCGGGCCTCGGCGCGCGGGACGCCATGGGCGCGCGGTTCGTAGGCCGCACCGAGGGCCCTACAGGGCTACATGGTTGACAGAGGGTCAGAGAATCCCCTGGTCGCCGTATGTCGGGCCGCCGCATCGCTCGCAAACCTGCTAGCTGTGGGCGCGATGCGAACCGAATATTTCCAGGGCAAATGACCAGGAAGTGCCGGTTCGGCTCGCCCCCACAGCGCTCACGAAAGGTCCGGGATGCATAAATTCTTCGGCGTCGCCGTCCTCGCTCTTGCCCTGCTGACGGCTTCACCGACCTCTACCGCGGCCACGGAGTCTGCCCCCTCCAGCCACTCGGGCCAGATCCCCGGCCGGTACATCGTGACCCTCGCCGACACCACCGAGGACGCCGCCGACATGGATGCGGCTGTGGACGCGTCTGTGCAGCAGGCTTCCACCCTCGGTGCGGTGGTGCGCCACGTCTATCGCTACGCGGCCCACGGCTATGCGGCAACCATGACCCCGGCCGCCGCAGCCGCGCTCGCCGCCGACCCGCATGTTTCGGTGCAGCCCGACCGGTGGGTACGAGTCGCCGCCCAGACGGTCCCGACCGGTGTGGACCGGGCGGAGGCGGACAAGAGCCCAACCGCCGCCATCGACGGCAAGGACACCCGGGTCAATGCCGATGTGGCTGTCATCGACACCGGAGTGAATCTGAGCCACCCGGACCTGAACGTGTACAGGGCCGGAGGCAAGAACTGCACGGCCCCCGCGCTGCCCTTCCTGCCCCCGATGCCTCCTGAGGACTACCACGGCCACGGCAGCCATGTCGCCGGAATCATCGGCGCCCTGGACAACAACACCGGAGTCGTCGGTATGGCACCGGGTGTCCGGATCTGGCCGGTGCAGGTGCTCAGCGCCAGCGGCTTCGGCAGCACGGCGGACGTCATCTGCGGCATCGACTACGTCACCCAGCACGCCGGCCAGATCGAAGTCGCCAACATGAGTCTGGGCGGCGAGGGCACCGACGACGGCAACTGCGGCAGGACCAACGGCGATGCCATGCACCGGGCCATCTGTGATTCGGTCGCCAAGGGCATCACCTACACCGTTGCGGCCGCCAACGACCACGCCGACGCGAAGAACACCACCCCGGCCGCGTACGACGAAGTGATCACCGTCAGCGCCCTGGCAGACTTCGACGGCAAGCCCGGAGGCGCCGGCCGGCCCACCTGCCGCACCGACCAGGACGACACCTTTGCCGACTTCTCCAACTACGGCGCCGATGTCGACCTGATCGCACCAGGCGTGTGTATCCGCTCCACGTACAGATTCGGCGGCTACTCGACGCTGTCCGGCACCTCGATGGCGGCACCCCACGTCGCGGGCGGCGCGGCACTGTACAAGGCCACCCACCCAGGCGCATCCCCCCTGGCCGTCAAGTTGGCCCTGCAGGCCGCCGGCGGCGTCGACTGGACCTGGCCCTCCCAGGACCCCGACGGCATCAAGGAGAAGCTCCTCAAGGTCTCGTCCTTCTGATCGACGGTCACAGAACTGTGGGCGCGCCCCGATGAGGGGCGCGCCCACGCGCGTCCGGCGCCTCCCGAGCGCCGCCGGGTGAAGGCGCCGCCGTGCCAGATTGCCTGGAGCATGCCGCAAGCGCGCCGACCGGCCGCCTCCCCCGCCCGTGGCTACGGTGCTTCCATGAGCCTGAGCATGCGCAATCAGATCCCCGGCACGGTCGTCTCCGTCACCCCCGGGGAGGTCATGGCGACCGTCGGGGTCCGCCTTCAGGGCGGCCAGGAGATCACCGCCGCGATCACTCTGGAGGCCGTCCGGGCGCTGGGCCTCGCGCCGGGCTCGGTCGTACGTGTCCTGGTGAAGTCCACGGAGGTCTCCCTGGCCACGGCCGCGGTCGAGGGCCTGAGCATCCGCAATCAGATCCCGGGCACGGTCAACGGCATCACCGCCGGTGCCGCGATGGCAAGCGTCAAGGTCGGCGTCGTCGGCGGCGAGCTGACGGCCGCGATCACGAAGGACGCGGTGGCCGATCTGGGCCTGGCGGCGGGGTCCTCGGTCGTCGCGCTGATCAAGGCGACGGAGATCTCCCTCGCGACGGACTGACGACCCCAGGTCAACCGTCGCATCGGTCCGTCCCGGCAGGCGCCGTGCCCCCTCCTGACGGCGCGAAGGGCATCGGTCCGGTCACCCTGGTGGCCGATGGTCACCCAGTTGGCGGATCCGGGCATCACAACGCTCCGTCACCACCAGAAATGCCGGGCCCGTGCTCCGCCGTGCTTCGCTGCGCGACGGAGCGGGTCAGCCGTGGCAGCGCGAGGAAGACCGTCGCGGCGGCGAGCACGGCCGCCGCACAGGACACGCGGTAGCCCGCCGTCGTGCCCGCCGCGTCGACCACCCACCCGGACGCGGCGTAGCCCAGCGCCACCCCGACGGATAGGCCCGAGACAAGCCAGGTGATGCTCTCGGTGAGCTGAGCGGGCGGCGCCAGGTGGTTCACCAGCCCCATCGCGGTGATCAGGGTCGGTGCGATGGCCACGCCCGCCACAAAGAGCATCCCGGCCAGCGCCGCGAGACTCGGCGCGAACAGCAACGGTGCCATCGTCACCGCCATCGCGCAGACGCTGACCAGCAACCGCCGTGTGATCGACCCCCGCGGGCTGATCGCGCCGAAGGCCATGCCCGCCAGGCCCGAACCGAGCGCGTACACGCCCAGCAGCACGCCGGAGAGCCCCTTGTGGTCGTGTGCGCCGGCGAACGCCACCGTCGCGACCTCCACCGAACCGTAGGTCACGCCCACCGACGTCAGCGTCAGTACCAACAGTCCCAGTCCCGGGACGCGCAGGGCGCTTCCCCCGGGACGTTGCGACTCGTGGCGCACCGGCGGTTCCGTACGCCGCTGGGCGGCGAACAGCAGGACGCCGACCGCGAGCAGGATCGCGGTCGCCAGCGGTCCGGCTTCGGCGCTGACGCTGGTCGACAGAGTGATCGCCAGGATCGGGCCGACGACATAGATCACCTCGTCGAGCACCGACTCCAGCGAGTACGCGGTGTGCAGCAGCCGCGGTGACTCCCGGTGAAGCTCCGCCCAGCGGGACCTGACGAGTGCGCCCATGCTGGGCATGCAGCCTGCTGCCGCCGCCGCGACATAGAGCGTCCAGGCCGGGGCGGCGTACCGGGCGCACAGCAGCAGCGCACCGATGGCGGCGACCGTCACAGCCATCGCCGGGACGACGACCCGGCGCTGGCCGTGACGGTCGACCAGCCGGGAGATCTGCGGTCCGATCGCCGCGGCGGCGAGCGCCTGCGTGGCGGAGACCGAGCCGGCGAGCCAGTACTCGTCGCCGAGCTGCGACAGCATGGTGACGATGCCGACGCCGATCATCGACATCGGAAGGCGTGCGATGAAGCCCGCGGCAGAGAAGAGCACACTGCCTGCGGGCGAGAAGATCCGGCGGTAATCGGAGAGCATGGGACTCCACGCTCCGTCAGGAGCCGATCGTCGCTGGGCGGATCCGGTTCGGTTCCGCGTCCACCATTCTCACGTATGGCGCGGTGTCTCGCGACGCGACGCGGTATCTCTCCGTGCGCGTGCGGGAAATGGCGAGCCGGGTAAGCTGGAGACACGGACACGTCGATGTCTTGGCGAAAAGGAGCCCGTACACCGGAGAACGACCACACCGGTGACTGCGTATTAGCGGCGATCGTGTTCCCTGGCGACCAGGCCGGTTCCCGGCCCCGGAGAATTCCCCTCACCCCAGCCCGATCCCACGGGCCTCTCCGCTGACGCCCGGTGCCGTTTGCCCTGCTTGGCCCGCCCGACAAGTGGCCCTCCCTGGAGGTGAGTTGGGGTGAACCAGCGACTGCGAAGCCAGTCCGCGATGGCCGTCGTCAGCGCATGCATCGTCCTGCTGACCGCGCTCTACTACACATTTCCGGAACAGCGGCTGATCTTCGTAGGAATTGGAGCGATCGGCGTTATCGGTATTGTCCTGGGTGTCTTTCTCAACCGCCCGGCGCATCGACTTCCCTGGCTGTTGCTCGCCGCGGGAAACTTCGCCTTCGCCGCGGGCCAGGCAACCCAGATCATCCTCATCGAGTTGCTGCACGAGGAGATGCCGTTTCCATCGATCGCCGACGGCTTCTATCTCGCGGCATATCCGCTTTATGCGGCCGGGCTGCTGGGCTTTGTCCACTGGCGCACGGGTTGGCGCGACCGCGCGAGCCTCGTCGACGCACTGACACTGACAGTTGGCCTGGCACTGCTGTCGTGGCTCTTCCTCATCAACCCGTACGCCCAGGCCCCGGGTCTCACCTGGGTGCAGAAGGCGTTCTCCATGGCCTATCCGCTCGGCGACATCCTCGTCCTGGCGATGCTGCTGCGGCTGCTCGCCGGCCGTGGCGGCAAGAGCCCCGCGCTGATGCTGCTCACCGCGGGCACCGTCGGCCTGCTCGTCGCAGACGTGATGTACGGCCTGATCCAACTGCACGGGACCTGGCGCACGGGTACCGCGGTCGAACTCGGCTGGGCCGTCCTGTACGGCGCCTGGGCGGCGGCCGCGCTCCACCCGTCCATGCGGACGATGACCCAACCGGCTGTTTGGCGCGGTGAGACCGGCATAGGCCGGCTGAGCCTGCTCACCCTGGCGTCGCTGATCGCACCGGCCATCCTCCTGAGCGAGGCGGTACGCGGCGTGAGCTCCAACGTCGGCGTCATCGGGGTGTTCTCCGCGGTGCTGTTCGTCCTTGTCCTCTACCGCCTGGCGGGCGTGGCGGCCACCCACCGACAGGCGCTCGGCCGGGAGAAGGTGTTGCGCAACGCGGTGTCCTCGCTGGGCGGAGCGGGCGATCTGCGGGATGTGGCCACTGCCGTCCACTCCACTGTGAAGGAGCTGGTGTCGCACGGCCCGCCGCGTTCCGCGCTGCTCACCGTCCCGGACAACACGCTCTGGGTGAACGGGGCGCAGGGTGTCCGCGGGGCGGCGTACACGCGTGTGAACGCGGCCATACGGGAACTGACCGCGTCCGGCGAGAACCACCTGGTGACCCTCGACGGTGTGGGGCCCGATCTTGCCGCCTACCTCACGAGCTCGGACGAGGTGCCGGGCCGTCAGGTCTACGCGCTGGTCTGCCCGCTCACCTCGCAGGATCACCCTTCGGGTGATCCGCTGGTCGGGGGGATGACCGTGGCCGGGGACGAGCAGGACCTGCTCGTACTCCGCGAAACGCTGGCGACTCTCGCCGCGCAGACGGCCCTTGCCGTCGCACGGGTCACCCTCGCCGAGGAGGTCAACCAGCGCAACAGCGAGGCGTACTTCCGCACGCTGGTACAGAACGCCTCCGACGTCATCCTGATTCTCGACGACGACGACCGGGTCCGTTACGCCAGCCCGTCCGCCGACCAGGTGCTCGGCGTTCCGCACCTCGAGGGCACCCACATCATCGATCTTGTGCCGCCGAAGGACAGCCGCACGGTGGTCGAGACGCTCGGCCGGATGCGGAGCCACGAGTACCAGACCAGGCGCGAGCACTGGCACATGGTCCGCACCGACGCGTCGACCATCGAGGTCGAGGTGAGGTGGAGTGACCTGCGCGAGGAGACGACCGTCGGCGGGGTGGTGCTCACCCTGCGGGACGTGACCGAACAGCTCAAGCTCGAACGCGAACTCACCCACCAGGCGTTCCACGACGCGCTCACCGGCCTGGCCAACCGCGTGCTCTTCCAGGACCGGGTCAGCCACGCCCTGGCACAGGCCCAGCGCGACGGCACGGTGGTCGGCGTGCTCTTCGTCGACGTGGACGACTTCAAGGTCGTCAACGACATACACGGCCACGGCGTGGGCGACGAACTCCTGGTCGCGCTGTCGCTCCGGCTGCAGACCACGGTCCGTGCCTCTGACACCGCCGCGCGCATAGGCGGTGACGAGTTCGCACTGCTGGTGGAGGGCTCGGCCTCCCTGGACGGCGTGGAGCGGTTCACCGAAAACGTGATGACCGTATTCGCCGAGCCGTTCCGGCTCAGTGTCGGGGCGGTGAGCACGTACGCCAGCATCGGCGTGGCGACGACCGAGGACAGTATCGACTCGGTCGAACTGCTGACCCACGCCGATCTCGCGCTGTACGCGGCGAAGACGGCGGGCAAGCGCCAGTGGCGCCGCTACTACCCGGATCTGCAGAGCGGCATGGCCGAGCGTGCCAAATTGCAGGAGGGCCTGGACAATTCGCCGATCGAGACATCGTTCCTGGTGCTCTACCAGCCCATCGTGGAGCTGGCCAGCGGGCGGATCTCCGGCTTCGAGGCGCTCGTTCGCTGGCCCCACTCCACGCGCGGCATGGTGCTGCCGGAGCAGTTCATCACGCTGGCCGAGGAGAGCGGGCAGATCGTCCCGCTCGGCGCCTGGGTGCTCAACCAGGCGACGGCCGAAGCCGTCCGGTGGCACGACTCCGTGCGAAGCGACGGGGCCGCCGGCCGCAAGGAACCGTACATCAGCGTGAACGTGTCGCCGCGCCAGTTCCGGGACGCGGAGTTCTGCAACGTGGTCCAGCGCGCCTTGGATCTCTCCGGCATCGAGCCGTCGTCTCTCGTACTGGAACTGACCGAGAGTGTGCTGATGTACAACGACGAACGAATCCTGCGTGAGATGAGTGAGCTCACCGATCTCGGGATCCGTATCGCGATCGACGACTTCGGAACGGGCTACTCGTCGCTGAGCTATCTGCGTGAGTTCCCCATCTCGATCCTCAAGATCGACAAATCGTTCGTCGACGACCTCGGGCGCTCGCCCGAACAGTACGCCCTGGTCGAGGGCATCGCGCATCTCGCCGACACACTCGGTCTCACGGTGATCGCCGAGGGAGTGGAGGACGTGAGGCAGCGGGAGTCGCTGATCTCCATGGGCTGCGAGCTGGCCCAGGGGTATCTCTTCGCCGAGCCGGTCAGCGCCCAGGAGGCGGAGCAACTCATCCTCGCGCCGCCGCTCGGCCGTCTGGCCGAAGTGCCTGAGGTGCACGCGGACAGGAAGCGGTGATGGCCGCGGCTTCTGCCGCGAGACGTGCGGGCCGTGCTCCGCAGGGCACCGCCCGAGGCAGGAGGCTCAAGGTGACAGAACGTGAGGACTCACCGGCAGAGTCGGCTGCGCCGAGCGTCGTGCTGGGCAACGACGAGGAGCAGTACGCCATTTGGCCCGCTGAGCGCCGGATTCCGGCCGGGTGGCGCCTGATCGGCGGACCGGCGTCCGCCGAGTGGTGCGGGAGCCAGGTCGAACGCCTGTGGACCGACATGCGGCCGGCGAGTGCCCGCGCCGAGCGGCGGCTCCCGGGATCCGGGCCGGGCATCGTGCCCGAGCTGGTCCGGGAGCGGGCGCGGCATGAGCCGTCCGCTCCCGCGGTGCTCTCGGACGAGGGCCGGCTCACCTACGCCGAGTTGACCGACCAGGCCGACCGGCTCGCCCGTGACCTGCGGGAGTCGGGCGTCGACGCGGAGTCCGTCGTCACCGTGTGCCTCGACCGCGTGCCGGAGCTGATCGTCGCTTTGCTGGCGGTGCTGAGCTCCGGTGGCGCGTTCCTCCCCCTCGACCCGGCGACTCCGCAGCAGCGGATCGTCGCACTCGTCGGGGAGACCAGTTCACGCGTCATCATCTCGAGCCGCGAGCACGCCCCGTTGTTCGCGGGATGCGAGGCGCGGATCCTCTACGCAGGGGAACCTGCCACGCAGGCGCCGCAGGAGAAACCGCGTCCCGCCCGCGGCCCCCGGCCGGACGACCTCGCCTATGTGATCTACACCTCCGGATCCACCGGCCCCCCCAAGGGTGTGATGATCACCCACCGGTCGCTGGCCCACTCCCTCTCCGTGGTGGCCCGGGCCTACGAACTGACGCCCGGCGACCGGGTGCTGCACGCCGCGGCGCTCGGTTTCGACACGTCGCTGGAGCAGATTTTCGCCACGCTGATCAGCGGCGCGACCCTCGTCCTCGCGGGAACAGGCACCTGGGCGCCCACCGATCTGCTGCACCGCCTCCCCGAGCAGGGCATCACCGTCGCCGACCTGACCCCCGCCTACTGGCATCGGCTCGTCTCCCTCGCGGACCGCGGCGACGTCCTCTCGTCGCTGAGGCTCGGCATCGTCGGCGGCGAGATCGTCACCGCGACGGACTGCCTCGCCATTCTGCGCCGGATCCCGGGCGGGCGGCTCGTCAACGCCTACGGACTCACCGAGACCACCATCACCTCCACGCTCTGCGACCTCAAAGAGGAAGTGCTCTCCGCGCCGGACACCGCCGTCGCCCCGATCGGAAGGGCCCTGGAGGGGAATCACATCCATGTGCTCGACGCCGAACTGAACCCGGTGCAGCCGGGCCGGCGCGGCGAGATCTACATCGGCGGCGCGGGGCTGGCGCGCGGTATCTGGCAGCAACCCGCTCTGACCGCACAGCAGTTCCTGCCCGACCCGCACGGCTCCGCTCCGGGGGACAGGATGTATCGCACCGGGGATCTGGGCCGACGGCGCCCGGACGGCAGCCTGGAAATACTGGGACGGGTCGACGACCAGATGAAGATCCGCGGCTTCCGGGTCGACCCGGCCGAGATCGAGGCCGCGCTCGCCTCCCACCCGGAGGTGAGCCAGGCGATGGTGGTGGCCCGGAGTCGCGACAACGGCGACCGGCATCTCATCGCGTACTACACACCCGCCGGACCGCCGGACGGCGGCGAGGCGGCGCTGCGCACCCGGCTGCGGTCGGAACTCGGCGAGGTCCTGCCGGGCTATATGATCCCGGCGGCCTTCCACGCGGTGGAACAGCTGCCCCTCGCGCCCAGCGGAAAGCTCGACCGCAAGGCCGTGCCGGAACCCAAGCCCGCGGCGACGACGGCCGACACCGAGGACCGTCCGGTGCCGCAGGGGATGGCGCAGTTGTGGAGCCAGCTCCTGGGTGTGGACTACGTCCGCCCGCAGGACGACTTCTTCGAACTGGGCGGCAACTCGCTGCTGGCCATGGAGATGCTCGCCCGGACCCGCGTCATCTTCGGCATAGGCGTCTCACAGATACGCGAGCTGACCCGTTCACTGCTGCGGCAGCCGATGCTCGGCGCGTTCACCGAGTCCGTGCGCCAGGCACGTGCCGGCACACTGGCCCACCCGGAGGGCGGAAGCGTCGACTTCACCGCCGAGACCGATCGGCGCGTTCCGGCAGTGCGACACAACGCGCCCGCTCCGCACCCCCGGCACCCCGGCGACGTCCTCCTCACCGGCGCGACGGGGTTCTGCGGCGCGTACATGATCGACGAGCTGCTGCGCACGGCCACGGGTCGGGTCCTCTGCCTGGTCAGGGCCTCCGACGAGCTGGAGGGAATGGAGCGGCTCCGCGAGAGCCACAAGCGGTACGTCCTCAGCGATCTTTTCAGCGACCGCGTGCAGCCGGTCGTCGGCGACCTGGGCAAGCCCGGACTGGGGCTTTCTCCCGGCGCCTTCGAGGAGCTGGGGTCGACCATCGACGCCGTCTACCACTTCGGCGGCCAGGTCAACTTCATCTACCCGTACCACGACTTGCGCGCGGCCAACGTCGAGGGAACCTACGAGATCATCCGCCTCGCCGCCGACAGGGCCGTGCCCGTCCACTTCACCTCCAGCATGGCGGTGCTCGCCGGGTTCGGGCCGGCCGGGGTGCGTGAGGTGACAGAGAACACGCCGCTGCGCTTCCCGGAGTATCTGTCGGTGGGATACGTGGAGAGCAAGTGGGTCGGCGAGGCGCTGCTGAAGAAGGCGTCCGACGCGGGCCTGCCGGTAGCCATCCACCGCCTGATGGACATCACGGGCGGCAGCACCACCGGCGTGATGAACACCAGCAGCGAGATGGCCGCCCTGTTCGGCTTCATCGCGCGGACCGGGCTGTGCCCTGACGTCCGGCTGCCGCTGGACTTCCTGCCGGCCGACCACCTCGCCCGCGCAATCGGGCACATCTCCACCCACCATCCCGCTCGTGGCGAGGTCTACCACCTCACCAACCCCCGTCCCACGCTGCTGGATTCGCTCGCCGAGCGCCTGCGCCGGCGGGGCTACCCGGTCCAGGCGATCCCGTACGCCGAATGGATCGCCGCTCTGGTGAAGTACGCGGCCGGGCACCCCACCGACCCGATAACCCCGTTCGTCCCGCTCTTCGTCGACCGCTGTGCCCGCGCCGACATGACCGTGAGCGAGATGTACTTCCAGGGCGTTTTCACGGAGTTCACCCGCGACAACGCGGAACGGGCCCTGGCGGACGCCGGGATCGACACTCCGCCGGTGGACGCGATGATGGACGGCTACATCGACTACCTCCAACAAGCCGACTATGTGAGGCCGGTGAAGAACCAGGAGCAGGGAGCGTCACGGTGGTGAGCCGATGCCCGGGCTGGGAGACGCTGGACGTGCTGGGAGCCGCGCCCGACGGTCCGGTGGCCTTCTCCGCCGACCTCAGTCCCACCAGCCTCCTGAAGGCGTACCGGGCAGGGGTCTATCCGTTCCCGGCATCCGACGAGTACACCCGCGTCCTCAACGAGGTGGTCTTCGCCGACCAGGTCGAGGACGGCCGCATCCCGCTCGTGGGGGAGGACTCGGCCGATCCCTACGCCGTCTCCTGGTGGTCGCCCGACCCCAGGCCGGTGCTGCCCGTCTCGGCCGCGCACCTCAGCCGGAGCCTCGCCCGGCAGCTGCGCAACAAGCTGCCGTGGTCGACCAGCATGAACCAGAGGTTCGAGCAGGTCGTCCGCGAATGCAGCACCGACCGCGACCCCCTGTGGCTCACCGAAGAGCTGATCGCGAGCCTGATCAGCCTCCACGAGCTGGGGCATGCTCACAGCGTCGAGGTGTGGGAGGGCGACGATCTGGTCGGCGGTGTCTTCGGCCTCCAGGTCGGATCGGTCGTCAGCATGGACTCGATGTTCTTCCATCGTCCAGGTGCCTCGAAGGTCGCGGTGTCCGACCTCGCGGCGCGCTTCGCCGAGGCCGGCGGTGAGCTGCTCGACGCGCAGCGGGACAGCCCGCACGTCCGCGGCCTGGGCGCCCTTCTCGTACCGCGGAAGGAGTATGTGCGACATCTCCGCGGCACCGGGCGCGACGGCCTCCCGATGCCCACCGCCACCTTGCCCGCCCGCCGCCTCGCCGAGCCGGCGGCCGGACACGGTGCTGGGGTCGCCCCGTCGCGCTGACACGAGCCACGCTCGATGGCACAGCCTCGAACTCGGGCACATGCAGCGGACCGGCGAACTCCAGTGCCGGTCGCAGGCTCCGCCCGCCCAGCAGCACAGCGTCCCGTAATAGTCGATGGTGAGCACCGAGCCCAGTCCGATGACCAGTGCCGCCAGATGTACGAACAGCGCGACCGTGCGGGCCGTTTGGCCGACGTCCACGTGCAGTCGGTATCACCTCGCGCGCCGACCTGATCCGCCGGTTCGCAGCCCGGACGTGCTCCGGCACATGATCCGCGGTAGCCGTCGCCGTGCAGAAGGCTGTCGGGCAGGTTCACAGACGGAGCGGCGTGCGGGTTGGCGGACCGTCAGTCGTCGAAGTGCGTCTGGGAACCGGCGGTGGACGTGGTGGTACCGCACGCCAGCAGCAGGTCGTGGTCGTTGACGGCCGGGCGCCCGTCGGACAGGACGTTCAACTGGAGCGTGGGGTCATAGGCGTAAGGGACCACGTCCGGGGCAGGCACGGCGGGACGGGCATAGTTCAGTGCGAACGGTCTCATGATGTCTCCTCATACGTGCCGGTGGGGCGGCAGGCTCCGAACTTCCTCATCGGGCAGGGGTGTTGGGGCGGTGGTTGCGCGCAGCCACCGACAACGTCCTTCCGGACCGCAACGACAGCCGCCGATTTCCGGGCCCGCCGAACGGGCACCGGCTGTCGCGCTCGTACGGATGACGGGTGACCGGGGTCCACGGCTGAGGTCGCATCGCGCTGCGCCTGGGCGAAGCGTCGACCAGGGCGACGTGTCAGGTCTCCGCGCGATGGTGACGCCGGACGGCACATCGATACGGGACAGCAGCCCGTACTGCGTGTACTCGCCGACGGCGTGCTTGATCAGGACCTCTAGCCGAATGTTTCGCCTCGGCCGACGGCACAGGCGCGGCTGACGAGCTGCCGGGTGGCGGCCTGGTGATGTGGGACGCGTTGTCGTCCGACTGCAGATGTCAAGGTGGCTCCGTACTCCGAACGCCTACGAGGTGAGCTGTCGGGTTCGGGCTGGAGTTGCCCGGCCGTGGTTCTCACGGCTTCACCCCAAGCCGCCCGGGTACGTGTTGTCCCGTACGGCGCAAGTGGGTCCCCCGCTCCTGCCAGGCGGTGTGGTGATGTGCTGCCGCGCGCCGGGGGCAGGATTAGGCGGTCCGGCCACGCGGTGTTCGACTTCTCCGAACGCCGAGCACGTTAGGGGGACCTTGCGTTCGAGCACAAGGTCTCCACAACCGGACTTGCATCAACTGGCTTTTCCTACAAGTGAGTTCGTGATAGGTACACCCGGTACCCCCGGTAAGGAGTGATGCGTGCAGGCGTTTGCGTGTCAGTAATCCAGGCTGCTAAGACGGTGCCGACCCGCGTCGACAGCGCTTGCCTTGCCGGCTCCGGACGGAGTGCGGGCACTCCCCCGAGCACGAGGCAAACGGGCGCTGCGGCCTTGATTACCGGGCCGCCCGACGGGGGCCGCGTGGTGCCTTCAGGGCGAGGAGCGGGCCGATGGCGAGAAGTACGGCGAGGGCGGCACAGCCGTGGGTGAGGGTGGAGAGAGCCAATACCGGCGACGAGGAGCGAGGTGACGGCGTCCTCGCTGAACCCGCCGAGGTTGGCGCCGATACCGTGGGCGCCGAGGGCGGGGTGAAGCCGGCGGCGTAGAGCGGCCACATGGCCCGCTTCGAGGCTATGGCGGTGGCGGGTCACGGGGTCGGCTCCTCGTCGGGGGCGTGCAGAGCGGCGAAGACGCGCTCTGCGTAGTCCTCACAGACGGCGGTGCAGTGTTTGAGGCGCCCCGGTGGCCTCGGTGGCCTCCGGGGCGCCAGTCACATCTCGGGAACCCAGGTAAGTACGGCCTTCCTGGAAGTCGTACCGGTCTGGTGAAACGATGTCCGTAGGCAGCAGCCGCCGGTGCGGCGCTTCTCCGTGCCCGCCCGGCCAGGAGCAGGGAGGCAGGAGCCATGCAGGGCGACCCCGAGGTCCTGGAGTTCCTCAACGAGCAGCTGACCGCGGAGCTGACCGCAATCAATCAGTACTTCCTGCACGCCAAGATGCAGGAGAACTTCGGCTGGCCCAAACTTGCGGCGCACACCCGGCACGAGTCGTTCGACGAGATGAATCACGCGGAGGTCCTGACCGACCGGATCCTCCTGCTGGACGGTCTGCCGAACTACCAGCGGCTCTTCCATGTACGGGTGGGCCAGAGCGTCACCGAGATGTTCCAGGCCGACCGCGAGGTCGAAGTCGAAGCGATCGACCGCCTCAAGCGCGGCGTCGAGGTGATGCGGGCCAAGGGCGACATCACCTCGGCCAACCTCTTCGAGTCGATCCTTGCCGACGAGGAAGCCCATATCGACTACCTCGACACCCAGCTCGACCTGGTCGAAAAGCTGGGTGAACCGCTCTATCTCGCCCAGCTGATCGAGCAGCCGGAGAGCTGAGCTCGCGGGTTCACACTCCGGCCGCGGTGACCACGGCGTCGGTGGCGAAGCCGAGCAGCAGGCCCAACAGGATCATCCAGGTGGTCAGTTCCTTCATGGCGGCCCGGCGGACAACGGCGAGCAGCTCGATGATCACGTAGAGGATGGACCCGGCAGCCAGGCCCAGGAAGGCGATGCTGAGGGTTTCGTTGACGACCTGCTGGCCGACCAGGGTGCCCACGAAGGTGGGACCGCCGCCGATCAGGCCGAGCAGCGCGAGGGTTCCCCACGAGGGCCGTTCGCCCTCTGCGGCCAGCGGGGCGACGATTCCGAAGCCCTCGGTCGCGTTGTGCAGCCCGAACCCGATGACCAGCAGGACGGCGAGGGAGATTTCGCCCTGTGCTGCGGAGTTGCCGATCGCCAGGCCCTCCGCGAAGTTGTGCAGGCCGATGCCCGTGGCGATCATGAAGGCGAGACCGGCGGCCCGTGAACGGGCCCTGGGGGCCAGTTCGGTGGCGGTTGCCGCCCCGGGCCCGTCGGGCGAATCCGCAGCGGAAGCCCGACGGCGGGAACTCCACCGGTCGTAGTACACAAGGCCGCACAGTCCGACGGCGAGGCCGGCGGTGAGAACCACGCCGCCCGTGGCCGCTGTCGCCCAGTGGTGATCGCTCAGCGAGGCGTCGGTCGGCTCCCAGGCTGCGCCGAGGACGTCCCAGAGCAGGAAGAGCAGGATGCCGACGGCAACCGCGTTGAGACCGGCGCTCAGGCGGGGAACAGGCCTGCGCAGTCGGCCGACGGGCAGGCCGAGACAGATGGTGAACCCGGCGATGGCGCCGAGCAGGGCGATCTGCACATCGGACACGGCTGTTCCAGGTGGGCGCTGTGCTGGGAGTGGCCTCGCAGCTTCAGGGAGGTAAGCCTTACCTAACAAGTTTCGCCCCGCCGAAGATCCGCCGCAAGTCGGGGCGGTTCCCCCAGCGCCTTACGTGATCTGGGCGGCTGCCCACTCTGCCCAGTCGCGGCGCATGGCGTTGAATCGCAGGCCGTATTCCAGAGCGATCCGGCCGTAGACCGCGAGGTTGTCGCCGCCCCAGTCGCTGGATTCCGCCAGTCGACGCAGGTCCTCCTCCCCCTGGGCGGACATCTCGATCAGTTCCATGAGATAGGCGCGCGCTTGCCCGGGAGTCAGCACGCCGAGGAAGAACACCCGCAGCAGGATGTCGCTGCGGGTGTTCCTCTGCGGCTGGGTCTCGGTCAGCCAGCGCCGCAGCTCGGCCAGCCCCGGGTCCGTAAGGGCGTACTCCTTACGGCCTCGCGGCCCTTCCGTGGCCGCGACGATCAGCCCGGCGTCTGCGAGCTTGCTCAACTCTGTGTAGATCTGGCTCTGCGTCGCGGGCCAGACGGCGGCCAGTGAGGTGTCGAACAGTTTCAGGAGGTCATAGCCGCTGGCGGGGTGCTCGGAGAGGAGTCCGAGCAGTGCGTGTCGGAGGCTCATGCCCGCACTCTACATTCCAGTATTGACATGTCACTACCAGACGCTCTAGTTTCGACATGTCAGAAGTGGAATGTCGAATGGAGAGCAACCGATGTCGTACCTGCGCACCTTCCTCCCGTGGATCGTCTTCGCGGTGCTGCCCTCCGGCCAGTGGCATTGGGCGGCGCTGGCCGCCATGGTCCTTGCGGTGGCATTGATCGCCTCGCAGGTTCGGGCCGGAGCCGGACTCGACTCCCTGATCATCGAGATGGGCTCGGCGGCGTTCTTCGCGGTCCTGGCCGTGATGGCCTTCGCCGATCCGCATTCGGGCGTGCACGACTACTCGGCGGCCCTCTCGTCGGCCACACTGGCGGTCATCGCCGGGATCTCACTGGCCATCGGCAAGCCATTCACCCTGGGCATCGCCAAGCACAGCACGCCGCGCGAGATCTGGGGCCTGGCGCCGTTCATCCGTACCAACGTGATCATCACCGCCGTGTGGGCAGCCGCCTTCGCCGTGACCGCCATCGCGCTCGCTGTCGTCGCGCACGCCGGGTACGCCCACTCCACTCCCGCCACCCTCATCCAGGTCGCCGGATTCGTCTGCCCGATGGTGTTCACGATCCGCTACGTCGCCGCCGTTCAGGCCAAGGCGGCCGGCGCCGGTGCCCGGTGACGTTCACGCCCACCGCCGGGCGGCAAACCCCCGCGCACCTGTTACGGGCAGTAGCGGTCGGCACTTCCGCCGGCCTGCGGGTCACCGGTTCGACGCAATGGTTCGGCAGTGGCGGCGAGCAGGGCGGTGTCGTCGTCGACCCGGTCGGGGGTGTTCAGCAGCTCCAGAGCCCGTTCGATGATCTGCTGGGGGTCGGTGCGGGCGGCGGCGGGCAGCGCGCCGCAGGTCTGGCGCAGGGCCGCCAGGCAGTCGTTCAGGGACAGAGCCCGGTTTTCCACCAGGCCGTCGGTGTACAGCAGCAGGCTGGTGCCGGGCGGGAACGCCACCTCACGGTCGACTGGGGTGCTGCCCAGTCCCAGCGGCAGCGCCGGGGGCAGCTCCAGGTAGCCGGTGTCGGCGGATACCAGCAGGGGCGGCAGGTGCCCGCTGGCGGCGTAGCGCAGGCGGTGGCGGTGTGGGTTGTAGACCGCGTACAGGCAGGTGGCGAAGCGTTCGGTGGCGAGGGACTGCAGGTAGGTGTCCAGCCTGGCAAGCACCAGGGCCGGGCCGGCGCCCTCCATCGCCAGGCTGTGCAGGGCGGAGCGGAGTTGGCCCATCACGGTGGCGGCTTCCACGTCGTGGCCCATGACGTCGCCGATGGCCAGCCCCACGGCACCGTCGGGCAGTGCGAGCACGTCGTACCAGTCGCCGCCGACCTCGGCGCCGCGGTTGCTGGCACGGTAGTGGGTGGCCAGGCGCACCCCGGGCACCTGGGGCAGGCGGTGGGGCAGCAGGGCGCGCTGCAGAGTCAGGGCGAGGCGGCGCTCGTTGCGGTACCGGGTGGAGTTGTCGTAGGCCAGGGCAAGGCGGTGGGCGAAGTTCTCCAGATACTTGTGTTCGACCGCGGAGTAGTCGGTGTGCCGGACCAGTACCAGGGCCCCCAGTGTCTGGTCGTGGGGGTGCAGCGGCAGGGCCAGAACGGCGGCGGGCGCCGGGTGTGGGCCGGCTGGGGCTGGGGCGGTGCCGTTGATCGCGTGGGCGGCGGCGGTGGCCAGGGCCTCGCGGGCAAGAAGGGGGGTGCCGGCGATGTATGCCGGGGGCGCCTGCGCCGGGGCGGGTGCCGCGGCGGAGAGGTGGATGCTGATCTGGTCGGCGAAGTCGGGCAGCAGGATCTGGCCGGCAGTCTGCAGTACCTGGTCCGGGTCGAGGGTGGCGGACAGCCGCAGGCCCGCGTCAGCCAGGGAGGCCAGCACGGCCAGCTGGTTGCGGGTCTCGGTCAGGACCTGTTCGCGCAGCCGGGACAGTTCCAACCCGGTGCGGACGCGCGCCAGCAGCTGGCGCGCGGAGAAGGGTTTGGCCAGGTAGTCGTCGGCGCCGGCGTGCCGGCCCTGCACGGATTCCTCCTCGCCGACTCGGGCGGTGAGCAAGACGATGGGCAGGCGGGCGGTGCGCGGGTCGGCGCGCAGCGCGCGGACCAGCTCGAAGCCGTCCATGCGGGGCATCATCACGTCGCTGAGCACCAGCTCCACCGGCTGCGCCAGGGCCATCTCCAGGGCGGCCCGGCCATCGGCGGCGAGCAGCAGGTCGTAGTCGGGCTGCAGGAGCTGGGTGAGGTAGGCGCGCATGTCGGCGTTGTCGTCGACGACCAGCAGGCGGGCCCGGTGGGGGCGGTCGTTTTCGTGCGGGCCGGGGCCGTGGGGGGCATCGTGGGTCGCCGGGGCGTGCGAGGTGCCTGCCGCGGCGGGGACGGGGTCGGTCGCCAGCCAGCCCAGCGCCTCGTCCACGTAGGCCGCGGCGCGGCCGGGCCGGCCGCCTCCGCCTTTCCTGGGGGTTTGCCCGAGGGATCCGGCGCCGGCCGCGGGCGGGTCCGGGCGGGGCCGGTGGGCGGCGGCGAAGGGGAGGTCGATGGTGACGGTGGTGCCCTGGCCGAGCCGGCTGTCCACCCCGACGGTGCCGCCGTGCGATTCCACCAGGTCCTTCACCAGCACCAGGCCGAGGCCGCTGCCCTCGTGGGAGCGGGAGCGGGCGCCCCGGACCCGGTGGAATCGCTCGAACAGGCGCGGCAGCTCGTCTGCGGGGATGCCGATGCCGGTGTCGGTCACGGTCAGCCGGACCCGGTCGCCGGCCGCGGCCAGCTGCACCCGGGCGCCGCCGGTGAAGGTGAACTTCAGGGCGTTGCTGAGCAGGTTGAGGATGATCTTCTCCCACATCTCCCGGTCCAGGGACACCGGCTTGGGCAGCGGCGGGCAGTCCACCTCCAGCGTCAGCCCGGCCGCCTCGAAGGCGGAGCGGAACACCCCGGCCAGCTCGGCCGTGGCACCGGCGAGGTCGACCGGCTCGAGGGCCGGGCGCATCTGCCCGGCCTCGGCATTCGCCCTGCAGTCGCTGGTGCGGCCGGTGCTGTCCGCGCACGGCGCCGGAGACTGGGGGATGACCGAGGAGGACATCTGGTGCCGGGTGAGCCCGCCGGACCGTCCATCCCGCGTCCAGGGATGGAAGCTGCACATCTCGGCCACCCCACTGTCCGCCCCCACAACGCTGCACAGGTCCGCGCAGGTCCTGATACGTCGCGGGTGCGCGTTCAAGTTCGCGGCCCGCACGGAGTACGTCGAGACCCTGACATCCAGCCGCAGCGACCGCGCGCAGTGCGGCAAGTTCATCACCGCCTATCCGGACGACGATCACTTCTGGGAGCTGGCGAAGGCGCTGGACGCGGCGACGGCCGGGCTGCCCGGTCCGGTGATCCTGTCGGACCGGCCGTACCGCAGGGGGAGCGTGGTCCACTATCGCTACGGCGCGTTCCGGGGGGTGCCCCACTGGAGTAACGACGGTGTGCTGGAGGCGCGCCTCCGCGCGCCGGACGGAACCGTCGTCAAGGACGAGCGCAAGCCCTGGTTCTGTCCGCCTCCGTGGGCGAAGCTGCCTCCCACGGAGGCGGATTCGGGGGCGGGGGGCGGGCCGCCCGCACCGCCCCCTCAGGTGCTCCTCCGCGACAGGTACGTGGTCCGTTCGGCGATCCGGCACTCCGCACGGGGCGGTGTGTACCGCGCGGTCGACCGTGAGACAAGGCGGAATGTCGTCGTCAAACAAGCGCGCGCCCATGTCGGTGCGGGATTCACCGGACTCGACGCGCGGGACGGGCTGCGCCATGAGGCGGCGGCGCTGGCCACGCTCCACGGCTTGAGCGCCGATCTGGTGGAGCTGTTCGAGCAGGAGGATCACGTCTTCCTGGTGGAGACAGAGATCCCTGGTGTCACGCTGGACCGCTGGGTACGGGCGGAGTTCCGCGCGCTGGACGCCGGTGACCTCGGTCTGCACACGGACCGGGTCGTCGCTCTGGCGGCGGGGCTGGCCGCTCTGCTGAGTGAGGTCCACGGCCGGGGGCTGGTGTACCGGGATCTCAGCCCGACAAACGTCATGGTGACCCTCGGGGACCGGCTGCGGCTGATCGACCCGGAATGCGTCGCACGGGCCGGGCAGTGGAGTCATCGTGTCCACACACCGGGTTACGGCGCACCGGAGTACGCGTCCGGGCCCAAGTACGGTCCGGCGCCGGAGCAGACCGCCGATCTGTTCTCCCTCGGGGCGATGCTGTTCTACCTCGCGACCGGCATCGACCCCGCCTTCGCGTCCGTCCCGGCGGACCCCCGGCCGCCTGTCGAACGGCTGAGCCGCGTGCTCGGCCCGGTCGGCCTGCGCAGCCGCTGCGCGCGGCTGCTGGCGCCGGCGATACGCGGCCTGTGCGCGCAGGAACCCGTGAGGCGCTGGTCGCTGGGACAGCTCAGAGAGTTCCTCGCCGATCCGGCGCCCCTGCCGGCCGCGGCGGCCGTCACCTCGTCGGCAGGGCTTGAGGGCGCGCTGCAGGAACGGCTGATCGACGACGGCCTCGCTCATCTTCTCGTCACCATGGGGGAGCACGGCGCCGACCGCCTGTGGCCCGTGGCGCCGTCCGGTGCGGGCACGGACCCGTGCAATCTCCAGCACGGTGCGGCAGGCGTTCTTGGTGTGTTCACCCGTGCGAACGAGCTGCTGGGACGCCACGACCTGCGTACGGCGGTCGCTCATGTGGCGTCCTGGATCGACGCACGCCGTGCACACGTGCCCACGGTGCTGCCCGGTCTCCACTTCGGCGGGGCCGGAATCGCGTGGACACTCCACGACGCCGCCCGGCATCTGGGCGATGACGAACTCGCCGAGCAGGCGGTACGGCTCGCGCTGGCACTGCCGGTGCGCTGGCCCAACCCGGACGTGTTCCACGGCGCCGCCGGCACCGGCCTGACCCAGCTGCGCTTCTGGCAGCTGACCGGGCGGCCGGAGTTCCTCGACCGGGCCATCGACTGCGCCGACGGCCTGGCCGCCGCCGCCGAGCACGCCGACGACGGCGTGTTCTGGCGGATACCGACCGACTTCGATTCCGTACTGGCGGGGGTCACGCATCTGGGCTTCGCGCACGGAGCCGCCGGAATCGGTTCGTTCCTGGTGAGCGCCGCCACGTCAACGGGCCGGGGGGACTACCTCGACCTGGCACACGCCGCAGGCCGGACCCTGGTCAACGCGGCCGAGCGCGGCCCCTGGGGAGCGCGCTGGCGCACCGACCGTACGGGCAGGGACGGCGAGGGGATGCTGCACCATCTCTGCAGCGGCGCGTCCGGGGTCGGCACATTCCTGGTGCGGCTGTGGACTGCCACCGGCGACCCGGCGGCCCGGGAACTGGCCGAGGAGGCGGCCGGTGCGGTCCACCGGGCCCGGTGGACCGCGGGATCCTCGGTCTGCCACGGGCTGGCCGGTGACGGCGAGTTCCTTCTCGACATGGCGCAGGCGTTCGGCGGTCCCTACCAGGGCTGGGCCGAGGAGTTGGCCGGGTGCCTGTACACCAAGCACACCGTGCGCGACGGGCGGATGGTCGTACCGGACGAGTCGGGCACGCACGTCCGCGCCGGCTTCGGCGTGGGTCTCGCCGGTGTGATCGGGTTTCTGCTCCGTCTCCGGTACGGCGGGCCGCGGTTGCTCATGGCCGATACCGACCGGCCGCGGGCCACGAAGGGCCCCCCGAAGGCCGCGCCTCGTGGGGGCGCACTGGCTCCCGGCTCCGCACAGCACGAGAGCCGGGGTTCGAGGAACAACCATCAGGAGGAAGCACCATGGAACTGACCATCGACGCACTGCAGATGCTCACAGCGGAGGAAGAACAGCAACACGGAGCCGATCCGGCGATGTGCTACAGCATCATCTCGTGCTGGTTCTCCGTGGATCCCGACGTCGACGGCGGTCGGCGGGAAGCGGCAACGGCGGCCGCGTCGACCTTCTGACGGCGTCCCGGACAGCCGAGGCCGGCGGACACCAGCCCATGGCGGTCGGTGTCCGCCCGGCACCGTTCACGGCCTCGACCGGCGGTCAGACCTGCGAACCGGTGCCTTCGTCGGCCTGATGGATCCGGACGTTGGCCGCGGAGAGATAGAGCGCGCTCTTCAGCTGAAAGGGCGTCATGCGGGGGTATCTGGACAGGATCCTGGCGCACAGCCCGGCGATGAACGGCGACGCGAAGCTGTTGCCGGTCGCGCGCACGGTCGTGCCGCCGAGCCAGGCGACCTCGACGTTTTGCCCGGGGGCGAAGAACTCCACCGGGGGGCGGGGGTTGTACAGGTAGAGGTCGGGATCGTCCTCGTGGTGACTGCCGACCGACAGGACCGATGCGAACCGCCAGGGGAAACTCTCCACCGGGGTGTTGTGCGCCGAGGCGACGATCACCGTGCGGTTGAAGTACGCCTCGTCGGCCAGCGCGTGGAGTTCCTCGGCGAACCGTGTCCTGGTGGTGGACAAGCTGAGGTTCACCACGTCGAAGCCCTGTCGCACGGCCCAGCGCAGCCCGGCGAGCAGGATCTCGCCGGTGCCGGCGGACCGTTCGTCCAGAACGCGGACGCTGTGCAGCTCGCAGCCCGGTGCGATCCGGCGGATGATGCCCGCGCAGGCCGTGCCGTGGCCGGAGGTGTCGCCCGTGTCGGTCTCGCGAACCCGGACACCGGTGCCGTCCTTCACGACGGCCCAGGAGCCCTCGACCTGCCCGACCAGAGGGTGGTCGCCTTCCACACCGGAGTCGAGCAGGCAGACACGTGTCCCCTGCCCGGTGCCGTCGTCGGGCTCCACGGACGGCGCGGGCTCGCCGTTCGCCATCACCTGTATGTCCTCGGGGCGTTTGCCCCGCAGGCTCCAGGTCAGCCCGCTGGCCGGCACGGTTGCGGCGGTCGTCATCGTGCTGCTTCCTTTCTCCCCGCGCGGACGACAGGGCCGTTCGCGCAGCCGTGGGCCCCACGTTGCTCACCCCGGAGGCCGGCGCCCGGCGGGATGAGCCGCTCCCCCGGTACGCCGCGCGGGCGCGCGGGCCAGGGCGACCCACAGTGTCCGTGCAGGCGGGTTCGGATCCGGTCGGACGGCGGTTCACAACCGGCATGTCCGCTGCTCGCGCGGGGCGGCCCGCTCTCCGCGCCGGCCGACGGGGAGGTGATCGGGTGTTGCCGCGCGGCTGCGCCCTTCCGCTGAGTTGCCGGAACACCGTTCCCATACCGCTGCTCGGACCGTATCGAACTCCCCCCGCATAGCTTCCAGTTCGCCGGGCCGCTCGAGTGCCGTCCGGTACCTCGGCGCCGGTCGGCTCTGCTCGTGACCTGAGCTGTCCGCGCCGAGCGTGTACATCCCGATTCCCCATGTGAGGAGATCACCGTGACCGACAACGCCGAGTACACCGCCCGACCGACCGAGGACGCCCCCGAGGTCGAGGCGCACGGCTCCGTCCTGGAGCTGCAGAACCTGTCCGTCCGTGAGCCCGAGGGCGGCGAGCTGGCCGAGTGGAGCACCTACAGCATCAGCTGCCAGAACACCAAGGCCCAGGTCTGACCTGACGCGTCCGGCATCCGCCGGGCGGGATCCCTCGCCCGGCCGCGCGAGGCGCCGTGCGGCGGCGCCGGATGCCACCCGCCCCAGTCCCTTCCCGACACGAGGAGATCACCGTGACCGACAACGCCGAGCCCACCACCCGACCGACCGAGCACACCCCCGAGGTCGAGGCACACGGCTCCGTCCTGGAGCTGCAGAACCTGTCCGTCCGTGAGCCCGAGGGCAGCGAGCTGGCCGACTGGAGCACCGCCAGCATCGACTGCGGCAACACCAAGGCCCAGGTCTGAGCCGACGCGGCCGGCATCCCCCGGGTGCCGGCCGCGGACCGTTACGTCCCCCTTCCCGACACGAGGAGATCACCGTGACCGACAACGCCGAGCCCACCACCCGACCGACCGAGCACACCCCCGAGGTCGAGGCCCACGGCTCCGTCCTGGAGCTGCAGAACCTGCCCGTCCGTGAGCCCGGGGGCAGCGAGCCCGCCGGCTGGAGCCTCGCCAGCGTCACCTGCGAGAACCAGACCAACAAGCCGGTCTGACGTGACCAGTGGCCGGCATCCCCCGGTGCCGGCCACATCCTTACCGCTCCCGCAGCCCCGGAAGGACACCGTGAACGGCAGTCCGCCTCTCCCCCTCCACCGGAACCGTGACTACCGGCGCCTGTGGGCGGCCCACGCGCTGTCCGCCTTCGGCTCCCAGGCCACATTCATCGCCCTCCCGCTGGTCCTGCTGGCAGCCACCCACTCAGTCACCGACTTCGGCATCGTGACCTTCGTGGAGATCGGCTCGTCCGTGTTCCTGGGACTGCCCGCCGGGGTGCTCGTGGACCGGATCTCCCACAAGAAGCTGCTGCTGTGCTGCGATCTGGGGCGCGCCTGCGCGTTCGGGCTCTTCGCCCTGGCCGTGCTGTCGCACCAGGTCTCACTGCCGCTCGCCGTCCTGCTCGCCGTCCTCAACAGCGTGCTCGGCGCACCCTTCGGTCCGGCCGCATCCGCCGCGCTGCGGGGCGTCGTACCGCCATCCCAGCTCGCCGGCGCGCTCTCGTACAGCCAGGCGCGCGCCGCCACCGTGACCCTGGCCGGACCGCTGGTCGGCGCGGCGCTCTACACCGTCACACCAGTCCTCCCGTTCATCGTCGACGGGCTCTCCTACCTCGCCTCGGCCGCCTGCGTCGCGACGGTCCGCCTCCCGGCCCGGGGTCCGGATCCCTCCCGTACGGCGGCCACTCCGCACTTTCTGCGTGATCTGACGACCGGGGTCCACGAGGTACGGCGCAGCGCCTTCCTGGGCTACACCCTGGTCAACGCGGCCGTGGTGAACTTCGCCTTCCACGGCATCTTTCTGGTGCTGATCGCCCAGGGCGCCGCCGGCGACGACGGGTCGGCCTTCCACAACGGCGCGATCATCGCGATATCGGGCGTTGGCAACCTGGTCGGATCGCTGTGCGCCGCCTGGGCGGGCCGGGTGTTCTCCCCGCGCGCCCTGGTGCTTGTCATCGGGTGGACCACGGCCGGCCTGGTCCCCCTTCTGCCGCTCAGCGGAAACGTCGCGTTCACCGGCCTGATCATCGGACTGTGCGGTCTCACGGCGCCGGCCGCCAACGTGGTGATCTCCGCCGCCCGCCTGCGCTCGATCCCGGAGCACCTTCAGGGACGGGTGCAGACAGCATGCGACCTCATCCCCGCGCTGATCGTCCCCTTCGGCCCACTCACCGCGGGGGCGCTGCTCGACCGGCTCCCGGCCGACACGGTGCTCCTGCTCTACGGGGCCGTACTTGCTCTCCTCGCGGTCTTCAGCTCCGCGAGCAAGGGCCTGCGGCGGATCCCCGACCTGCGGGAGACCTCGGTACCCGAACCCCACCCGGTGCGTGTCCAGCCCGAGACGCACCCCTGACCCGAGAGGACGCCGTGGCGCACGACAACCATCGCTACGCCGATGCCGATCCGCATTTCTACGACCACCCCGCCGATCCCCCCGACGAGCAGAGGTACACGGCCGCCGACCGGACGGCCCCGGCCGGCTGGCGCCGTGAGGAGAGCAGGGCCTGGGTGTATCTGAGGCCCGAGGACCTCCGCATGCCCGACCAAGGCTGGAAGATCCACGTGTCGGCGGCGCCCGGGAACGCCGCCGAGGTCATCGACGTCGTCAGCGCCTACTGCACCGGGGCCGGTGTCGCGTACAAGTTCCTGCCGAACCGCCGGATCCATCTGATCACCAACAGCAAGTACGCCCGTCGCGGCAGCAGCGGCAAGCTGATGACCCTCTACCCGACGGACGACGGGGCCCTGACCCGGACCCTGGAGGAGCTGGACCCGCTGCTTGCCGGGCAGCCGGGTCCGTACATCCTCGGCGACCTGCGCTGGCGCGAGGGACCGCTCTATCTGCGGTACGGCGGTTTCCGGGAGCTCTGGTGCACGCAGAAGACCGGCGAACGCGTGCTGGCCGTGGCCGAGCCGGATGGCACTCTCGTCCCTGACCGGCGCGACCCCGTCTTCCGCGTCCCCGAGTGGCTCACCCCGCCGGAGGTCATCACTCGGCAGCTGCGTGCCGACGAGGAGGCCGACCGGGACTGCCGCCTTCCTTACCCAGTCGAGCGCGCGCTGCACTTCTCCAACGGCGGCGGTATCTACCTGGCCCGTGACAGGGACACCGGAGACCCGGTGGTACTGCGAGAGGCCCGGCAGCTGGCCGGTCTGGACGGTTCCGGGGTCGACGCGGTGGCCCGGCTGCGCAAGGAGGCGCAGGTCCTGAAGGACCTGTCCGGCCTGGAGTTCGTCCCGGCGCTCCTCGACGAGTTCACGGCGTGGGAGCACGAGTTCCTCGTCGAGGAGTACATCGAGGGCGAGACGCTCCGCCAGTTCACCGCCCGCAACAACCCGTTGGTCAGACCCGACCCGCAGGCGGCCGACATCGCCCGGTACACCGGTAAGGTCCTGGACATCGTCGACCAGCTGCAGCGTGCCGTCGACGCCCTGCACGAACGCGGTCTCGTCTTCGGCGACCTGCACCCCTCCAATGTGCTCGTGCAGCCCGACGGCCGCGTCCGCCTGGTCGACTTCGAGGCCGCCCACCGTCCGGACGTCGATCCCCGTCCCGCGCTTCAGTGCCCGGGCTTCGTCGCACCCCATGCCGTCGAGGGCTTCGCCCGGGACCGGTACGCGCTGGACAGCATCAGGCTGACGCTCTTCCTGCCACTGACCGTCCTGCTCGACCTGGCTCCGGACAAGGTGGACGAGTTCGCCGACACCATCGCCGGGCTGTACCCCGTGCCGCCCGCCTACGTCAGCCGTGTCCGGGCCGGTCTGCGCAGGCCCGACCGGCCGGAGCCCAAAGCTCCCTCGGCAGCCGGGCTGTTCACCGGATCCTCGACCGAGGAACTCCGCTCGGCCCTGGCCAGGGCGATCACGGCATCGGCCACCCCCGAACGTGAGGACCGGCTGTTCCCCGGCGACCCCGCCGGACTGCACGACGGCGGCTACACCCTCGCCCACGGCGCCGCCGGCGTCCTGTACGCGCTGGCCACCACCGGACAGCCGGTGGACCCGGAACACACCGAGTGGCTGTGGCAGGCCGTCCGACGCGCCGCCGACCCCCGACCTGGCCTGTACAGCGGACTCCACGGAGCGGCGCTGGCCCTGGGCACCCTCGGCCGTGACGACCACGCCCTGGAAGTGCTCGGGCGGGCCATCGACGCGACCGGCCCGGACACCCCCGCGTCACTCCACGGCGGGCTCGCCGGAGCCGGCCTGACGCTGCATCACTTCGTGGCGCTCACCGGCGACGGCGGTCTGCGCGACGAACTGGCAGCCATCGCCGAACGGCTCGCCGGCGCGCTTGCAGCCCACGCGCCGGAGAAAGCCCGGGCCGGACTGATGCACGGACCCACCGGGACGGCCGCGTTCTTCCTCCGGCTGTACGAGACCGACCACGACCCAGCCTGCCTGGAACTCGCCCGGCAGGCCCTGCGCACCGACCTTCAGCGGTGCGCCACCAGCGACGAAGGTGCGGTCAACCTTCAGGACGGCAGCCGACTGCTGCCCTACATCGAACCGGGAAGCGCGGGCGTGGGCCTGGTCCTGGGGCAATATCTGCGGCACAGGTACGACGAGGAGTTCGCCACCGCCCTGCGGGGCATTCTGCGCGCCGCCCGGGGACAGCTCGTGACCTTCAGCGGTTTGTGGTCCGGCAGGGCGGGGCTGATGACCCTCCTGGCACAACACCCCGAGGACCAGGGCGCGGCCGCCGCACTCACCCGCCACATCCGCCAACTGGCCTGGCACGCCATTCCCTACCGCGGCGGCGTCGCCTTCCCCGGCGACCAGCTCTACCGGTTGTCGATGGACGTGGCGACCGGAACAGCAGGTGTGCTACTCGCCCTCCGTGCGGCGAGCGGTTCCGCCCCCGTCGCCCTGCCCTGCCTTCCCGGCAGAGCGACGGCCGCGCCTGCGCACTGAGCTGGGCGGGAGCCGTCGCCGGGAGGCACTCCTGGGCCGGTCACCACACCGGCCCAGGACCAGACCGTGTCTCCGCGTCATCCGGGGGCTGCGGTGCTTGGCGCGCCCCCTCGGGCTTCGAGCAGGGCGCACCCCAACCCCCGGGCTCTTCGAGCAGGGGGACTCGCGGCCGCGTTCGCCGACTGCCGACTTGGCCCCTCGGCCGCACTCGAGCAGGAGGCGCCCCTTCGCCCCGCTCACCGGCGTGCGTCACGCGCCGCACATCCGGGTCAGGCTGTTCCGGAAGGCACCGTCTGCACCTGCTCCGCCCCCGCAGGTCGGACGGCCATCTCATTGACGTAGAGATGGGTCAGGTACGACACGGCGTACAGCGCATCGGACACAGTCATCTCGCCCGCGGGAGGAGCGACCGCTCCCACCTCGATCAGGCGCTCTATCGTCCGCAGGGCCACCCTCTCCGCACAGCCGAGCGCCGAGGCCGCCTCCTGCAGGGTGAACAGCGGAGGCAGCGGTCCGAGGCGGAGCAGGGCGGAGCGGCTCGAGTCGTCCAAATGCCGCCACTGGTCGGCGACATGACGCCGCACGGCGATGTCGCCCGCGGAGAGCTCGTCCAGCGCGGTCGCGGGGTCGGAGAACCGGGCCGCGTACTCGCTGAGCGGCAGATGGCGCAGCACCGCCAGTTTCAGGCCGGCGGCCCGGACCGCGAGCGGCAGCATGCCGCAGGCTGCCACGATCCGCTGGGCGGCGGCCGGATCGGATCGCATCCTGCCCAGGCCGATGATCCGACCGAGCAGCTCCAGTGCCTCCGCCATCGCGTACGGCGGCACCTCCACCCGCACGACGGGAGCGAGCCCGGCGAGCTGGGTCCGCGCGGTCACGACGACCGACCCGCGACCGGTGCCGGGCGCCAGCAACCGGACGCAGTTCTCGTCGGCGGCGTCGTCGAGGACCAGCAGGGCCCTGTTGGCCGCCAGCCAGGCACGCCACAGCGCGGCGGCGCGCCTGGGGTCATCGGTCATCTGCTCTTGCATGCCCGCGAACGAGGTCAGTTCGGCAGTCAACGACGCGAGGGACCGGGGCCTGCCGTCGTCCCCCCGAAGCCGTACCAACACCTGGCCATCGGGGAACTCGTCGTGCAGGCGGTGCGCAACATGGACCGCGAGTGCGGTCTTCCCGGCACCGGGCGGCCCGACGACGACAGCGATTCGGGTGCTGCTCGTGACGGCTTCGCGCAGTTCCCGTATCTGGATGCCGCGCCCGGTGAAGTCCGCCGTGTCCGGCGGCAGCAGGGTGGAGCTCCCGGGGTGCGCGGACGGGCCGGGGCGGCCCGGCACGGTTCCGGGCGGACGGACGGTGCGTATTTGCCGATCGGTCAGGATCGAGTTGTAGAGCGACTCCAGCGCCGGGCTCGGCGACAGACCCAGCTCGCGCGACAACTGCTGCCGTAGACCGTCATAGGCCGCCAGGGCCTCGGCGCGGCGCCCTGAGAGGTGCAAGGCTGTCATCTGTGCGGCCCTCAGGCGCTCCCGTAAGGGGTGCTCCTCCACCAGGTCGGCGACGGCCTCGGCGACCTCGCAGGCGTGGCCCAGCTCCAGTTCGGTCTCGGCCCAGTCTTCGCAGACCGCCAGGTAGCGGTTGACCAGGCGGTCGGCCTCCGCCTGGACGGGTCGGGAGTTCCCGAGTTCCGGCAGCGGAGGTCCGGCCCACAGCTCCCTTGCCTGCCGGAGCAGCCGGGCAGCCGAGTCCAGGTCACCGCCGGCGGTGGCTTCGCGCCCGGCCCGGACCAGGGCCCGGAACCCCAGGGAGTCGAGGTCGCCATCGGCCAACTGGAGCAGGTAGCCCCCCGCGCGGTGGACGAGGCGGTCCCCCATCCCGGCTTCGGCCAGGAGTTTGCGCAGCGCCGAGATGTACACCTGGAGGTTCTTGCGCGCGGTTCTGGGCGGCTCGTCGTCCCAAACCGCCTCGGTCAGCAGGTCGACCGACACCAGTGCGTTGGGGCGGCACAACAGCATGGCGAGAACAAGCTGCTGCTTGTGGGGGCCGAGTGGGAGCACACGGCCGTCGGCATCGGCGGACAGGGGTCCAAGGATACGGAACCGCACCGCCCCCGGCGGCGGCCCGCAACCGGGGCCCGAGGCCTCAGGCATGGACCGTGTCCGGAGTGACGCCGCCTCTTCCGTCCCACTGACCGGGGAAGTGACCGTCGTCCGTACGCCGTAACCGCGCCGGCCTTCGCTCCGCTGGTCGTGCACGGCACATGGCTCAGCCATGGAGACTCCTTCCTGCCCCGCGTAAAGGCATGTGAGGAGCGGACGCTAGGAGCCATGATTGTGAAAATTCTGTGACCGGTCATGGCGGCTGGGGGCCAGGAGGGTCAAGAGGTTCGTCCGTTGCTCGGACATGGGGATCCGCCCCGCCGGCGGCCGCGGGACCGTCGCCCCGAGCAAGACGGTGAGGGCGGCGAGAGCCACCGCCGTGGTCGTCCTGCGCGGCATGCGGTTCTCCTTCTGCCCTCGGCTGTGACGTGTCGCCACTCCGGGCTAGGAGCTCCAGGAGCGGCCTTTGTGGGAACTCTGTGGCTCCGCGGTGTCCGCCGAGAGCCAGTTCCGGCGCATCCGGGGCAGCACCACGGTCGCCGTATCCTCTGTGCCAGTGAGGGGAAGACGTACCTCGAACCGCGTGCCGGGCCCGTCGTGCCGGTCCTGGACGGTGATCCGGCCGCCATGCAGAGCGGTCTGCTGGGCGACCAGCGTCAGTCCCAGGCCGGATCCAGGACTGTCGGGACGTCGGTGGAAACGCTCGAAGACCGCTGATCGCGCCGCGGCGGGAATCCCGGGACCCCGGTCGTCCACGGTGAGTACGGCGGTCGGACCGTCCTCGTCGTGGACGCGGCGCAGGGAAACCTCGACCTCCGCCGCACGTCCGCCCGTACGGCCGTGGACGAGGGCGTTGACCAGGAGGTTGTCCACCGCCGAGCGCAGCCCCGGCTCCCAGCCATGCACTCGCAGGCTGCCATCGGCTCGCACCACCACCGCCGCCCCCGGATGCAGCCGCCGCACGTCGGCGGCCGCTGCGTCGACCACCTCGGCCAGGTCCACGGATCCGAACGCGTCCACCTCCACCAGATCTCCCTCGGCGAGTGCACGCAGCATGACCAGCAGACCGAGCACCCGGCCGTGCTCCTGCCGCAAATCCTCCACCACCTCGGTCCGTTCGGCCTCAGGAAGTCGGGGGTGCCCGATGAGGATGTCCAGGTTGGTCCCCATGCTCATCAGCGGATTGCGCAGTTCGTGGGAGGCGGACGCGGCGAACGAACGTGCGGTGGCCAACGCCTCGGCCGTACGGGCGGCTTGCTCGTCGTAGCGCGTGAGGACGGTCCGCAGGGTGTGGGCCAGATCGTCGACCTCGGTGACCCGGGTCGGAACGTGCTCCAGGCGGGCGACGCTGGTCCGGGGATCGAGGCCGGAGGCGCGCTGCTGGAGCTGCCGCAGGGGACGGGCGGCGCGGGTGGTAGCCACCCAGGCCAGCAGGCCGGACACCAGGGCGGTGAGCAGGGCGATGGCCGCCACCCGCCGTCGTACGAAGCCCAGTTGGGTCCTCGCTGCGCTGTCCGGTGAGAACAGCCACAGGGTTCCGCGGCCCCCTGGCCCCGCCCCGGTCACCGACACTGAGAGCACCCGCCAGCGGGCGCCGTCCGCCCGCACCGTCACCGGAACGCGTGTGCCGGCGGGCAACGGCACGGAGGCATCCGGCTGCGGGCCTCCCGACACTGTGCCACCGGGGCCGGTGAGGCGAATGCCGACATCCAGCGCGGAGTCGAACAGCTGCCGTTGCCGGGCCTGCTCGGTAGCCTGCGGACGGTGCTTCGCCACGGCGCGCAGGAGTGCCCTTGCCTCGGGAACCACCGCCGAGGCACGCTCACGCAACAGGGCGTCCTGCTGTTTGTGCAGATCGTTCGCGACCATCCGCAGGAGCACGGCACCCCCCGCCAGGACGAGCAGCGGTACGAGCGTCCCGACGACCAGCGCCACCCGGGTGGACAGCCTCATCACCCGCCCCCGTTCGCCCGGTCGTCGCGCAGGACGAAACCCACGCCGCGTACGGTGTGCAGGATCCGAGGGCGGCTGCCGGCCTCCAGCTTGCGCCGGAGATAGCTGATGAACGTGTCCACCGCGTCGGTGCGCACATCGAAGTCGTACCCCCACACACGCTCCAGCAACTGGTCGCGGGTGAGCACCAGTCCCGCGTTGCGCGCCAGCACTTCCAGCAGGCCGAACTCGCGCCGGGTCAGCGTCAGCGGTGCGCCGTCCAGCCGGGCCACACGGGTCCCCGGGTCGATCACCACCCCCCCGGCGCGCACCTGGTCGGTGGCCGCCGGGGGCCTGCGCCTCAGCAACGCGCGCAGCCGCAGCACAAGCTCCTGCAGGGCGAACGGCTTGACCAGGTAGTCGTCACCGCCCGCCTGCAGACCGGCCACCCGGTCGGCGAGCTGGTCCAGGGCGGAGAGCATGAGCACCGGGACGTCGTCGCCCTCGTCGCGCAGCGTCCGGCACACCTCGATCCCGCTCAGCCCGGGCATCGAGACATCCAGCACCACAACGTCCAGCTCCTTGTCCCGCACAGCGGCGAGCGCGTCGCGGCCGTCGGCCGCCAGGACCACCGAGAACCCGTGCAGCCGCAGTCCGCGTTCCAGGGAGCGCCGGATGGCCGCGTCGTCGTCGGCGACGAGCACTCGCTCCGTCCCCTGCGTATCCGTCCTCACCGCGGCGATAGTACGGCCGCCGAGTCATGGTTTCTACGGGGTGAGGTCTGGGCACGGACTGAGGCAGTGTCTACGAGGCGCACGAGGCATTCGGAGCAGCAGGAGCCTGACCATTCCCGGACGCTTCGAGTTGCCTGCCCAGGGAGCCGACGTAACTGGCGTGTCCCAGGCCTCGCTGCTCCAGTCCGAGTCCCGTCGCAGATTCGGAAGTAGCCGTCGCGTACGTCGAGTTCGCACACGGTACTGTCGCCCGACGGGGTCGTTGCCAAGCCCGCCCTCCTCGAAGGCACCGCCGAGAAGTTCCTCCAGCCTGGAAGCAACCCGAGCGTACGTATTGGCCCTTGCTCCCACTGCGTAGAGGGATCACCCCGACGTGACAGTCTCAGTCGCGAGCCGTGATGCGGTGGTCGGCGGTGCGTACACCACCGGCATCGGCGGGTTGCCCGGTTCAGGGTCGAATCGCTTCGGTGTGCCCGGCCGGATGACGGGCGACAGCGCCCGCCATACCCGCAGCACGCGATCGTCGTTCGACCCCCGCCTGGAGTCCGCCCGGCGCCTCCTACCAGGACCTGATCGACGCCGCCCACGCCAAGGGCATGAAGATCTACCAGGACGTGGCCTACAACCATTCCTCCCGCCCGGCGCCCGGCCAGATCGGCACGGAGGGGCCGTACCTGAAGTGACGGCTCAGCTCCCGCGCGAGCCCGCGCCCGGCCCGAACAGGGCATCCACGATGCTCCTCACCCGGCCGGGCGAGGCTTCGTGTCCGGCGAGGTAGTCGGCCCGGTCAGGTGCGCAGCGCCGATGCCGGCGCCTCCGGATCGGCGCCCGAAGGCGCGCAGCCCTGCGCACGGGCCCGTTCGAGGACCGCGCGCGGGCGTCCCGGCGAGGCAGGACCGCGTGCTCGCGCCATCCGCGCAGAAGCCGCGGTGTATGGGACTCCTCGACCAGGCAGGCGCCCAGCACGGCCATGCCGTGCCCTTGGGTGCGTGCCTGGGCGAAGTCGTGGAGGAGCGTGGCCCGTCGGCGCGCGGGTCATTCGCCCGGTCGACGCCCTCCTGCGGGCGCGCCAGGGACGCGGCACGGTCAGGGCGCGGCGGCCAGGTCGGCCTTCGTCCACCACCGCAGGAGGACGGTCGTCTTGCTCACACCCGCGGCACGGGCGACATGGCCGAGGGTCACCCGGGTGAATCCCTGTTCGGCCGGCAGCGTCAGCGCCGCGTCGAGCATCTCCGCCTGTTTGCCCGGGCAGCGCGGCCGCCCCACCGTGACGGGGCCGTCGTCCCTCTCCGTCTTCCGCTTGGCCACCACCCTCCCGCTTGCAATACCGAACCACTCGGTTTAGTTTTTAGGGGTGCCGAGCGGAGGACGCGCGTCGGCACTCAATCCCGGAAAGGAAGCCGCCCTCATGCGCTACGCAGTCCTCGGCACCGGCATCGTCGGACAGACGATCGCCGGCAAGCTCGCCTCCCTCGGCCACGAGGTCGTCATCGGCACCCGAGACCCGCAGGCCACCCTCGCCCGCACCGAACCCGACGCCTACGGCAACCCGCCGATCGCCCAGTGGCTTGCGCAGCACACGCAGGTGCGGCTGCTGTCCTTCGCGGACGCCGCGGCCTTCGGTGAGGCACTGGTGAACACCACCGCCGGAGCCGTCTCGCTCCAGGCCCTCGAGACCGCAGGCGCCGACAACCTGGCGGGCAAGCTCCTGATCGACATCGCCAACCCGCTGGACTTCTCCCAGGGCATGCCGCCCTCGCTGAACCCGGTCAACACCGACAGCCTCGGCGAGCGGATCCAGCGCGCCTTCCCCGGGACGAAGGTCGTCAAGACGCTCAACACCCTGAACGCCGCGGTCATGGTGGAGCCGTCCCGGGTCGCCGGAGAGCACAACGTCTTCGTCTCCGGCGACGACACCGGTGCCAAGAAGCTCGCCACCGAGTTCCTCGCGGAGTTCGGCTGGCCTCGGGAGAGCGTGATCGACCTCGGCGACATCACCACCGCCCGCGGCACCGAGATGCTGCTGCCGATCTGGCTCCGCCTGTGGGGCTCGCTCGGCCACACCGACTTCAACTTCCACATCCAGGGCGCCCGCACCGGCGCCTGACCTCGAGCCGGGCGGCTGTGCGCCGGGGGTATCCGCCGAACCCCGGCACGCGGACGCCCCTCCGTCCACGACGTCCCGCTATCAGCCCTTCCGAGGAAACGCCCGCCATGACCGCTCTGCACATCGTTTCCTTCGACGTCCCCGTCGGCACCGAGGCCATCGCCCCGGTGCTCGCACCCATGGCCACCGTCATGGACGGCAAGACGTTCTGATCACCGGCGAAGGGATAGCCGGACCGAACCACTCGGTACGGTAAGCCATTATCCTGCGACAATGCGCGAAACGAACACGACGAAAGGCGCGGGGCGGCCGCGCTCCGCGGAGAAGGACGCGGCAATTCTCGGCGCAGCCCTGGAGTTGTTGGCGACCCACGGCTACACCCGTATGAGCCTGAGCCAGGTCGCCGCGGCCGCCCAGGTCAGCAAGTCCACCATCCACCTGCGCTGGAAGACGAAGGCGGACCTGCTCACCGCGGCTCTGGAGGCCATGCGCATGGCCGACGCCCCGCCCGCCTGCGGGGAGACACGAGCGGACCTCGTGGCGATCCTTCAGGACTTCGCAGCGACCGTGGAACAGGTGCGCGGCATGGCCCTCATCGGCACCTGCCTGGCCGAGGAGGCCCACACCCCCGACCTGCTCGTCCTGCTGCGCGAACGGACCGTACTGCCCCGCCGGGCCCTGCTGCGCCAGGTACTTGAACGGGCCGAACACCGGGGTGAGATCCGGCAGGGCTCCGACCTGGAGGCTGCCGTCTCCGCGCTCCTCGGTCCCTTCTACGCCGATTACATGGCAGGACGCGGCGGCCGCCCCGAGTGGGCCGAGCAGGCAGTGGGCCTTGTCCTGACCGGTCTGCGCGCACCTCGTGTGTGAGCCCGTGCTCGTACGGGCTCCGCGTCCGGCGGGCCTGCGACACCGGTGACACGCGGGGTGAGGCTTTGCTCTACCCCGCGGCCCCGGTGCGGGCCGCGCAGACGAGGTCGTCGTCATGCAGGCGTTCGTCGGCGAACGTCACCGCGGCCACCGGCCCGGCCGCCACACGCAAAGAGCGGGAGCAGCGCCACCGACGCTGCGGCCACCGACCGCCAACAGACCCGGCAGCGGTCATCGAGGCCGCCATCGGCCTGCTGACACACGGTGGCCGCGAGGCGGTCACCACCCGTGCTGTCGCCGATGCGGCGCCTGCAGCCACCGGCCCTCTACCGGCTGTTCGGCGACAAGGACGGACTGCTCGACGCGGTGGCCGAGCACGGCTTCACCGCGTTTCTCGCCACCAAGCACATCGACCCCGACCCGCAGGACCCCATCGAGGACCTGAGATCCGGCTGGGACGTCGCGGTCGAGTTCGGGCTGGCCAATCCCGCGCTGTACACGCTGATGTACAGCGAACCCACGAGGGCCACCTCAGCCGCCTTCAAGGCCGGCATGGAGATCCTGATGAGCCGTGTCCGGCGCCTCGCCGCCGGCGGCTGGCTCCGCGTCGACGAGGAACTCGCGACACGGCCGCCCGTCGGCCGGTTCCGGTCGTGGGACCGCAGGCCCTCCTGGCCAGGCCGAACGTAACTGGCCGCCGGGGCGGCGCGGTGCTGTCATGGGTGGGGAAGACGGGCGTGGACGAGGATGGCAGAGCCGCGGAGGCTGAAGCGCCGCGTCGTACGCCGGGCGGTCCGACCGCAGCCGCCCCGTCGCAAAGCGGAGGAGGTCGATGCCATGCTGCACCGCCGCACGGTCGGCGACGTGATGACCGAGGAGGTCGTCACCCTCCGCCCCGACACACCGATCCATGAGGTCGCCGCCCTGCTGGATGCGAATGACATCGTCGCGGCCCCGGTCGTCGAAGACGACGGCGGCGCCCCCATAGGCGTCGTGTCCGCGTCCGACGTGCTGCGGCACGAGACCGGCATGCCCGATCCGCAGGGGCAGCACGGGAACGACGAGCGCGCCTGGGGCAAGGCCCGGGCCCGGACCGCGGGCGCGCTCATGAGCAGCCCCGTCTTCACCGCCCGCGCCGACTGGACGATCCCCCGGGCCGCGCGGGAACTCCGCAGGCGGCACGTCAAGCAACTGCCGGTGGTCGGCGACGACGGGCTCCTCACCGGCATCGTCAGCCGCAGCGACCTGCTCGACGCCTTCATCCGCTCCGACGTCGAGATCCGCGTCGAGATCGAGCGGGATGTCCTGGGACGCATCCTCGGCCTGGACGAAGGCACCGTCGCGGTCGAGGTCCACGACGGTGTCGTCACCCTGCGGGGCCACGTTCCGGAACCGCGTCTCGTCCCAGTGGTCGTGGGCCTCTGCCAGGGCGTCGACGGAGTCGTCGCCGTGGACGCCCGCCTCGCCGCAACCCGACAGGGCTAGCGAGCCCTGTCGTCAAACTCCCACCTCCGGCGGCGACATGGGAACCGGGCTGTTCATATCCGATCCGTTCCCGGGAACAGCGGCAAGGGGGCAAAGCCCGTGCAGTTCGCCTTGCCGCCGGCGAGGGTCGTATGGCGCGCACAGGGGTCAACAGGCCCCTGGGAGCACCCCGGAGCCTTCGGAACACTGAAGGCGGCACGGGAAACGGAGCCTTGTGGACCACAGACAAAGGGGGTGTGCCATGGCTGGGTTGCTTGCCATCGGCGCCATCACTTCGATCGGTTTCGGCGCCATCCTCACCTTCGCCGTGGACTGGCAATGGCGCAGCGCCGACCGGCCGCTCGTCGGACTGATCATGATGGCTGTCGGGGCCATCGCGCTCGCTGTCGCCCCGAGCGCGGACCGCCAGGGCAGCGGGACGGGGAAATCGCCCTGAGTGCTCGCCGTGGGTGCGGACCACCCACGGCGGCCATCGTCGGACGCTCCTCACGAGCCATGTGCCCGGGTCCACGCCTCGCCGCGTCACGGGCTCCGGCGTCTCTTGCGCAGATGGTGGCGTCCGACCGCCAAGGCCGAAACCCAAGCAAGCGCGCCGCTGACCGCTCTCCTGCCCCTCGGTCGCGGCCATGAAGATGGTGTAAGAGCGCGACCTGATCCAGGAGTTGGCTCCGGCGTCGGGGGCAGCGGTCCGTTGGTGTTTTCGTTCATGCCCCCGTTGCCAGGGGCTGTGAGGGCCGGCGAAGTAGACCTGCAGCCAGGTGTCGATGTGGGAGTTGGGCATGCTGAGCTGGCTCCTTGCCGGGGACGCACTCCGCCGCGCACTGACCTGTGCTGGACTCCTTCACGTCCGCCGCCGCGACGAAGTCGTTGTCCACATGGAGCACGGCGTGGCCGTGGTGGACCGCCGTCGCGCAGACAAGGAGATCGATAGGGCCGGCCGCACGGTGCTGTCCGTGCTGGGTGAGCTTGTACTGGGCGGTGTCCACCCAGCGCCAGGCGTCCTCGGGACGCCCCGGCTACCGATTCTCGGACCCGAGCGTGTTCTCGAAGTCGATTCCAGGCACCCACGGGCACCCGGCCACCCTCCTCATCCCGTTCGTCGTCGGCGGCGGCGCGGGGCGCGGCGGCGACGGTCGCTGCCTCCCGACCCAACGGGACACAAACGCGATGCTGTCGGGACGGGTATCCGGCCGGACCGTTTTGCAGGCCCTGTCCACGCCCCGGCCCGGACGACCCGCCGCCGACCCCGACTTCGTCGTCTGGCACGGGTTGCAGGTCTTCAAACGGCCTGGAGCACAGGCTGCTTAGTTCATCGGGTCCGGCGGCGCCCCACATCAAGACGAGGGTGCGTAATCCGTCTCGCCCCGGGCTCCTCCATGTCGATGAGCCGCCTTCTTTGAGCGCCCTGACGGTCGCAGCGTCGTACGGCGGAGGGCTGTTGAAGCGTGCCGCGGTCAGGTGCGTACGTCCCGCTGCTGCACTTCCTTGAGTACCGCCGCCCCGGCGACAAAGTCGTTGTCCACGTGGAGCACGGTGTGACCGTGGTGCATTGCTGTCGCGCACACCAGGAGATCGATTGCGCCAGCGGCGCGATGCTGCCCGCGTTGAGTGAGTTTGTACTGGGCGGTGTCGACCCAGCGCCACGCGTTCTTCGGAACTGGCGAGAGCTGACACAGGGCGTCCAACTCCTCGGCGAGCTCGTCCCGGTGAGCCGGACTGGTGGCCGAGTAGAGGAACTCCGCCCTCGTGGGCTCACAGACGTGAAACACGCCGGCGGCGATGTGCCCTTCCCATGGCCGCAAGGCTCCCGGCGTACGGAACAGGTGCCACAGAGCCGACGTGTCGAGGAGATACGTGATCACTCGAAGGCCGCCCGCCGCGCGCGCTTTGCAGCGTCATGCGCGGCCGCCGCAGCCTCGAACTCGCCCCGCGAGGGCGGCCCCGGCGAAGGGCGCAAGGGCGGCTGCCACGTGGCCGGGCGCTGTGAGGAGTCCGGAAAGGCGGCCGTAGTGAGTGGTGCCCCAACGGTCGGTGACAGCGGTGGCCTGCAAGAGGGTGAGGTTGCCGCGGATGGTTCCCGCCAGCACTGTGAAAACGACGAGAAGGCCATAGGGGCCGGGCGTGATGGCGAGGGCTGCGGTGGTGAGGCCACCGAGCCCGACCAGAGCGGCCGTGCGGGCGGTCACGCTGGTGCGGCGGGCGAGTGTCGCGTACAGGGTCCGCCCGAGCGTCTGTCCCGCGCCGCCCAAGCCGAGTGCCAAGGCAGCCTGCGCAGTGGAGTAGCCGCGTTCGAGGAGGAGCGGAACGAGGGCGATGACGACGGCGTACATCGCGAATGCCGAGAGGGTGAGCGTGGCGGCCAGCATCCAGAACGGCCGACTGCGCACGACGTCCTTTGTTCCGCGGTGGAGGTGGGCGGGACCGCCTGCGGCCGGTGGCCACGGTGGGTTCAGCGCCAGGGCGTGGGCGGGAACAGTCAGCAGGGCGAGGATCCCGGCGAGCACCGTGTAGGTCGCGCGCCAGGACAGGTGGCTTTCCAGGGCCGCGGTGAGGGGGGCGAAGACGGTGGAGGCCAGGCCGCCGGCCAGGGTGACGATCGTCAGGGCGCGGACGTGGTCGGGCGCCCACCAGCGGGTGAGGGCGGCGAAAGCGGGCTGGTAGAAGGTGGATGCCATCGCGAGCCCGGCGAGCAGCCACCCGGCGGTGAATACGAAGAGGTTGGGGGCGGCGGCCACGATGAGAAGGCTCAGCACGCCCAGGATCGAGCCGGCGGTCATGACCGTGCGCGGGCCTCGGCGGTCGAGGATCCGGCCGACGTAGATCCCGGCGAGGGCGGAGACCAGGAGGGCGGCGGAGAACGCGGCCGTCGTCGCTCCGGCGGGCCAGCCGGTGGCCGCGGTGATGGCGGGGTTGAGGACGGGGAAGGCGTAGTAGACGATGCCCCAGCTGGTGATCTGGGTGGCGCACAGTGCGGGCAGTACGGCGCGCGGCCGCGATCGGACCCCCGTCCCGGTCGCGGCCGCGGTGGCCTGGGTTATGGGCACGGTGGTCAGCAACCGCCGGAAGAGGCGGGGACACCGATGGTGAGGGTGGTCGGGGCAGCACAGCAGCCTCCGCCGCCGGTTTCCTCAGCGGCGGGCTGGTCGAACAGGCCCGCGCCGCCGCAGACGCCGGTCTCGGGAAGGGTGAGTTCGACGCGGTCGGCGGCTTCGATGTCCCCGGCGATGGCCGCGGCGACGGAGCGGACCTGCTCGTAGCCGGTCATGGCCAGGAACGTGGGCGCGCGGCCGTAGGACTTCATGCCGACCAGGTAGACGCCCTGTTCGGGGTGGGACAGCTCGCGGTGGCCGTGCGGGTAGACGGTGCCGCAGGAGTGCTGGTTGGGGTCGATCAGCGGCGCGAGCTCGGTGGGGGCCTGGAGGCGCTCGTCGAGGCCGAGGCGGATCTCGGACAGGAACGACAGGTCCGGGCGGAGGCCGGTCAGCACGATGACCTCGTCCACCGGGTCCAGGCGTCGCCCGTCCTCACCGATCAGGACCAGGCGGTTGTCGTCCGTCCGGTCGATCGCCTCGGTGCGAAAGCCGGTGACTGCGACCGCGTGGCCGTTGTCGACGGCGGCCTTCGCTGCGAGCCCGAGGGCGCCGCGGGCGGGCAGCTGGTCGGCTTCGCCGCCGCCGAACGTGGAGCCGCTGATGCCGCGCCGCAGGATCCACACCGCGTGCGTGCCCGGCTCGGCCTCGGCGACGTCGGAGAGCGTGGCCAGTGCGGTGAAGGCGGAGGCGCCGGAGCCGATGACGGCGGTGCGCTTGCCCGCGTAGCGGGCGCGGATGGCCGGGTCCTTCAGGTCGGGGACGCGGTAGGTGATGCGGTCGGCGGCCGTCTTCTCCCCGAGTGCGGGCAAGCCGCTGGCGCCGGCTGGGCTGGGCGTGGTCCGCCGGAGGCGTCGATGACAGCGCGGGCAAAGACCCGCTCCTCATCGCCGTCTGGGGTGGCGAAGTGCACGACGAAGGGCTTGCCCTCGCGGTCGGCGTCCACGATCCGGTCGCGGCCGGTGCGGGAGACCCCGGTGACGGTGGCGCCAAAGCGGACGCGCTCGCCAAGGATGTCGGCCAGGGGCTGGAGGTACTGCTCGGCCCAGTCCCCGCCCGACGGGTACGTGGCTGCGTCCGGCTTCACCCAGCCGGTCGGGGCCAGCAGCTTCTCCGCGGCCGGGTCGGTGAGTTCGCCCCACATGGAAAACAGCCGCACGTGGCTCCACTCCCGCACCGCGGCACCGGCGACCCGTCCGGCCTCCAGAACCAGCGGCTCGAGGCCGTACTCGATGAGGTGGGCGGCCGCGGCCAGGCCGGCGGGACCGGCTCCGATCACGACGACGGGCAGCTCGGCGGTGGTGCTCTTACTCATCACATGTCTCCGGACTCGTACGAAGGGGCGGGGGCGGGTGGTGGGGTCGGCTTGTCAGCAGCAGCCGGTGCCGGTGGCGACGGCTTCGCGCTTGGCAGCCGGCTCGCAGCAGGCCCCGGCTGCCTTCGCGCCCTCGCTGGTGCCGCAGCACGGGGAGGACGCGGCCGGAGCCGTCACATCGGAGGGTTGTGCAGGAGCCGGTCCGCAGCATGGGGGCGCGGCCTCGGTGGAGTTGGGGGTGGTCCCGGTGTCCGGGGCGACGGGCTCGTTCATGACGACTCCTCGGTATTTCGATGCATGTCGATGTCTTGCGCTGCCAGCATGCCACCTGCTTCGATGAACGTCAACATAGACATTCATCGAATCGGAGAGTTGTTTCATGGAGCCCGTTGACGTCGCGGTGATCGGGGGGCGGCCAGTCCGGGCTGGCCACGGCGTATGAGCTGATCCGGCCCGGACTCAAGCCGGTGGTGCTGGAGGTGTCCGACCGGGCAGCCGGCTCGTGGCCGCGCCACCACGACAGCCTCACCCTGTTCTCACCCGCCAGGTACAGCTCCCACCCGCACCGCGACGAGGTCGTCGCCTACCTGACCTCCTACGCCGCACGCCCGGATGCCGACATCCGCACCGGCACCCGCGTCACCGAAGTCCGCCCGGGCGCGACCGGCTACATCCGCAGCCTGGAGGGCGGCGGCCGGCTGTCAGCGCGCGCAGTGGTCGCAGCGTCCGGGGCCTTCGGACGCCCGCACCGGCCGGCATTGCCGGGCCTTGAGCAGTTCCCCCGAAGGGTGCTGCACGCCGCCGACTACCGCGACCCGGCCACGTTCGCCGGACAGCGGATCGTCGTCGTGGGGGCCGGGAACTCCGCCGTGCAGATCGCGGCCGAGCTCGCCACCATGGCGCAGGTGACGCTCGCCAGCCGCCACCAGGCTAAATTCGCCCGCCAGCACGCCTTCGGCCGTGACCTGCACTTCTGGCTCAAGACGGCAGCCTCGACACCGCGCCGCTCGGCCGCTTTCTGCGCACTCCGCCGGGCCAGCTCGTCATCGACGATGGCCGCTACCGCGCCGCACTGGCCTCTGGCATGCCAGACCGCCGGGAGCCGTTCACCGCCCTGGAGGACCGCAAGTCGACGTGGACGGACCGCACGGCGGAGGAGATCGACGTGATCCTGCTGGCCACCGGATACCGCCCTGACCTGCCCTGCCTCGCCGGGCTCTGCACCCTCGAGGCCGAGGGGCGGCCGAGCCATCGCGACGGCGCCTCCCTGACGCACCCCGGGCTGGCGTTCGTCGGGCTGGAATGGCAGCGCGCGCTGTCGTCGAACTCGCTGCGGGGCGTCGGCCGGGGTGCCGCCCGGGCGGCCCGCCGCCTGGCTCACCGGCTCAGCCGAAGCTGACGGCCCCTGGCCGCGATAATTCGATGTATGTCAACATAGACGCATGTCGAATGTGAACGTGCTGCCGCTGCTTGAACCTGCCGAGGCCGTGGCGCCGTGCTGCCCGCCACTGACTGAGCGCCCCATGAGCGCCGAGGAAGCCGAGACCGCCGCGAAGATGTTCAAGGCCCTCGGCGACCCGGTCCGGCTGCGCCTGTTCTCCGCGGTCGCCTCCCACGAAGGCGGCGAGGCGTGCGTCTGTGACATCTCCGACGTCGGCGTCTCCCAGCCCACCGTCTCCCACCACCTGAAGAAGCTCAAAGAGGCCGGCTTGCTGACCTCCGAGCGGCGGGGCACCTGGGTCTACTACCGCGTCGAGCGGTCAGTCCTCGCCGCCATGGGCAAGCTCCTCGCCCCCACCGCCGCAACCGCCTGATCTCGGCACCGAGGGGGCCGTGAGCCCGCGACCGCCGCGCGGCCCTAACAGTCGCCTCGCGCACCGACCGTAAGGCTGTACCCGAGTACCGGATTCAAGAACGCGCTCCAACCACCTGTGAGCGTGGGCGCCCCCGGGCGGCAAGGATCAGGCGGCAAGTGCGCGACATCGTGAGACAGCGCCTCGAGTCCCGCGAACTGCACAGCGTGCCGCCAGAGGTTCCCCAACTCGGGGCGGCCGGCCGACACCCGCCGGAGCCGTACCTGGGTGCGGGTGCAACCCCGCGATCCGGTAGGCCACTTCGCCCGACCCCTTCCACCCATACCATTCATCGATTATCGTCGATAATCAATGAAGACGACACAGACAGGGCCGTCTGCCGCGCCGCTCAGCCCCGAAGACGCCGCGCTGTATGCCGGGTGGTTCAAAGCCCTGGCCGACCCCATGCGGGTCCGCGTGCTGAATCTGCTTGCCACCGTGCGGCGACCGATGGCGGTCGGGGAGATTGTCGAGCGTCTGCCGATCAGTCAGTCGACGGTCTCCCACCACCTGAAGGTCCTGGCCGATGTCCGCTTCGTGCTCCCCGAGCGGCAGGGCACCTCGACCCGGTATGAGGTCAACGACGCCTGCCTGGAATGCTTCCCGGCCGCCGTCCGAGCGATCATGGCCCAGACGTGAACATCTCGCCGCTGACCGCTGCGCACGCCGAGCAGGTTCTGCGCTCGCGGCGGCGGCAAACCCAGCGACGTCCATCACGTCGTTGGGGTAGACCAACGCGGAAGGGAAGCGCGCTGCGCAAGGACACGATCCCCACAGCGAATCGGACCCTCGACAACCCAGATCGCCGATCGGCCGCAACACAAGCAGCACGCTCCCTCGGCACCACTGGTAGCACCGGCATGCGCTACACCCAGTGCGCGCGGGTACGTGACCGAACGCGCTGCCGACGACGGCCCACGGCCGGCAAATGAGAACCGTCCCTGCCCGGAGTCCCGCCGAGGCGACGCATCCGCGCCGTCCTGGCCCCCGGGTGTCGCCCTCGAGCGCGCCTGCCCCTGCGGCCGACAGCAACCAGCACGGAGTTGCGGGCGCAGCGCATTCCGGCGAATTCTTGTTCCATCGCCGGAGCGCCGCGCCCGCACCCGGCTCAGGGGTAGCTGATCACGGGGCTGGTGCCGTACGAGCCGACGACCGGGGTGCCGACCTCGTTGACGGTGCGCTCGATGCCGCCGCTGCCGTCGAGGAAGACGGTCACCGCATCGTGGAAGCGCACCCCGGCCCGGTGTGGCGACTCGATCGCCCGGTCGCAGCGGATGTCGACGCCCTGGTTGAAGTACGAGTAGACGCCCAGCCCCCACGCCTCGTGCTCGCGGACGTCGTCGACGACCTTGTACGACGCCCAGCCCCGCCCGGTCGGGCTTTGCCAGGCGGCCTGGCTCGGCGGATCGTACGGCAGCTCGCTCTGGTAGAAGACGGTCCGGCCGCGCTCTCCGTTCCAGACGGTCTGCCACCGCTGGTAGTGCTCGACGAAGAGCCCGTACGCGATCACATCGTCGCCGTTGACCACCACGCCTGTGTCGGCGGTGTTGACGGTCCAGCCGATGGTGCCCGCCTTGCCGTGGTCGCCGCGCCAGGCCCAGATGTTGTCGATCAGGGTGTGCCGGCTGTTGACCACCAGGCTGGTGACCGCCCGGCCCGCGTGCGCGCCGCCGATCCGGAAGAAGACGTCCTGGAGCGAGATCGGGTTGGTCGCGTGCGACCGGTGACTGTGCCGCTTGCCGACCTCGACCAGCACCTCCGACTCGACCGGTCCGGCGTCGACCAGCACTCCAGCGATGCGTACGCCGTCCACATCCTCGATGCGCAGGGCCGCGTCGCCGGTGGTCGGGGCGAGGCTGGGCATGCCGAGGCCGAGCACCACGGTGTCCGGATGCTTGACCCGCAGCGCCCGGTCGAGGTGGTAGACGCCGGGGGTGAGCAGCAGGTGCCGGCCTCGGGACAGCTCCTGGTTGATCCGCTGGGCCGAATCGGTCGGCCTGGCGATGAAGAAGTCGGCCAGCGGCAACGCGGACACCGGCCGGGCGCCCGCGCCCCAGGTGGTGCCGACGGTGTCTCGCCGCAGCCCGGGTACGGCCACCCGCCAGCAGCCCTCCCCGTCGATGAAGAGGTACGGCTTCTCCCGGGTCAGCGGGCTGGTCGGCAGCGTGGTGTACGGCGGGTTCGGGTAGCCCTGCGCGGGCGCGCCGACCACGCCGGAGAAGACCTGGTTCCAGACCCCGTTGGTCCAGTCGCCACCGAGTTCGCTGTTCCGGGTCAGCCACTGCTGCTGAGAGCCGTTGATGGTGATGCCGTCCACCTTGGAGTCGGCGATGTACCCGCCGCTGGAGTAGCCGCCGTTGCCGGGCTCCAGCCAGAGGATGCCCTTGACGTGCACCCGGCGCATCGGTGACGCCTGGGAGACCGCCCACTGGTTGGACCAGTCGGTCGGGCTGATGGCGAGGTTCTCCACCGAGCGCCAGAAGTTGGTGAGGGCCGAGATCCCTGCCGGCGAGTTCGGGTCCGGCTGGCCGATCACGCGTACCGAGCCGTGGATCTCCACGTCGTCCGGGTGCGCGCCGAGGCCGGCGACGGTGGTGTAGTAGCCGAGCTTCGCGTTGACTTCGTAGCGGCCGGGCTTGAACAGCACGGCGTACCGGTCGGCGCCCATCTCGTTGCGTTCCTGCGCGGCGAAGAGCCGGTCCAGGGTGGCCTGGATCTCCTCGGCCGGGGTGTCCGGGCCGTACACGAAGACGTTCGGGCCGAGGTCCGGGTCGGCGCAGTCGGCACCATCGGCATCGCGGGGCGCGGCGGCGGCCGGCAGGGCCGGGAGACCGAGGGCGGTGAGGGACGCGGCCGAGGCGGCGGTGAGGGTGAGGAAACGGCGGCGGGAGCGGTCGAGTGGTTTCATCTGCCTGCCTGTCTAGGGGTAAGGACGGGCCGACCACGAGGAGAGAGCGCTCTCACGGTCGGGTGCTGCTGTTCCTGCCCCATCCAGCCCGACCACGCCTGCCTGCGCCGGTTCCGGAGCTACTGGGGGCCGTCAGTTCGCTGCTGTCGTCTCACCGCGATCCTCTTCTGTTGCGGCTGGGCGAACAGCGATGCCGGGACGAGGGCTCTGGGGCTGCGAGTCACCGTGCTGCGGCTGTCCACCGTCGACTACCTGCCGGCCGGCGTGGACACTCCCTTCCTGCCGGTCTGGCTGCCGGCTGGCGCGGCGTTGTCGGCCACGGCATGCGCCATGGGATGGTGCGAGAGCCGCAGCGCGCAGCGGTGACGCCTGCACGATCCGCACGGCGCACACTGCCGTGATCGGACAGCCGAGGAACGGTCAGGGATGGGATGACACTGCGTCGTTCCACCCCTGCCGATGAGTGTCAGGACTGAAGGATCTGCACATAGTCGACCACCATCGGGTGGCCGGGCTCGGTGGCGCCGGTCGGGCCGCCGCCGAACGCGTTCGGGAAGGCGCCGCCCATCGCCACGTTCAGGATGACGAAGAAACCGTGGTTGGTGGCGTTGGCCCAGGTCGTCGCGTCCATCTGGTTCGCCGTGACGGTATGGTAGTTGACGCCGTCGACGTAGAAGCGGATCGTCTCCGGGCTCGCCGATCGGTTCCACTCCATGGTGTAGGTGTGGAAGCCGGACTGGCACGTGGTGTTCGGGCACGCGGTGGAGTTGCCGATGCCGTTGGTCTCGTTGCACGGGCCGCCCGGGTTGGTGCCGCAGTGCATCGTCGCCCATGTGGTGTTCAGGCCCTGGACGTTCTCCATGACATCCAGCTCACCGATGCCCGGCCAGTTCTGGTAGTTGCCCCGGAAGGGTGCGCCCAGCATCCAGAACGCGGGCCAGTAGCCCTTGGCGGCGACGCCCGTGACGTTCGGCATCTGCAGGCGCGCCTCCACCCGCAGCTTTCCGCCCGCCGGAGGCTGGAAGTCGGAGCGGACGGTCTCGATGCGGCCCGAGGTCCACTTGTTGGCGCTGCGGCGCGGGGTGATGAGCAGGTTGCCGTTGCCGTCGAGCGCGACATTGTTCGTGCTGGAGGTCATCGTCTCGACCTCGCCGGTGCCCCAGTTGGCGGGGCCACCCGGGTACGACGTCCCGGTGGCGTACTGCCACTTAGACGTGTCGACGCCGGAGCCGACCGGGCCGTTGAAGTCGTCGAGGAAGACTTGGGTCCAGCCGGTCGGGGCAGCGGGGGCCAAGGCGTTTGCGGACGGCGTGGCGGCCGTGGCGACGGCCACGGCGAGCACCGTCGTGCTGAGGACGGCGACGAGCGCCCGCCTCAGGGAACGCCGTCTGCGGAGGGTGCCGGAAGTATCACTCATGGGGGCCTTCGGGGTACGGGGAGTGGACGCGCGAGCGACTGAGAGCGCTCTCGAGCGCTGGATGAGGGCTCAATGTGCTATCCGCCCCTTCTGCTGTCAAGAGGTGAAGCGGAGAAGGCCCTTCCGGGGAGGGAGGAGCCGGTAAGTCCGGCCGGAGGTGCGGAGAGGTCGGCCAGGCATCGCCCCCCTGGCATGTCGGCGCTGCCAGACGGCTCCGTCCTTTCCGGCCCCGACCCCACCACGGACCGCTGTACCTGCGTTGCACCCAGCACGAACGCACCGGGTTCATCCGTCAGGGCTGCGCGATGCACCGCCGCACGCACGGGGGGACCTCCCCGGCGCTGCGGCCGCCGCCGCGGTGTCAACCGCTTCCTTCCCACCACCACCGCTCCCCGCGGTGCGGTGCGCACCGGTCGCCAGCCCCACGCTCCGGCACACCTTGACCCTGCCGTTCCGTGTGGCCGGACGAGGCCCGCCGGCGACATCCCGGCCGGCGACCATCCCGCTGCAGCCGCCCGGCACGGGTGCACCAGGAAGCTCCCTGTCCCCCCTCAGCCCGGTTCTCGCGAAACAAGCCCGCCCCTGAACGTCGCCGACAGCGCCCCCGGCGGGCGGAACCGGGGGCGGGGCCGGCTCGGACCGATCCGTTACGAATTCGATTCTTGACGTGCCCTGCGCCGCTGCGGCAGTCTCCTGAGCACCGCTTGAGAGCGCTCTCTCGAGCGGTGCTCCACATCTCACGCCCCGCATCCCGTCCCGAAGCCATGGGCGGCTTCCATGCCCATCTCCCGAGCCGCCAGGCGCACCACCCTCAGACTCGGGGCGGTCGCACCGTGCGCCACCTCATCACGCTGGGACGTTCACGCATCGCGACCATCACCGGGCCGATGGACCAGACGGCCTCCGTGGACCGGCTCCACGGCTACCACGACATGCTCATGGACGCCGACCCGAAGCTCATCGCCAAAGGCGACTTCACCGAAGCAGGCGGCGCACGGGCGATGGCCGAGCTGCTGGACCGCGTCCCGGACCTGGACGCCGTCTTCGTCGCCTCCGACCTCATGGCCTGCGGAGCACTGCGCGCCCTGCGGGAGCACGGGCGCCGGGTGCCGGAGGACGTCACGGTCGTCGGCTTCGACGACATGGCCAAGGTGGCCGAGCTGACCGACCCGCCGCTGACCACCGTCCGTCAGGAGATCGAGGAGATGGGTCGGCTGATGGTACGGCTCCTTCTGCGCAGTCTCGGCCAACCGGCGAAGGAGGGCAGCGTCGGCCGCCCCCTGTCCTCTGTGATCACCCCCACCTGGCTGGTCCGTCGGGCCACCGCCCGACCCACGCCGACGCGCCGGCGGCCGACCGTGCGGCAGTGACCGGCGCAGGCGGTCTCCGGGCAGGCGTGGACAGCGCCGAGGCCGTCGGTCTCTGCGCACGGGCCACCGGGGTCGGTATGTGCAGGCTGTCGGCGCTCTCCCTCATGCGAACTCGGCGATGTCCGGCCAGAGCTGGTAGCTGCACCGCCAAGTGGCGCCCGTGGTCCGGAAGGCCGGCCAGCGGCCCTGAGCGGCGGCACGGTGACGTTGGATGGTTCGATCCCGCGCCGGTGTCCGACGGGCCCGCCCCCGGTGTCAAACCCGTACAGGACAGCACCGGTTGGCCGCGAGTGCGGACGAGTCGTACCGGCCCACTTGGGACCAGTAGGGCTCCAGCTGTGCCGCAGGTCGGCGTGCAGCGGGACGCAGCGGCGGGCGAGGTAGCCCCAGAGACACCGGGCGCGAGGCAGGTCGTCGTCCTCGCTGTGCGCGAGCGCCTGGTCTCGGGCCTCGTCTGGCCTCGCGTTCCGGCTAAGAAGCCCGCCGATCAGGACCAGGCTGGAGCCCGCCCTCGATATACAATGGATCAGGTATACTGATACACATTGCCGTATACACAGGGAGTTGCCGTGAGCCGAACTGTCATCGATCTCGACGACGAGGCACTGGAGGCAGCCGCCAGGGAACTCGGCACCACCACCAAGCGCGACACGATCAACACCGCCCTGCGCGAGGTCACCGCTCGCTACCGGCGCCTGCGCGCACTCGAAGACTCCCGGCAACTGGTGGCCGACGGAGCCCTGGACATCAACATCCTCCTGGACAAGAGCCAGTACCGGCCGTGACCGTCGCCGACTACCTCATCGACACCTCCGCCCTCGCCCGCGTCCTTCTCGCCCAGAACACGGCCGATTGGGACGACAGGATCGCCGCCGGCCTCGTCGCGATCTGCGACATCACGGAACTTGAGGTCCTCTACTCCGCCCGCTCTTCCGCGGACCGCGCACGGCTGAAGGCGGCACTCGACGCCCACTACGTCTGGTGTCCGATGCCGGACGGCATCTATCGCCGCTCCCGCGTGGTCCAGGAGCAGCTCACCGCGAAGGGCGAACACCGCAGCGCGGGCCCGGTCGACCTCCTCGTCGCAGCCGCCGCCGAAGAAGCGGGCCTCAGCCTGCTCCACTACGACCGCGACTTCGAAACCATCGCCCGGACCACGGGACAGCCGGTACGCACGATCGACCTCAGACAGTGATCCCTTTCCAACCTGACATTGGAACGTGGTAAAGGACGAGTACCGGCCTCGACGATCGCGGTGGCGCGGTTGGCGCTGCGGCAGACTCTCCGCAGGCGCCGGCCCTTGAGGGTGGCGTCGCCTGCTCGCCGGCACAGTGAATCCTGGCGCGAGCGCCGCCGCGCAAGCCGTCGCCCGCGGAAGGGGGCGCGGATCGGGCAGCCCGTTCCTTGGTGCGCCTTGTCCGCCCAGCATCTGATCCCGGCATCGGCCAGGGCTTCCACGATGCAGTGCTCGCCGTCGGCAGCCAGGGCGTGGGTGGTACCAGCCGGGGTGGGCGAGGCCCGCAGCAGGCGACCAGGCCGAATCCGGCGCCCGTGCAGAGCTTTTCACGGCTACGGTTCCCTCTCGCCGTTCACAACCGCCCCAATGTCCACGAATCTCTGACGACGGCACCTGCGGCACCCGCCGGATGCACCATGCTTGGAGGCCGTACGGCACAGCGCGTCTCGCCCGGCTGCCGGCGCGAAGCGTGGCGTTCCCCTCAACGAGGTGCACTGATCAGTGAAGTCCGGCAAGTCGACCCTCACAGCATGGCTCCACCGCCTCGACACCGAACACTTGGAGCAGGTACTCGCTGCACGGCCCGACGCAGTGTCCCCGTCGGCGCCCCGCTCGGTGAGCGAACTGGCCGAACGCCTACAACGCCCGGGCTCGGTCGCGCTCGCGCTGCCCCGGCTCCCGCTGCCCGCCCTGCAGGCAGCCGAAGCACTGGCGGCACTGAGTGCGCCGGCCTCTCGGGATGTCCTGGCGGATTTGCTGGACGCGACGGAGGACGAGGCCGCACGCGGTCTGACGACGGCGCTCCAGACGCTGGCCATGCATGCGCTGGTCTGGCCGGACAGCGAGGGAACACTGCGCATGGCCGCGCCCCTGCGGCAGGCGTGGGACACGCCGCTCGGACTGGACCGGCCGCTGGCGACGCTGTTGATGGACACGACTTCCGAGGAGTTGCGCCGCATGCTCACGGCTCTGGGCGTGCGGCCTCCCGGCACCAAACCGCAGCGCCTCGCGACGCTCGTGGAACACCACAGCGACCCGGCACGTGTCGCCGCGGTGGTCGCACAGGCACCGGCCGACGCCCGGAAACTACTGGACCGCAGGGCGGAGCCCGCGTACCGGCCACAGGCATTCGTCGTCATCGGGAGCCAGTCCGCCCCTGAACCGGGTGCACGCTGGGCGCTCGAGCGGGGACTGCTGGTGCAGGGTCGATACAGCTACGGCCCCGTACGGATGCCCGCCGAGGTGGCGCTCGCACTGCGCGGGCCGGGCTGGCATGCTCCCTTCGACCCGGCGCCGCCCGTCACACTGCTCGTACCCGTCACCCCGGCGGAGGTCGACAGTGAGGCGTCCGCCGCGGCCACGGCGTTCGCCGCACACGCCGCCTCGGTCCTGTCGGTGTGCGCGACAGCTCCGCCCGCCCGGCTGAAGTCCGGCGGCGTCGGAGCCCGCGAACTGGCCAGGATCGGCAGGGCGGCACGCTGCGAGGAGACCGTCGTGCGCCTCACCCTCGAGATGGCGTACGAGGCCGGCCTCATGGCCCGTGACCGTGACCGGGTCGCGACGACGGACGCCTACGACACCTGGGCCGAGTCGGAGCCCGCAGAGCGGCTCCCGGTACTGCTGCACGCCTGGTGGACACTCGGGCTCACCCCCTCGCAGGCCCGCGACGACGACAACAAGGCGCTGCCGGCCCTGGCCGGGGCCCCGCCCTGCGTCGGCTGTCTCCAGGCCCGGATGGGGCTGCTCACCGCCGCTTCCTGTCTCCCGGCCGGGCAGGGCGCGAAGAACTCGGCCGAACTGGGTCCTCTCACCCACTGGTCACGGCCGCTCGCCGAGGTGCTGCCACAGGACGCGACACCGTTCGCCACCGTGATCCGGGAGGCGGAACTCCTCGGCGTGCTCACCCGCGGCGCGTTGTCCCCGATCGGCGCCGCTCTGCTGGCCGACAGCACCGAGGGGCTGGCCACCGCCTGCCGTCGGCTCCTTCCCGCCGCCACCGCGACGGCTCGCTTCGGCAGCGACCTGACCGCCGTCGTCATTGGCACACCCGCCGCGCGGCTGGTCGTCCTGCTGGACTCGGTCGCCGATCGGGAGACCAGCGGCACCGCCTCAGCGTGGCGGTTCAGCCCGGCGAGCGTCCGCCGAGCCCTGGACGCCGGCCGTAGCCCGGACTCCATCGAGGCCGACTTGGCCGCCGTCGCCACCACTCCGCTGCCCCAGCCTCTGTCCTACCTGATCACGGACACGGCGCGCGGCCATGGGCGGATCCGCATCGCCTCGGCCGCCTGCGTCATCCACAGCGAGGAACCCGCCCTGCTCACCGAGATCGCCGCCCACCGCAAACTCTCCGAACTGGGTCTGCGGCCCCTCGCCCCGACCGTCCTTGTCAGCCGCACCCCGCTGGACAAGACCCTCGCCGCACTGCGGACCGAGGGATACGCGCCGGTCGCGGAGACAGCTGACGGAACCGTGCGCGTCGAACGACCCCGCAGCCACCGGGCGACCGCGCCGGTACCGCCCCCGCGCAGAGCGGTCAGGTCCAGCACCCCATCCCGTACGACCACCACCCCGAAGCAGGGAGAGCTGACCACGCTGGCCGCCCGACTGGCGGGCGCCTCACTCGCCCATCCCGCCCTCGACCCGTACAACGGCGTCTCCTTCGCCACCGATACGGAAAAAATCATCGCCGGACACACGATGCAGATTTCCCACGCCGATGTCCGTCAACTCGCCCACGCCGTGGACAGTGGGACGGCGGTCACCATCGAGTACGTCGCCACGACAGGCAGCCGCACGATCCGCACCGTCAGCGGCCTCGACCTCGACCCTCCGTATCTGTACGCCTGGTGTCATCTACGTGATGCGGAGCGGGTGTTCACACTGTCGCGGATCCACGGTGTGATGCCCCCGGCGTAACGCCCGGGCGGCGGGCCAGGGCATGCGAGGCGACCGTACCCATCCCGGAGCATCGTCACCAGGAACATGACCTCACGTGGTCGGTGCCCGCCCGCCCCACCACACCGCCGGCCAAGTGATCCGTGCTCGGCGCATTGGTATGACACCGCCTCGACGGACGGAGCTCTTCCGCAGCGGTTGCCGGCGTCAGGCACCTGCGTCCGGCTGCTGCACTTCCTTCAGTGACCGCCGCCCCAGCAGTGAAGCCGTTGTCCACATGGAGCACCGTGTGACCGTGGTGCACAGCAGTGGCGCACACCAGGAGAGCGATGGCCCCCGCGGAGCGGTTTAACCCCCACTGCGGGAGCTTCTTGGACCTGGACCAGGCCCCGCCACGGCTGCAGTGGACCGCCCGGCTGCTGCCGCTGCACCACTCGAACCAGCCATGCCGCTCTGTATTCAGCTCCAGGCCCTCGCGTCCACTGTGCGTCCACTGGATCTTGGAGCACGGAGCCGCGAGGTGGTTTCCAGCGCACCCGATCGCTCGCAGCACTGCAGGCAGGGGCCATGCCCGGATCAGTCAGGTCACTCTGCGGCTTCCAACAGCGTCCCTGAGCAGCGGATTCTCTCCGTTGAGCCAGAGTTCCTGATCTCCCTGCCAGAAAAGACGTTTCCGCAGGTCAGAGACCTGCACTGTGGGGCGGGTGGGACTCGAACCCACGGCCGACGGATTATGAGTCCATTGGTGATCGTGACGGCCTTTGCATCTCTAGTCTGACTCTTGGCGTTCTTGCTGGTCAGATGAGGTGCGCGCCACTGGTCTTGCTCGATGCTTGCAGATCTGTGCGAGTCCTTGTGTCCCCTCTATGTCCCCTGACAGCTGACTGGGGACAGCCGTGAGGCACCTGGCCTACGTCGCCCCAGCTCGCCGGAGCGGATCGAACCTGCGCGCGGCGGATTCCCCTTCCAACGCGGGTCGCGTGTCAAGCTCCTGCCAACGCCGCAGCCTGCGGCTGTCTTTGACTACCAACCACTGGCCACAACGTCCAGAGCGCCGGGAAGGGCTCGGTGACGCCCCGGCGGGTCGGCTCCGGGGGCCGGCATCCGGCACATGCCGGGTCCGGAGGGGAGTACGGTTGCGGCACCGAGCGCACCTCGCACGCCGTCATCAGTTTCGGCGTCGCCCTCGGGCCGTCGCCCTCGGGCATCGGCATAGGCCGGCGTACATCGGATCCGGCCGGAAATGAGCCGCCTCATGCCTCCTGGCTCGCACTGTCACGCCGTCTTCCGCATCCGGCGTATCCGGTCCCGCGCAGCGCGGTAGCGGATTTCCCGGCTTCCGGGATGCCCCGAGGCATTCCGGCATCTCGCACGGCCCTGGTCCGATCAGCACGTCCGAACCGATCAGCACGGCTCTGAACCGATCAAGAGGATGTAAGACGCATGTATTCACAGGACTCGATTTCCGGCCGTCGTCGCGGCCGTCCCGAACCGACCGCGGAGACGCTCTCCGGACTGGCCTGCCTCGTCTGCACCACCGACTACCGGAACGCAACCGACACGGAGGCAGTGGTGGTTTCCCACCGCGACGACCAGCAGCTTCTCGCCTGCCACTAGACGTGCGCACGCATGGCGAGCGGGGCGGTCAACGGTCTGGACGAGACGCCCCTCCCGCTGGCCGAGCACGTCCGCAGGCACCGGGCCGACGGGTCTTGACCGGGGTCGCGGGCAGCCACAACACGCACGCCAAGAACGACGCGAACGAAATGATGAGGAAGCGCATGAGCCTGATGAGTCTCGGAGTACTCGCCTCCTCCCGCAAGGAGAACGAGTTCCGCCTGCCGTTGCACCCCGCCCACCTCAACCGGATCGCCCCGGACGTACGCGAGAGGATCTTCCTCGAACAGGGCTACGGCGAACGGTTCGGCGTCGCCGACGACGCGCTCGGACCGCTCGTGGCCGGGTTGCGCTCCCGCGAGCAACTCCTCGCCGAGTGCGACGTGTTGCTGCTGCCCAAACCCATGCACGACGACGTCGCCGCGCTGCGCGAGGGCCAGGTGCTGTGGGGATGGCCGCACTGCGTGCAGGACGAGAGGATGACCCAGTTCGGCATCGACCGACGGCTGACTTTCATCGCCTGGGAGGCCATGAACCACTGGACGTCCACGGGCGCCTTCAGTGTCCATGTGTTCCACAAGAACAACGAGCTCGCGGGCTACTGCTCGGTGCTGCACGCCCTGCAGCTCGGCGGGCTGACCGGTAGCTACGGGCGGCGTCTGCGCGCCGTGGTCATCAGCTTCGGCGCCACAGCGCGCGGAGCGGTCACGGGCCTGGGGGCCATGGGGGTCTCCGACGTCACAGTGCTCACCCAGCGCGCCGCGGCAGCTGTGGCCTCGCCGATGCCGTCGGTCGTGATGAGCCACTTCGAGGAGGACGAGGACGATCCATCGCGTCTGCAGGCACTCACCCCGGCCGGACCCGTGCCGCTCGCGGAGTACCTCGCCGGGTTCGACATCATCGTCAACTGCGTCCGGCAGGACACTGACGCGCCGCTGACGTTCGTCAACGACGAGGAACTTGCCCTGTTCCGGTCGGGCTCCTTCTTCATCGACGTTGCCTGCGACGCGGGCATGGGCTTCGCGTGGGCCCGTCCGACCACCTTCAGCGAGCCGATGCCCACGGTGGGGCCGGGCTGCCACTACTACGCGGTGGACCACAGTCCGTCCCACCTGTGGAACTCGGCCACGTGGGAAATCAGCGAGGCGCTCCTCCCCTATCTGCGCAAGGTCATGAGCGGCCCTGCGGCATGGGAGGCCGACCCCACGGTCAGAAAGGCCATCGAGATCCGCGACGGCGTCGTCCTGAACCCGAAGATCCTCTCTTTCCAGCACCGGACAGCCTCCTACCCCCACACCCCCGAGATCCCGCCCCCCTCCCTCCCCCCGGTGCTGCACTCCGCCGCGCAGCCGGCCTGACATACCCCGAGCCGGGCGTGGTCTCTTCCCTTGCGGAGCGTCACCCGGCCAGTCATCCTCCGCGAAGAGTCTCCGTGCCTGACGGTCCCCGTGCACGTGCACGGCACGGCGCCCCGGCGTCGGTGTCACTCGCCGAGAGCCTCAGTCAGTTGGCGGATTTCCTGCTCAACCGGCCCGCTCAGGCGGAGTGATGGGCCAGTTCCAGATGCGGGTCAGGAGCATCCGGCGCTGGCACCGGGTCAGCGTGCACGAGAGCGGCTGTCAGTTTCGGGACGGCGTGCAGCAGCGCGTGCTCGGCGTCGACCGCGACGCGGTGGGCCTCTCGTGCACTCATCTCCCCGTCGACGACGACCGCGACCTCCGCGCGCAGCCGGTGGCCGATCCAGCGCAGCCGCAGCTCGCTCACCGCCCGTACGCCCGCGACCTCGCCCAGCGCGTGCTCGGCGGCGTCGACCAGAGTGGGATCGACCGCGTCCATGATCCGGCGGAAGACCTCCCGGCAGGCATCGCGCAGCATCAGCAGGATCGCGGCCGTGATCGCCAGGCCCACGATCGGGTCGGCGAGCCGCCAGCCGAGCGCGGCGCCGCCGACGCCCAACAACACGGCGAGGGAGGTGAATCCGTCGGTACGTGCGTGCAGTCCATCGGCGACCAGCGCGGCCGAGCCGATCTCGCGGCCGACACGGATGCGGTAGCGGGCCACCCACTCATTGCCGAGTAAACCAATCACAGCCGCGACGGCCACCGCGGGCAGGTAGCTGATTTCCTGCGGATTCAGCAGCCGGTCGATGGCAGTCCAGGCTGCGAAGGCGGCGGAGCCCGCGATGGTCAGCACGATGATGATGCCGGCCAGGTCCTCGGCACGACCGTAGCCGTAGGTGAAGCATCGGTTCGCCGCCCGGCGCCCCAGCACGAAGGCCACCCCGAGCGGCAGTGCGGTCAGGGCGTCCGTGGCGTTGTGCACGGTGTCGCCCAGCAGTGCCACCGAGCCCGACAGCACCACGACGAGCGCCTGCGCCACCGCCGTCACCCCCAGCACGACGAGTGAGGTCCAAAGCGCCCGCAGGCCCTTGGTCGAGGACTCCAGCGCCCGGTCGACCTTGTCGGCGGACTCGTGGGAATGGGGCTTCACCAGATGCCCCGCCTTGTGCCGCCAACGCGCCCAGCGGTCCGTCGCGCCGGGGCCGCGACCGTGCTGGTGCTCGTTGATGTGGGTGGGGCCTTGCTGCAGGCTCACGAGTCTGACCTTCCGACGCGGGACGGGGAGCTGGACGGGGGGAAGCGCTCCCTCATTACTGCGTATGAGTGCACGCACGCACCCGTCAACCGGGCACAGTTCGCACCCGCAAGCTCCGGGCGCCAAGCAGTTCACCCGCGCCGCCGAGGTTCTGGGCCGCTCGCCGACCGCACGTGCCTGGTGCTGCTGAACACTCTCGGCAACGGCGAGGCCGACGTCACCACGCTGACCGCCGAGTCAGCACCTGGCCAAGCTCCGCCTCGCGGGCCTGGTCGATGCCCGCAAGGACGGCCGCCGCGTCGTTTACGCCCTGACCGACGGCCACCTCGCCCGCCTGATCGGCGAGGCACTCAGGCACGCCGACCACGATCTGTCGGGCATCCCGCGCCACGGCTGACGGGGAGTGCGCCCTGCCGAGACCTGCTCCGCGCCAACCAGCGCCGTCCTGCCAGAGCAGCCGCAAGGTGTGCCACAAGACCAATGGCAACCATCGCCAGACCGACCTTCGTGCTGATCCACAGGTGCACCGCGACACCCGCGACCAGCAGCAGCGCGAAGGCGATCCGCAGAAGGCGGTTCATGAGCAGCATCCGGCTCACCGCACGATTTCCGGCCGGACGGCCTGGACATAGCGCAGGTGCGGGCGCACGTCGCCGCGTGCCCGCACCTCGAAGCCGGCCTCGGCGGCGAGGCCGTCGAGGAGATCCACCGGGTTGTGCTCCATCGCCGGGCCGGTCAGCGCGCCGATCAGGTGGCGGCCCAGCCGACTGCGCGGTGGCCGGAAGTCGGCGAGCAGCAGTCGCCCGCCGGGGCGCAGCACCCGGAACATCTCGCGCAGCGCGGCGGGCCGCACATTGGCCGGGATGTGATGGATCGCCAGGCTGGTGACCACCACGTCGAAGGAGGCGTCGGGCGCGTTGAGCGCCTCGGCGACCCCGGTCTCGTGTGTGCAGGCGGCGCCGGCTTTGCTCCGCGCGTAGCCGATGACGGTGGGCGAGGGATCGATGCCCACCGCGCTGCCGCCGGGTACCACCGCAGCGGCGACCAGCCGGGTCAGGTAGCCGGTGCCGCAGCCCACGTCCAGGACCTTGTCCCCGGGACGGGCACCGCTGAGTTCGACCAGGCGCGAGTACGCGCGGTGCCGCCGCCCGCCGAAGAAGACCGCGGTGAACACCTCGTAGGCGCGAGCCGGGCCGATCGTCTCTCCCCGTGTTGTCGTCTGCGGATCGCCGTGCAGGAGTCGTCCGAGGGCCATCACCCCTCCTTAACTTAGTCATGACTAAGAACGCTCGCCAGCTTAGTCACGACTAAGTATGCATGCAAGGGGGTTACGCTTTGCCCCGTGACCGACTCAAGATCCACCACCCGGAAAGGCGCGCCACGCGTCCGGCTCCCCTCCGCGCAGCGCAGGGAGTCGATCCTGACCGCGGCCACTGAGGTGTTCGCCGAATCCGGGTACCGGCGCGGCAAGGTCTCCGAGGTCGCCGCCCGGCTCGGGGTGAGCGAACCGGTGGTCTTTCAGAACTTCGGCTCGAAGGCGGCACTGTTCGCCGCCGTCCTGGACCGGGCCGTCGCCCGGGTCCGCGATGCCCTCAACGCGGCCCTCGACCAAGGCGCATCGGTGTCCGAACTCCTGGCGGAATTCCTGGCCCCCGACCACATGGACCGCTTCCACACACCGGGATCGCTCGGCTTCCTCTTCGCCGACGCCTCCTCGCTCACCGCCGAGCCCGGCGTCGATGACGCAGCCCGCCGCGCCCTCCAGCAACTGGCCGAGGCTTTCGCGAGCCTGCTCCGCAGCGGACAGCGCGACGGCGACATCCGCCCCGACCTGGACCCGGCTGTCGGCGCATGGTGGCTCATGTCAATGCTTTCGGCACGAACCTTCCGCGCCGCCGTCATCTCCGACCGGGCCGCGCTGGAAGCCCGGCTCACCGCCATGACACTCAACGCGCTGACCACACGGGAGCGGTCCGCCGAACCGTAGGCCGGAAACGGCGCTGCGAGCTCTTCCACTCTTCCGCCGCTCACAGACGTTGGCATCATCCGTTCCATACGGACTGTTTCACAACGCCCGCGCGTAGGTCAGATTCGAGCCTCGCCACTCAAGCCAAACAGGCGCATTTCAAACAGACCCTGTCCCCTGACTTGTCCCCAGGGGCACCATGGGCCGCCAAAGAGCCACTGCGAGGCTGCCGAACCAAACGAGCAGCACGAAAAACCGCAGGTCAGAACGATTCTCCTGACCTGCGGTGTAGTGGGGCGGGTGGGACTCGAACCCACGGCCGACGGATTATGAGTCCTTTGGTGATCGTGACGGCCTTTGTTGGGCTTGCTCAGTCTGTGAAGTTCTTGCAGGTCAAAGCGGTTGTGCGCTGGCATCCCTTGCCGGTGCTATCCGATCCGTGCAGATCCTTACGTCCCCTCACCGTCCCCTGGACGTCCCCAGGGGGCGTGTGCTGAGGCACAGTTGACCAGTCACTCCACTTCGGGACGTGGACTACAAATCTCTGCGCAGCGGAGAGCCTTACCGACGAAAGAGACCGGGGCCTTTCGCCCCCGGTGGCACAATGTGCCTCCACTGGGATCGGCACGCACGCCCACCAACTGGCGTGCAATCGCTTCCCAGGCCGTCTCCGCGCGCCGGCACTGGGCCACCGCCCAGACCGCAAGGTGCCGCACCTCGGCGTCCTTGTGTTCCAACAAGGGGAGAAGCAGCGGGAGTTGCGCAACCACTGCATCATGGGCTGCCCCGGCCCGGATATCGACCTCGCTTTCGGTCGCAGTGATGCGGCCCAGCATGTACAACAGCGCGGAGGTCGGACTCCCGCGGCGGCCAGCCGTGCGATGAAGGGCACGGTCGGCACTGTCGCAGGGAGCACCGTCTCCTGGTTCAACACCCGGTCGTAGAGATCTTCGATGGCCTCGTCCGAGTAATCTGGATCTGGGGATGTCAAAGCGCGTATCACGGTAGGGAGATCTGCCCATCCGTAGGACCACCACGGCACCCGATCAAGCTCTTTGAATTCCTGCCTGAGATTCATCGAAGCGCCACCTGCCAGGAAGCAAGCCGCACCTTCTCGGCGACATCAACTCGTGATCAAGCGCCTTTGGAGCGTCGCATATCGGCCCACTCGGTGAACTGCTTCTTGAGGGGAGAGCTGTCGTCGAGCTCGGACAACAAACTTTCCATCTCGTGACGCGAATACTCGTCAACCATCAACACAATCTCTGATTCAAGAGCGCCCCAGCGTCGGATGGACGGACTCTCTGTTGACCGGATCGCATCCAGGAGATTCTCTCGCACCAGCAGATGCCGAATTCTAGGCACGACATCGGACCGCAGAACATCACTGAGGATCTTCCCAGAAGCCTGGCGCGTATTTTCATCAAAAGCCCACCGAGTGCGCGCAAGCCCACCCGCCTCAGGGGTATGCGCTGCCTGCGGCGGCGGCACGACGGAGAATGCCGCGATAGCTCCGGAGGAATTGGGCTCAGGGACCCCTGCAGCCAAGTACTGCCTGTTCATCCACTGCCAATAGGGCTCCGGAACAATAAAGCACTGTGCGTGGAAGACCACGAAAGTCGAATCGATCCGGAAGGGCGAAAATTCAAGAAATGCAACATCCCCGGAACTCGCATCAATCCGAAATGCCGTCCCTTTCTTTTTGAATCCGGCAGACTTCGCCACAGGGGTTGCATACTCTTTCAGGAAATCATTAAGAAGCTTCATGAATAACCACCAAATATCGCAAGTGAGGGCCCTCGCGAACAGTATCATCCGCGAGGGCCCACACGTCAGGCTGCCAAGGCGTAAAGAGCTGCTACTCCCGCTCCTACTGCTACCTCAGGGCTCGCCATAGCCGCCCCTCCGACGACTCCGAGCGCCCCAAGTCCCAGCAATGGAATCACCAGGGGATCGAAACCACCACCGTCGGACAACGGTCGTGTTCCCACCCCCGGCTGATACGCCGTTCCCGGGTACTCGCCCGAACTGGGCCCGGCGGACGGCTGCGGCGTCGCATTCTGGGTCGCTTGTTGCGCCGCAGCCATGGGGCTGTTGTTGTAGATTTTCTGGAATTTCTTGTTGTTCTGCCTCCCGTAGATCACGGCGCCTTCGGTCGGGCCCATTACCTTGTCGCCATTGCCGACATCGTAAGGACCACCGATCATCCATCCCAGCACCGCTTTCTTCCCCTGACTCTTGAGGCGGTTCACATACCACTCAGCCTCGGGCACGGCCTTGCTGGCATCTCCTGCGGACTTCACTTCCCAGACGTAGTAGACATCGGATTTGGCGTCATACCCGAGGATGTCGGGCGTGCCATAGCTACAGTCGGGAACTGCCAGCCCTCTGTTCCTCCTAGGCGTCCCCTTGTTGCCGTTGCGAGGATACATGCATTCTTTGTTCGCCCCAGCAACCTTGGTGGGCGGCAGCACCTGGAAATCAGAGGCTCCGATGCTGGCAGCCTGAGATTCGATTTCCAGGATGGCACGCGCCTGTGCCTGATCGTGGCGCGTCAACTTGTTCCCGTACTTTCCGGGCAGCGCGGCCGCGGCGAATCCGACGTTCCAGCCTCCAGCACTGTTCATGGTGCAGGTGGCGCCGGGCTCGTTGCAGTCGGCGGGGCGGTGTCCATCAAGTTCGACGAGAGTCGATGGGTTTCCGCCGCCGAAGGCGTAGCGGTTGCCGGTGTAGGGGTCGGCACCGAGGTTCATGTCGGCGAGGGCGCCGTTGTACATGTCCCGGGTGGTGAAGCGGTTCAGGCCCGGGCTGTAGTCGCGGAAGCCCATGTCGTACGTGCCGGACTGGGCGTCCCAGCGTTTGGAGTTGAAGCGGTAGGGGTTGTAAGCCTCCCTGGTCGGGTCGGCGGCGTCGGGTTTGTCGATGCCGGTGAAATCGTCCTTGTCGTCGGCGCCATAGGCGGTGTAGCCGTATGTGGCCTTGGTGTCACCGTTCTGGTCGGTCACTGTCTCGACATCGGTGTGTCCGTTGTAGCCGTAGTAGCCGTCCTCCGCCGTCCCGTCGCTGTTGTGCTTGACCTGCGACAGACGCTCACCCCACGGGCTGTACTGGTACGACTTGGTCAGCTCGCCGGCGACCTTCTCGTCCAGGACCTCGCTGGAGAGGCCGAGGTAGTCGAAGTCGGTGGTCTTGCCGTCCGCCGACTTCGACGCGGTGCGGTCCAGCGGGTCGAAGGTGTACTTTGTGGACTTCAGCGCACCCGCATCGTCCGCCTTCTGGGACTCCACGACGTGGTCGAACCCGTCGTACACACTCCGCTCGATGACCTTGCCGCCGAAGGTAACCGACTCCTGTCGGCCGAACGGGTCATAGGTGTAGTTGGAGGTCTGGCCGCTGGCGGACGCGCTCAGCAACCGGTTGCGGTCGTAGTTGTATGTCGTTGTGGTGCCCTTGACAGTCTGGCTGACGACGTTGGCGTTGTCGTCGTGGACATACGTCTCAGTCCCCTGCCCGTTGCCGGTCTTAACCGACTTCGCCAGCCTGCTGACCGGGTCGTAGGTGTAGTCGGTCGTCGACGAGAGATACGCCGCGTGGTTGTCGGCGTTCATCTTCTTCGCGTCGTCCTGCGCCTTGTTCCCGTTGGGGTCGTAGGTGTAGGTGTGCGACGAGATGAGCGTGCCGTTCGGCTTCTTCTCCACGGTCGACCTCAGCGCACCGTCGAGGAAGTACGTGTAGTCGACGGTGTTGCTGTTGGCCTTGGTCTCCTTCAGTTTTTGGCCGCGATCGGTGTAGGTGTACGAGGTGGCCTTCGGTGAGGCGTCCGTGGACGACTTGCCGATCGACACCGTCTTGACCAGCTCACGTAGGTCGTACGTGTACTTGGAGAACTGGTCTGGGTGTGTGACCGTGTCCGGCTGGCCGTTCGCGTCGTACATGTACGACGTGGCCTTCTTCTCCTGACCGGCCAGCGCCTCGGTGACCTTCTGTACCTGATTCAGTCCGGTGTAGGCGATCGTGTACGCATCGATCCTCGCGCCGGAGGAAGTGTCGTCGATCGACGTCAGGTTGCCGTTGACGTCATACGCGTAAGCGAAGGACTTGTTCTCGGTGTCGGCAGGGTCACCGCTCGTGTCCCTTACCAGCTTCACACCGTCCGCGACGGCGATCCCGCCGCTGTTCTGGTCCAGCTTCAGCTTGGCGTCCTCGCCCTGCTTGAGGCTGTACGAGCCCAGCGACACCCAAGCCGCGGTGGCGGCGTTCTGGTCCTTCGTCACCGAAGGCTCAGTTGTCGTGCCGTGCGTGAGTGTGTACTTGGCCGTGGTCGCGGCGCCGGTCACCTTAGGGAACTTCACGTACGCGGTGTACGTGCCGTCCTGGGGGATGTTCAGCGTCCAGGTGAAGGCATCAGTGCCTGTAGCCGCCGCGTGGGTGCGGTGGTCGTAGCCCTGCTGCCCGACGACATCTCCCCCGGTCCAGGTACCTGTGGAGGAGGTGTTCTGGGTGTCGGAATTGTCGACGAGGACCACACTCTTGCCGACTGGGATGCCAGCGTCCGTCTTGGACTTGAGCTTTCCGTCCGGGTAGTAAGCCCACGTCATGGTGCGGTCGGAGGAACCACCGGCCGACGTCAGCGTGCGCTTGGTCTGCTTGCCCAGATCGTCGTAGTCGTACGTGGTGACGATGTCCCACGGGTCCGTCGACGACTTGGGCCAGTTGTTGTCAAAGTACTCGAACGTGGTGTCGCTGCGGACGGTCTGGCCCTCGGACGGCGGCAGGGAGGCCTTCGCCACTCGGCCCACCGCGTCATAGGTGGTCTCGGTGTAGACGTTCGCCTTGTTGTAGCGGGCGTCAGCCGGATCGTAGGGCTGGTACTGCCGCTTGGGACGATTCAGTTCGTCGTACGTTGTGCGGGCCGCGAAGTCCTCGGTATTGGCCGTCGCCGTGCCGCGCGGGGTGATCACCTTTGTTGTGTTGCCGACCTGGTCGTATTCCAGCTTGGCCGTCCGGTAGGTGATCGTCGAGGTGCCCTCGTGCGGGACCCTTATCTCGGTCTGCTTGCCGCGCTCGTCATAGGTGACGTACGAGATGTTGTTCTCGGCATCCTTGGTCTGGATGACCAGGGAGTCCTTGTCGTACGTCCGGGAGACGGACTTGCCCGCCGCATCCGTGACGGCCGTGACCCGGTGGTTCAGGTCGTAGTCGGTCTTGCTTGAGTAGTCGTCTGGATCCGAGGTGGCGTTCTTCTTCGGGTCCACCACCTTGGTGAGGTTGCCGACGGTGTCGTACGAGTATGAGATTTTGTCGCCCGCAGCATTGACTGCTGATGTCAACTGGTAGATCTCGTCGTACGAGTTGGTCGTCAAATAGTCGGTCGCGTCCGACGCCGTTAGGGAACCCTTCGGCTCCGTAGACGTCTTCGGATTGCCGACCTTGTCGTATGTGTAGACCGACCTGCGCTCGTCGGAGGTGGCTGTGTCCTTCGGTGCAGTCGCCGAGGTGACCTGGTCCGCGGCGTCGTACACCGCCGTGGAGACTGCGCCGTTGGGCGCAGTCGTCTTCGTGACGTTGTCGTTGGCGTCGTAGTCCGGGGCAGGGGTGGTGATCAGGACGCCCGCGCCCTTGTCCTTCGGTACCGTGTTGACCAGCGGACGTCCGAACGCGTCATAGGTCTGTGTGGTCTGCGTGCCCAACGCGTCCGTGACCTGCGTGACCTGACCCCGCTCGTCGTACACGAACGAAGTCGACTTGCTCAAAGCGTCCGTGATCGTCCCTGGGTAGCCGATCGGGCCGAAGTCACTGTTGAACGTGGCGTGCCCGTTGGCGTCCGTCACCTTGGTCATCTCGCCGTACGCGTCATAGTCGTACGATGTGGTGTAGTCTCCGGCCGTTCCGGTGGTCGCGACACCCTTAGGGTCCGTTACGGTTTTCAGATTGCCGAACGCGTCATAGCCGAACTGCCACTTCCGTCCCTCCGGAGAGGTCTTGGTGAACAGGTCGGCGGAGTAGCCGTCCAGACGGGTCTGGTACTCGTACTTCTGCGCGTTGGCCGGGTAGGTGCCCGGGGCGCAGTCCGAGGACGGCGGGACCCCTGCCTTGTTGTTCTCCGCGTCGCGCTGCCAGAGCGGGTAGCCCGTCTTCTGGTCGTAGCAGTACGCGGTCTTGGCGTTGTTGGCCTCTTCGAGGTAGGTGACGTTGTTGTCAGCGTCCCACGACATCTTCATGATCTGGGACTTGGCGTTGGTCGTCTGGACGGGGCGGCCGAAGTCGTCCGTGACGTACTTGGTGGAGTGCGTCTCCGCGTCCGTGACCGTGGTGTCGACGAACTTGGTGTTGCCCGCGTTCACCGCATAGGCGAAGCCGGTGTTCCCGTTGAGACGGTCGGTGATCGTCTTGGTCCACCAGTGGTACTTCGGGTCGTCACCGGCCTGCGGCGCGTAGTACGCCATGTTGGTGGCGTTGCCGCGCGGGTCGGTGGCCTTGACCAGCTTGACGTTCTTGTTCCCCTGCGTGGCGTCGTAGGTGAACTTGAACACCTTCGGCTGCACGGAGCCGTCACCGTCGGTGAACTGCCCCAGCAGGCCCTTGTCGGTGTAGTAGAAGGAGATCTTGCGACCGGATATGTCCGTCATGGACTTCACGTGGTCGTAGATCTTCGAGTTGGTCAGGTTCGAGCCGGTGACCTTCGCGCCCGTGGCGTCGATGTAGTCGTAGGACGCGTCACCCTTGTTGAAGTAGGTGATGGTCAGCGACTGCCGGCCAGCCGGGTCGGTGATGTACTTGAGGAACTTGGTCGGCTTGTTGTTGGACTTGCGCTCCTCGTAGGTGAACGTCTGCGTGTTGCCGTTCTTGTCGACCGTGGACGTCATGTAGCCGTCGCAGCCGAACAGGAAGCGGGTGCCGTCAGGACGGGTGAGCGTCCAGGCATCCGGTACTGGGTCCTTGGTCGGCTTGCAGTCCAGGCCGGACTTCATCGTGACCTTGTAGTGCACACCGGCGGGGGCCTTCCACACCGAGTTGGTGCTGTCCCAGCGGAAGATGTGCGTGGTGCCGTCACCGTCCGGGAGACGGATCTCCGTCGGGTTCGGGTTGGGGTGGAAGTCCAGCGGGGCGCCCAGTCGGATGGGACCTGCCGCCTGGAACGACCAGCCGTGACCAGCGACGGTGTCGCTCGTGTCCAGCGAGTTGTATGCGAACCTCGCAAAGGTGCTCAGGCCCCGGCCCGGGTTCGTGAACGCGTTGTACGACCAGACGCTGTTGCCCGAGGCCAGGTTGTTCATGACCGTGGAGCCGGCGCCGGTGTTCTTGCCGGTGTAGGAGTAGAACTTCTCCAGACCCAGGTCGTTCGAGGTCGGGTCCTCCACCGCCACGTTCTGCTTCAGCGACGGAATGGCGCCCGTCCCGGCCGACAGCCAGCTGCCGTCCGAGATCTTGCGGACGTCCCAGCCCAGCACGTACTCGGTGCGCTTGGAGCCGTTGTCCGAATTGATGGGGGTCTTGACCTGCGCCTGGATCGTCGCCGACTTGCCTGGCAGCAGCGCCGGGATGGCCGTGGACAGCTGGTTGCCGCCGTTGGTCATGTCCGTGCCGTCGGGCAGCTTCCAGGTGTAGGACAGCTCCCGCTCACCCGCAGCCCACGTCGTGGACGTGGTGTTGGTGACCGTGAACTCGACCGTGTACTGCGAGTTCGGCGTCATCCGGGCCGGCGTCTGCGGCGCGTAGTACGTGTCCTCCGTGGTGGAGTCGACGTAGATGACCTGCATGTACGGGCGCAGCTGCGGGTCGGAGGCCTCCGACGACAGGAACAGAGTGCGCTCCTGCGGGCCGGTGGTCGTCTCGTCCTTCAGCTTGACGGCCACGCCCTTGTTGTTGGCGGGTGTGCGTACCCAGGACTGCATGAGGCCGGTGGCGTCCCACCAGTGGCGGCCGACTTCGTCGGTGATCTGGGGGACGGTGTCGGCGACGGTGGCGGACATGTCGCCGCCCGGGGTGGTCCACGCGGTGGTGGACGTGGCGTTGTTCCAGGTGGCCTGGGTCTCGGTGAAGTCGCGGGTCAGTGAGTGGAGTTCGTAGATGGCACCGTTGGTGGTGCTGGTGGTCTCCGCTCCCCACATGTACATCTTGTTCTCCAGCACCGTGGCGGTGGTGGGAATGTCAGTGGTGGGGAACTTCAGCACCGCGCGGGTCTTGCCGTACGTGGTGGAGTTGTTGCCGACACTCAGCCAAGTCTGGCCCACACCGAAGGACTGGATGGCGTCCTGGTTGACGGTGGGCTGCGCGGAGGACAGCGTGGTGTCCGTCTGACCCGCCTGGATGATCTTCATCGTCCGGCCGGCCTTGGGGATGCCCACCACCCGGGTCGGAGAGCCGAGCAGCTCGCCGCTCTTGGTCTTGACCGCGAGCTGGTAGAAGTACGACTTCCCGATCTCCGAGGAGCTGGAGTCGGGGGTCGGTACCGCCGTGGTGTCCGTGTAGGAGGTCGCCGTGGACGCGATCGGGGCGATCAGGGTCGCGGCGGACGGGGTGAAGACCTGTTGCGTGGAGCGGTGCAGCTGGTACTCGACGATGTCGTCGTTCGCCGCGCCGCTGGTGTTCACATACGCGGGCCAGGACAGCTCCGGGCCCGTGGAGTGCACCACGGTCGGGGAGTTCAGCGCGGTGCCGATCTTGCCGTAGGTGACGGTCAGGCGCGGAATGGTGGAGGTCTCACCACCGTAGTCGCCGTCGCCCGCCTCGTAGCGCGGACCGCCGGTCAGCGTCCCGGCCAGGGTGTCGTCCTTGGCCTGCACCACGAACCCGTAGTTGGGATTGACCCCGGACACCCAGCGTTGGACCGTGTCGGTCACCGGGAACTTGTGCCACTGGTTGTACTTGCCCACCGGCTTCACGATCTGAGCCGGGTTCACCAGCCGGACCGAGTCCGCCAGCGTCCGCGTCGTCGAGCTGCCCGTGTCACCCAGCACGATCTTGCCGGTGTTGCCCTTGACGAAGCTGTACTCGGCGGCATCCAGGGTCTTCCAGACCCCGCCCGTACCGGTCTGGTTGACCGTGTAATTCTTTGTACCGCCGTTGTAGTTCACGGTGTACGGGGCTGCCGTGGCCGCGTCCGCCGCCGCCGGGTAGTGCACATCCACCCGGTAGGAATCGCTCTCCGCCACCTGCGGCTGCCAGGAGTACGACTCACCCGTCAACGCGTTCTTGTTGTACGCGAAATCGTCGTAGGTCGCAGCCCCACCAGTCGTGGTGCCCCCCGGCCACTCGCCAACCGCCGCCGTCCCCACAGCCCCGTCATCGATCATGACGGTGGTGGCGGACAACTCACCCGCCAAAGCACTGGTGTTGGACCACGTCGCCGTCGTCTCGTCCCACGCACCCGTCGCCCGGTGCGCCTCCAGGGTCACCGCGTTGGAGTTGGTGGTGTGCGCCTGGTCGTAGTACATCTCCAGGCGGGCGGCATCGACCTTCACGCCCGCCGGGACCTCACTCAGCGGGAACTTGATCAGCGACCGGGCGATACCGGTGTCCGTCTTGCCGGCCGACAGCTTCCACGTGGAGTTGAAGTTCACCCCGGGCTGATCGGACAGGACCATCGTGTCCTGCGAGTCCGCCGGCGACGGCGCGATGGTGATCGTCGGGTCGATCACCACCGGGTACTGACGCTCCTTCGCCGCCAGCCACTTCGCGTCCGGCGCAACCGTCAGCTTCCAGTTCTTCCCGTCCCGGGTCAGCTTCTGGGAGACCTTGGTGGAATACGTACCACCGGTCGGCGACAGCGCATCCTTCCTGGCGTCCGTCATATACGGAGCGGGAATCACCATCACCGGCGTGCCCGGCGCCTCACCGTAGAACGCGACCGAACCGTCCTTGCGCGTCTTCGGCGTCAGCCCCTCGGCATTCAGCGTGAAGGTGAACGACACCGGACCGGCCGGACGCTTGGCCAGGACGATGTTCTCCTTCACCTGCCCCCGGCCCACCTTGTACTGCAGATCCGCGCCCGAAGCGGCATCCTTGTACGTGACCGTGTCACCGCCGGCCTGCGGCTTCAAGGACTTGGCGGCCGCACCCGTCAGGCCCAGGCTGATGGCCCCGCCGCCCGCGGACTCAAAACGCAGCAGCCTGCCCGGATCAGAACCGAACCAGCTCCGGCCCGTGTTGGCCGTGTTCGCGAAGTCGAAGCCCGCCTCCTCGGTGGCACGCACCGCGGTGTCGATCGGCTTCCACGACGTCCCGGACTTGTACGAGACCGGAACAGCCGACAGCTCCGCCTCCACCCGGCCGTCCGACATCTGCCAGAACCGCGCCTGCGACGTGCGCCGCTCGGTCAGCTCCTTGACCCGCTTCGCCTTCGGACGCTTCTTGCCCTTCGGCAGCTTCTCGCGGCTCGGTATCTCCAGCTTCCCGCCGACGGGCGGCTTGCCGGCCTCTTCGTCGTCGTCCGAGAACCAGCCCTTGACGGTATCGACTATCCCCTTACCGCCGTCATCCGACGACGACGCCGGGGCCGCATAAGCGACCTGCGGCAGCAGCGTTCCCGCCACCGCCGAGACCACCAGACAGGAGATATATCTCCCGTACGGAACTTTCACCTTGAAACCTTTCCGCAGGCGCCCATTCCGGCCCAGGCAGAAATGGGCGCGCCAAACGAGCCGACGCGGAATGGCCCGGCCGCCCCGGTGCAGTGCGCCACGGCCGAAGACCCGAAGGCCATGCAGGCGAACCCTCCTGTTCAGAAGGCGCGCCAAGAGACACCTCACCCCTCCCGGCAGAACATCGATCGCAGCAGCGTGATTCTTATGCAGAGGACTGATATCCCGTCAACCCAGCACGCAATTAGGACAGTTGACCCTCGGAGTCGGTTCGATTCGCCCGGTTCTTCCGCTCGTTCGCCCTCACCGGATCCCATGGTGTATAACCGCCCGGTTCCACCCCGGGTTAATTGCTGAAAGCGGGCCCACATGTCATCCGCAGAATCCGCTGCATCCTGCGAGCCGACCGAAATCGCGGAGCCGACGAACACCGAGAAGGGCTGCCCGAACCGGCGCAGCACGGCCCGTACATGCGGTACGTGCACGCGGACGGCGAGCGTCGGGCCGCGCCGCGCCCGGTGGCTTGAGTGGCTGGAGGACTGGGCGCGCAGCGGGCGGCAAAGGTATACGTACCCGAAGCAGTCGGAGGCGACGGCCGAGTTCCTCGCCCGTCAACCCCCGATCGGCGAGTAGTAAAGGGCTGGTTCGATCGGCCCTTGCGGCTTCGCTCTGTCAGAGATGGCGGAGCGAAGGGCCGCGAAGTGGCTGGTGTGGACCCAGGCCCTCGCGGTGCCAATTAGGTGACGGGGCGATGCGGGTCAGGTTGATCGCTGTGAGTCGCCAACCTGCCGTACTTCATGCAGCACGCTTGGGGTCGCGCCACCTTCGGTAGATGCGCACCACGGCAGTCATCGATACCAGACGGCCCAGGGCAGGCTCGCAGTGGATACCAGCCTCTTCCAGCGCGAGTTGCAGCTCCATGGCTTGGCCCTTGCTCAAGCGAGCCCGCTGCGACTTCATCCACTCAGCAAGCACATCCCGCGGCTCGTCCGGCGGCTCGGCCTCGCCGGTCATACGCGGATCGTTCTTCCAGGACTCAAAGAGGCACAGTCCCTCTGCACGGCGCCAGATCTTCGTCAGCTCACGGCGGGGCAGGAAGACCGAGACCGAGTCCGTGTCCGCGAGGCGTCCGCGGATGTCGTCCACGGCGAGAGGTACGCGAGCGTCAACAGGCATGGCTGTCCTTCGACAAGGATTTTGTGGGCAATTCCGCGCGGCGCTCAATAATTAGAGGGTGCGGCGCAGGGCGGCGTCAACCCGTTCCCACAAGGAAGAGAGGAAGAGTTAATCTTTGCAGGTCAGAGCCTTGCAAGGCGTGGGCGATGTCCGATCTAACTTGGCGAGGGAATATTGATCCTCGCGACGCGAATTTAATTTCGGCGTCTGCCTTGTAATTGGATTTCGGGGTGAGTTATTTCGGGCGGGAGGGGGCCCTGAAGGCCGTGGCGGCTCTGGCGCCGGCTGCCCTACGCGTCCGCCAAGCCGTCACGGGGTCTGAGCTGCCGACCGCCTGCGAAGGGGTCTTGCCTGGCCTGCAACCCCAAGACGACCAGCGACGCCCGCCGAAACACCGAAGAAGACGGCCAAAGCCGACGACACACTGGGTACCACGGGACGAGGTGGGGAACCGCTGTCGACGACGCCCCGCGTCCCCTGCGCGTCCCCTCGATCTTGTATTCAAGACCGACAGCGGCCGCCGGGTAAGCCAGCTACAGCCTTGATCGCTTACATCATCGCAGGTCAGAGAAGTCGGCCACTCTTCGGGCCGCGCAGGCTGCACAAGGACCCAATGAAGTGAGCAGCGGATTCTCTCCGTTGAGCCCTACTTCGCGTACCAACGCAACCGTTGGCTCGTTCAATGCTTGCAGATCTGTGCGGGTCCTTGCGTCCCCTGGATGCCCCCTGGACGCAGCGTTCGCACGGTGGGTGGCCAAGGTCGGTGTGGCGGCACCGCAGTGGCTCAGGGAGCCGATGCAGTCCAGGGGGTCGCCGATGGCGAGGATGCTCCAGCGCGTCGGTGTGGTCGGCGGCGGACAGATGGGCGCCGGCATCGCGGAGGTGTGCGAGCCCTTCGTTGTGCCGCCCGCCGGTGAAGGTTGAGAAGACGATCACGGGCAGGACCTCGCGGGGACGTTACGTCATCACGGCGCGAGCAGAAGGCTGTCGCCGCGCTCCTTGGCGGCGGCGTAGCGCCGCGCGACATCCTGCCAGTTGACGACCTGCCACATGGCCTCGATGAAGTCCACCTTCTGGTTCTTGTACTGGGGGTAGAAGGCGTGCGACCAACCCGTTTGCTTCCAGGGCGTCCAGCAGGGGGCGGTGCGGGACGGGCAACCCGGACGGACCGTTTGTCAGTTCGGGCTGTTTTCAGTTCGGACCGCTTCAAGCCCAGCACCCTCGCCGACTCCCGCTTGTGTACCAGTGCCAAGACGAGCAGCCCCGCGAAAGTGATCTTGCTCTCCAGCACCCGAAGACGACCACACGGGGCACTCGCCAGACACCTCAGACCAGGCACACGAGACGTGGTCGTGGACTGCTACCAATCCCCCGCGTCCCCTCTACGTCCCCTGGATCTCGAATTCAAGCTCGACAGAGGCACAGGAGCCAGCCAACAGCGACCTTGATCGCTCACATCACCGCAGGTCAGAGAAGCCCTTTATCCCCGAGCAACATGAGGAACAGCATCCTCCGAAGACCTGAGCAGCGGATTCTCTCCGTTGAGCCCCACTTCGCGTACCGAAGCTCAAGGAAAGTCGTTTCCGCAGGTCAGGGCACTGCTGTGGTGGGGCGGGTGGGACTCGAACCCACGGCCGACGGATTATGAGTCCTTTGGGGATCTTGGCGGCCCTTGTAGATCTACGCCGATCTACGACGTTTTTGCTGGTCAGGTGAGGCGAACCGTGCCGGTGCTGCTTCGTCCTTGTCGGTTTGTGCCTGTCCTTGTGTCCTGACCGCGTCCCGAATGCGTCCCGGTTGGACAGGACCGAAGGGGACGAGAGCGATCTCGCCAGCTTGAAAAGGGACCCGAACGTCCGCGCAGCGGATTTCCCTTCCGACGCGCAGAGGCTCCGTCCTCCGGATCTTGCGTGTCCTACCAGCCCCACGTGGGCGGCCAGTTGGAGGGAAAGGCCGTCCGGCTCACAACTCAGGCGCCGACCGAGGCGCCCTGTGGGCCGCGACGGTGGAACGGATTACACGGGCTCAGTCGCCGCCTTCAGGTGCTGGGTCAGTACGTCGAGCGTGCTCCACGTCTCCGCGTTCGTCCCGTCGCCCAGGACGTAGTGGAGGGCCGGGTGCGTGGAGGGGCCGAGCTGGACGGGGCGGAGAGGGAGCGGGGGGCGGCGAGCGTGGGTAAGAGTGGTGTCGGCGACCGCGTCCGCGCCGAGCGTGAAGGCGACCGGGACGGGCGGCGATTCGAAGTGTGAGGGGACGGCCAGGTCGCGCCGTGCCGGGCGGACGGTGGTGAGCATTGTGGTGAGGCTGTGCTGGGCGACCAGGGCGGCGGCGAGGGCCTCGACGGCGTCGAGCGGCACGGTCTCGCCCGGTCCGTAGCCCAGCGTGAGAGTGATGTCCTCCTCGACGCCCGCCGTGGTGCGGGTGATCCGCGCGTTTGCGATGGCCGGGCGGTCCGGATGGCCGACGGCGGTGAGCAGTGTCGGCTCGGGGACACGGCTTCGGGCCAGATCGGTCAACTGCCTGGTGGACCATGGCAGGTTGACGGGTTCGGCTGTGCCCCAGCCGACGGGCGGCGCGCCCGTGAGCAGCTGCCAGGCGGTCTCCAGTGAGCGGCCGAGCAGCAGATCGTCATCGGCGTCGTACCGGGTGCGGAACGAGACGGTCAGCTGGCGTTCTTTGGAGGCCGTTACGCGGCTGAACGCCCTGGCCACGTGCGCGGCGCCTGATTGCGTACGTGCAGGGGCGAACGTACCTTCCTGCCATCGGAGTACGGCGCCGGACAGTCCGTCGTAGTAGCCGCAGTCGGTGTCCTGGACGACCCAGCGGTTGGGCGCGCCGCTGAGTGCCATGCGGGTGAGCAGGCTGAGCTGAGCGTGTGGCGGAGTGACTATCTGCAGGGCGCGGTTGGTGTTGGCAGTGGTGCGCAGTACGTCGGAGAGCCAGGCCGTCAGTGGGATGACTCGTCGGTCGGCGAGTACGACAGCGGTGGAATCGGTGACCACGTCGACGGCCGGCAGTGCGTCGCTCGGAGCGGGGACCGCGGCAAGGCCGGAGGTGACGGGGACAACATCGAGCGCAGTCGCTCCGGGAGGCCAGGAGGCGCCGCCGAGCAGGGCGGTCAGCCGGCCCACGACAGATCCCGCCAAGCGTTCGGCTTCGGGTACGGCGGTGGAGGCGCGGGTTTCGGTCCACCACACGGGCGTGTCCACGGCAGCGGCTGCCTCCGTGCCCAGGAGTCGGGCGATCTCGCCCGGGACCTGGACCAGGACGGGCGCCTCGACGGAGACGACGGGTCGCCCGCCATGGCCGCAGAGCTGGATGACTGCACCGTCGGCGGTGGCGGTCACGTCGAGGTCGGGCCCTCCGGCGTACAGGCCAGCCAGTAGGGCCCAGGTGTCGGGCATCCTCGGTGTGAGGGCGATGACGTCCTTGGTCATGGTGCGTCCCGGTGGGCGAGGGCGGTCTGGATGAGCTGGTGGGGGCGGCCGCGGCGTACGAGGGTGCCGCGGCCCGGGGGCTGGGCGCTGGCGTACAGGCCAGGGAACAGCTGGCCCTCGCCGCGCTCGCCGGTCATGACGAGGGCGGCGGTGCCGGTTTCGCGGAGGGTCGTCAGGAACGGTTCGTACAGGGCGCGCGAGGAGCCGGCGACGCGGCGGGCGACGATGAAGTGCAGTCCGATGTCCTGGGCGGAGGAGACGTACGGCAGGAATGGGGCCAGGGGCTGCTGCCCCGCGGTGGTGAGGATGTCGTAGTCGTCGACGAGGATGACAATGCGGGGACCGGTGAACCCGAGCTGGTCGGTGAGGGCATCGTGGTCGACGCTTTCATCGGGCAGCCGTTTATCGAGTTCCTTGGCGATTCCGGCCGCCAGCCCCGCGGAGATCTTTGCGTTGTGCGCGTAGCCGCCCCGGTACGGCTCGGGGACCACGCCGCGCAGCCCGCGTCGCGGGTCGAAGACGGCGAAGACAAGTTCCTCGTCCCGGTAGCGGTCGATGAGCTGCTGGGAGATCAGCTTGAGCAGATTGGTCTTGCCGCACTCGTTGTCGCCGAGGATCAGCAGATGCTGGTCGTGCTCGAACAGATCCAGCAGCACAGGCGCGAGGGTGTCTTGATCGACACCAATGGGCGTCTTCCGCGGTTCCGCGGCGGCCGATGGCAGCTTCGCACAGTCCAGGCGGGTAGGCAGCACCCGTATCGGAGAGGCAAGTTCGCCGTGCCAGGTGGCGCGGATCGTGCGGGCTGCCTCTTCCAAGGCCGGCCCGAGGTCCCCGGTGGACACCTGGGCGTCGATACGGGGAAGGGCTGCCTGGGCGAAGAGCTTGCTGTCGGTGAGCACTCGGCCGGGGGTGTCGGGCGACAGCGTCTCGGAGAGCTTGCGGTCCACGCCGGAGTCGGCCGGATCATTGAGCCGCAGCTCGACCCGTGTGCCGAACATCGACTGGTTGGCGATGCGTACGTCGTTCCAGCGGAGCATGCCGGCCACCACATGAATGCCGTACCCCCCTCCGCGCTTGAGCAGATCAGTGACCGCGTCGTCCAGGTTCGCGAACTCGTCGCGCAGGGAGCCGAGTCCGTCGATGAGCAGCACCACGTCCGTGGAGGGGAGCTGGGGCAGTCGGCCCTGGGAACGCAGATTTCTCAACTGGTCGATGGAGTCGATGGAATGCTCGCGGAAGAGCTGCTCTCGGGCCGCGAGCATGGCGCGCACCTCGGCCACGGTGCGGGCGGCACGCTCGTGGTCCGCGCGCCCCGCGATGCCGCCGACATGGGGCAGCCCGGCGAGCGCGGAGAGGCCGCCGCCCGCCAGGTCGAGGCCGTAGAGCGCCACTTCCTGTGGAGTGTGCGTAAGGGACAGCGACAACGCGATCGTACGCAGCAGGGTGGTCTTTCCGGATTGCGGACCGCCGACGATGGCGGTGTGGCCGCCCGCCACGGTGAGATCGAGCACCCACGGCCCCCGCCACTGCTTGGCAGGGTCGTCGAGGACACCCAGCGGCACTCGCATGGCACCCGGCCGGTGACTGAGGTGAAGCCCGCGCTCCGACGCCTGGACAGGGCCAGCAGCAGCATCGAGGGTCACGGCGTCGGGCAGCGGCGGAAGCCAGATGCGGCGCACGGGATCGGTGGCCGTGCGGAGCTGATCAACGATCACCGACATCACGGTCGGACCGGTCTCTCGCGCGGTGGCGGCGGGCCGATTCTCGTCGGGGACGGGGTCGGGCTCCTGAAGTGTGTTGAAGGTGGGGTAGGGCAGCGCGAGTGGCGCCTGCTCGTCTGCGTCCCGCGCGGTGGGGCCGCGGTAACCGCCCGACACGTAACCAGCTTTAAAGCGCGTATACGTGGACGTGTCGACCTTGAGATAGCCGAAGCCCGGCAGCGGCGGCAACAGGAACGCGTCCGTGGTGTCCAGCACCGTGCGCGACTCGTCGGCGGAGAAGGTACGCAGGCCCAGCCTGTACGAGAGATACGTGTCCAGGCCCTTGAGCTTGCCTCCCTCGATGCGCTGGCTGGAGAGCAGCAGATGCACACCGATCGACCGGCCGATCCGGCCGATCGACAGGAACAGGTCGATGAAGTCCGGCTTCGCGGTGAGCAGTTCACCGAACTCGTCGATCACGACGAACAGATGCGGCAGCGGCTCCAGGTCGGTCCGCTCTGCGCGCAGCGCGGCATAGTGCCCGATGTCCGCCACATTCCCGGCGTCCTTCAGTACCTGCTGACGGCGCTTGACCTCGCCCGCCAGGCTGGTGTGGACCCGCTCGACCAGCCCGGCCTGGTTCTCCAGGTTCGTGATCACGCCGGCGACATGAGGGAGCTGCTCGAACGGGGCGAAGGTGGCGCCGCCCTTGTAGTCGACCAGCACCATCGCCAGATCGTCCGGAGAGTGCGTGGCGACGAGCGCCAGCACCAGGGTGCGCAACAGTTCGCTCTTGCCGGAGCCGGTCGCGCCCACACACAGTCCGTGCGGGCCCATGCCCAGCTGTGAGGACTCCTTCAGGTCCAGCAGTACCGGCCTGTGCCGGTCGTCGACCCCGATCGGTACGCGCAGGAAGTCCCGGTCACCGCGCGGCGCCCACAGCCGGTTGGTATCCAGCGCGGCCGGATCATCGATGCCCAGCAGGGCGGGAAAGTCCACCGGGCCGGACACCGGGGTGCCCTCCGCGACCGACTCGGCGGACAGCCGCAGCGGGGCCATCATGCGGGCGATGCCCTCGGCGCCGGGGATGCTCACGGCGTCGCAAGTGCCCTGAGCGGCAGGGGCGTCAGTCGTGCGCAGGTCCTCGACAGTGATGTGGTCGCCCGTGACGGAGATCCGCACCGAGACCTCATCCGGCTCGTGCACCTGCTCGGCCAGCAAATGGAGGACAGTGATGCCCATGTCCTGCAGCCCTACGGCCGTGTCGGGACGGGGCAGTTCAGCTGCCGTCTCGCCGTACTCGTCGCTGATCACCATGAGCCGGCCGGTCAGCCGCAGGGCCTGCTTGTCGGAGAGCCCGCGCCGCACCTCGGCCGCATAAGACGCACGGCGGCGCAGATCCTGAGCGAGCACACCGGCCAGCTGCGGCAAGCTGGGCGCGATCCGTCGGGCAGCCACCGGCCCCTCGTGGTCTTGTGCGTCCAGTGCGTGGGGAAGCCACTTGGCCCACTGCCAGTCTTCCAGCCGCTCGCCGGGGACGCCGAGAGCGATGGCGACATCGTCCGGCGCATGCAGCACGGCCGTATGGACCAGCAGCGCCCGGGCCACCCGCAGGACCCCCTCACGGTCGCCGACGATGCTCACGTTGCCCGCCCGGTCCAGCGGGACCGTCAGCGGAAAGTCGTTCGCCCAGGAGAATCGAGACCGCAGGGCTCCGGCCTCGTTCAGCATGAAACGGTCCGGTGGGGTCAGCACGCCACCGCTGTTCTGGCCGATCGACAGGTTCTGCACCAGCACGTCGCCGGTACCCAGTCGCACCCGCAGGAAGTCCGCGTCGAGGCGGCGCCGCTCCCAGCACCGCGCGGGGTCGCGCACAATGTCGTACAGCGCCGCCGGCGGAGGATTGAGCAACCGTGCCTGATCGCGCAGTTCCCGTTCCGCAGCCGCCAACTCCTCGCGCAGCTCTTCCAGATACTCCAGATACCGCTCTCGTTGCGTACGACGGGTGCGCTGTGCCTTGCCGCGCTGTGACCAGAACAGGGCCACGGCACCGAGCAGCGCGAAGACCAGGACGATCGCCCCGACCGCGGCGAACTGGCTGTTGCGGATGACGGTCATCATCACGACCGAGCCCATCACACCGGCCATCGGCAACAGCGCGGTCGCTGGGGTACCGATCTTGCCTTCTGGCAGATTCGGCGGAGCCTCGATGATGCGCGCGGCGGCGGGGGTAAGCGGACGAGAGCTGCGGGCGGGTCGGTGGACGAGCTGCTGGGTCACCGGGCACCCGCCGCGCGCTGCAAAACCTCGGCAGCCAGGCTAGTGGTGGCCTGCCGGGTCTGAGCGCAGAGCAGGGGTGTACGAATCGCGCCGCCGGCGGCCAGATGCCGATCGTAGGGCAGCGTCACCACCTCCACCCCCGTCTCGCGCAGCTGCTTGACGGCCGCCGTCGTGTCCAGTGCCGCGTGCGGGGTGGCCACGGTCAGTGCCACGACGGTGCTTGAAAGAACGGAGACGGGCAGTGAGGTGAGCCAGTCGAGCACCGCGCGCGTGGAGGCCACGCCCTCCGCAGTCGCCGGGGTGACGAGCACCCGGGCGTGCGCAGTGTCGAGCGCGGTGCGGGCCACCTCGCCCGGCAGCGTCTCGCAGTCCACCACCGTCACGCCGAAGTAGCGGCGCAGCGCCACCATCACCGTCCGGTACGTCGCGATGTCCACGCGTGCGCCGATCCGCCCCTGGCTGCCGGGCAGCAGCCAGCCCCCGTCCTCCAGCGGGACGAGATAGCCGGTGATGTCGGTCAGCTGCATCGAGGGCCGCGCGATCTGAGCCAGGTCCGCCAGTGACCAGCGAACGGATTCCGCGCCCAGGCGCATCGGAAGAGTGCCGAGCGCGGCATCCGCCTCCAACGTGAGCACCGGATCATGCCGGTAGTGATTGAAGGTACGGCTCAGCAGCGCCGCCACCGTTGTCTTGCCCGCCCCGCCACGGATGCTGGTCACGATGATCTGACGACCGGTGGTGACCGGCTGCTGCACCTGCTGGGCGATGTGGGTCCGCTCGGCCACCGCGCGGGCGGCCGAGGAAGAGAACGTGTGGAGCAGCGCGCGCAGGGAGCGCCGTGCGAACGGATCACCGTGCTGAGGCCGACCCGAAGCGCCGAATGCCCCGGATCCGAGGACGGGTACGGACTCCGGCGTGGGAGCGGGCCCGCGAGTGGCGCTTTCGTAGGGCTGCGGGCGATGCGCGGGCTGTTCCGCGGGAGGCTCTTGCGCAGATTGCGGGAGCTGCGGTTCCGCTGCGGGTGCGGCAGGAACAGGTGGTGTGCTCAGGGCCCCCAGCTCGTTCAACACGCCTGACTGCCAGTCGTTCTGGGACATGCCGCACCCCTACGCGAATGTGCCGAGCAGCCGCCCGTACACGCCGAACACCCCGATGAGCAGAGGGAACAAGGCGATCACGCCGACCGATTCGGCGGTGTCCCCCATCCGCCGCAGCCGCACCCGCACATGCTCAGGAGGCTGCACGGCCAACACCGCCAGCGGAATCACCGCCAGGGCAACGAGCGTGGCCAACGATCCGTACGCTCCAGACCGCTGCGACCACACCATGATCAGCCGGACGGCCACGGCGGCTCCCGCCAGCAAAAGCACCACGACCTCGACGACCAGCGGAAACGCCCGCGCCCGCAGCCACAGCACCGCCGCGACGACCACCGCCAGCAGCACCGTCCACACATTCGGAGCCCGGAGCGCCATCACCCCTGCGGCGGCGCCAGAGACGGCCAGTACGACCGTGGCCAGCGCCAAGCCGCGATGCGTCGCACCGAGCGCCGTCGCCACCCGATAGCGGCTCACCGACGCCCCGCCCGAGCGGCGGTCGTCCAGAGCGGTCAGACCGGCTGCCGCCAGCGCGAGCCGCGGCAGCAGCCCCAGCACCACCACGGACGCCACAGCCATCACGTCACCTGTACGAGCCTGCTCCTGTGCCGACCCCGCGCCGCCCTGCGCCGCTGCGACAAGTTCCCAGCCTACGGTCACCACCGCGACGGCCGCAGCGCCGATCAACCCACCGCGCCCCAGCGGAGAGAACCAGCCCAGCAGGACCAGATCCAGCGTCAGTGCGGCGGCCACTACCGCGAGCCGCAGGGCACCGCTCCAGGCATGCGCGTCCGCCAGTGTCCACGCTCCCATCACACCCAGAGCACCTGCTGTGACGATCAGTGTGGTCGCGAGGCCACGCTGACCGAAGCGGCCGACCAGCCCACCGATGACGGCGGTTACCGTGGCCACGACCAGCAGCGCGACGGCGACCGTGGACCAGGCGAACTCGCTCCGTGCGAGCATTCCGGCAGCCAGTGCCCAGGCGGCCATGGCCGCCCCGGCCGTTACCCGCCGCGCGGCCGGGCGCCAGCGCCAGGCCCGTACATCCAGGTCCCGTGCGACCTCATCGGTGACGTCATGGACCACGGGCGCGGATGGCACGTCCTGGACCCGTACGAGCCGCAGCACCGCACCGTCCTGCACGGCGGACGCGTCCAGCGTGCTGTCATGAGGGAGAACCGATCCGTCGGCCATGACCAGATGCCGCAGCATGGGCTGCGCCGCCACCCGGTCGTCCAGCAGCCGGATAACATCCGGAAGTAGCCGCCCGATGGGTTCATGGGAGGGCAGGACGAGATCTATTCTTCGGCGCTCGCCGACCAAGGTGACCCGGCTCAATCCCGTACGTCTGGTTGCCCCCATGCTCACCACGTGCTCGAACTTATCATCGGGCCGAGGGCGTTGCGGCGGGCGTGGATTGCTGCACCGAAGGTCCCAGAGGCGACTTCCCGATCAGCCGATGCGAGATGAAAGACCAGCCCACACAACCGGCGCACAGCACCGCGGCGATGACCAGTCCCGCGAGCACCTTGCCCACGCGCTCGTCAGCCGAGCGCCGCGCGCGCTGTGCGCCGAACAGTAGGGCGTCACGCATGCGTCGGCGCCGCACCGACACCGACTCCAGCAACTGACTGTCGTAATCCTGCGCTGCCATGACCCCTTGTTACCAATCTGGCTTTCTGTCCGTGTGCCCGGCTGTCGAAGCCACTCATCAGCCACGTATCAGCAGCTTGCCAGGCAAGTCCCCTGGCTCGATCTCCCGTCAGAGCAGATCCGTGAGGTTGGGACCGCGCCCGTCGACGACGTCAGGGCCATGGATTCCGTACCCCACTGCGCGACCGAAATAGGTTGCCTCGCCAGGCTCCGCAGCCACTCCCAGCATTGCATCGAGCGCCTGAAGGGCCGCGGCGAGGCGTGGAGCATTATGCTTCCAGACGTCCGCGTGCGGCTGACCACGAAAGTCGAACTCGCCCCAGATGTCGTGGTGTACAGCGAGTTCCGCCGAAAGACCGATGGGGACGGGAGAGACAGAAAGATCCACCAGGCGAGGCTCGGAATGAGGCTTTCCCTCCGCGTCGATCCAGGTTCCTGAACCCACGACGTGGACGTCGTCGACTTCGGCATTCGGGAAGCCGGAAGGACGGCTGCGGAGAACCCGTTCAGGCAGACGCGCGTCGCCCAGCGGAACAGTCAGTGCCAGGCCGGTCGAAACGCCAATACCGCCCCAGTCGAGGACGTACCAATCGTATTCGAGCCTGTGCGGCGGCATCAGAAGGCCGTACTCGCCGAGAACTTCTGCCATCCGTGCCGCCATGACAAGCGCGGATTCCAGGCCGGGTGGGGCTACCTCTTCAAGGTCCCAGAACCATGAACCGCATTCGCGCGGAGCGCGCATCAGCGGGCGGCTATACGTCACGTTTCGAACTCGCCCAGCCAGGCCCTGTTGAGCAATTCACTGGGCAGGTATTCGGACTCGACCTCGATCGGGAAGCCTGCGTCGTAGGCGAGGCAGGTGATGGCCAGTGGGCCAAGGGCGACGAGCCCTTGGACGCTTCGTGTCCGTTTCTCATCGGCGGTCCAGTAGGCCTTGTGAGCCTCGAGAGCTTCCACGAGTGCCGCGTTGAAGCCTTCGTGGTCCTTGCGAAGGAAGCGGTGGAACAGGTTGATCGGCTGGTAAAGAATCTTCTCCAGAAGATCCCGGTCGGCGATACGGGCGATGTTCGGGTAGGACGCTTCGATCGCCGCGACGAGCTTGTCGAGCAGTCCTGGCCGTTCCAGCCAGTACGCCTGGAGAGCGTCCACCCAGTGATAGATGTACTCGTCGTACTCCTGACCGGAGGCGCGCAGCAGCTCAAGCGGCACCTCGCACAACTGGTTCATGCGGTTCTGGTCACGGCAGACGATGGCAAGCCAGAACGTGGTGAGCCAGTTTCCTGCGTTGGCGTAGGACTGTGGTCCTGTGGCTGGGATGGTCCGCAGTTCGTGGTTGATGCGGTACTGCACGGTTCCCTCGGTCGCGCTCGCCGTTGCGAACAGCGCGGACCCCACCTGCATCGCCGAGACCACGGCTTCCCAGGTGTCGATACCGGACCCGTCCGGATTGACCGCAAGGCGGGCCTGCATATACGTGAGTGCCTCGCTCAGCGCGATGTCGAACATGCGCGGAGACTGCTCCAGCGTGCCGAACGTGTCGGCGACGTCCTCGCCCAGCTCCTGCGCGTAGCCCTCGTCGTCGGGCCCAGGGCTGCCATGTCGGGGCACCCTCACCATCACCACGTACTCCTGTCAGCCGATGTCGAATTTACGCATGGTGTATCCAGCGTACTGGCCGGTGTTGGCGTTTCCCTTAACGAGGATGTAGTCCAGCTTGCCCTGTGCGAGGGCTTTCTTGAGCTCCCGCGCCAGTCGGCGTTCACTCGGGTTGTAGCGTCCCCGTTCGCGCATCTCGCGAAGAATGTCGTTGAAGTACTCCTTGGTTCCCTGCATGACGCGTTTTCCGTCCGCAAGATTGCGCGCACCTAGGTCCGTATTGACGCTGCTCTTCGCTTCGACCACCACATAGCTTCCGTCCTCGCGCCGCCATACCTGGTCGAACTGGTCGTTGCCGTTCGCGGGCCCGTCAAGCGTCTCCCGTGTGGAATTCGGGTAGTGCTCGGGAATCACATGGTGCTCGGCTATGGCCTCGCCGTACGCCTCACTCGCCTCCGACATGTGCCTGTGCAGCGGTTTGTGTGCAGCATCCGCTGCATCCGCTGCTGCTTGGCTCAGTGGCGTGTCCGTCTCTCCGAGCGCCTTCCTGGCGTCCTTGAGGGTGTCTTCGGCCAGCTGGTCCGCGGCTATCGCGGAGTGACGCGTGCGCGCCGCACCGTCGAGTGTGTGGAGGGCCTCGGCGGTCGCTGTTCCCCGGCCCGTCTTGAGGGGACCTCCGATGTACTTCTCCGGAAGCGGTGGCGGTGCATCGGAAGCCGAGATCCATTTGCCAGCGGGATCTTTCACCAGCTGGGGTGGAACGAGTCCGCTTTCGTCGGCCACCTTAGTGCTGAGCCGGTTGCCGTTGGACTTGTAGTACTTCTCGAAATACCCCGGCTCGTTGTTGGCCCGGTCGACTTGCCGACGCATGACTTCACTGGGGTCGGCGGAGGTGCCACCCTGGCCAGCCGTCCCGCGGTTGTCGCCACTCGTCCCACCACCATGTTGATCCGGGTGAGCGCCGCCATGCGTCACATCACCGGCGCCGCCGCCAGCGACATGACCAGCATTGGGCGCCCCGTTGTGGGGCGTGTCGCCGACCCGCGATCCGTCACCGTGACCGGACGAGCCGGATTCGCCATGGGCCGGCGAGGGGTCGCGCCCGCCGGGGAAGTTGTCGCCAACGTGAGCCCCGACCGCGACGGGTTCCCTTGGGCCCACCCTGACGGGATCGTGATGGGGTGTCGCGGGGGTGTGGTCGGCCCCGCGTTCGGCGGCGCTTACTTCCCTGGGGATGTCGTCAATGTTCTGGACGACTTTGCCGTTCTGGTCGAGCAGTGCTCCGGTCTTGCTGTTGAGGTAGACCGTCTTGCCCTCGGGGTTGACAAGCTTGACCGTGTTGTCGGGTAGCACGACCGCGTTCTGGGGCAGGCTGAACTTCCCGGCTGCCAGGTCGGTGTAAACGCCGGCGTTGACGTTCTTGAGGTTCGCGAACAGGTCGCCGACCTTGACTGTGGCGAACTTGCCGGCCTTGCCGACATACGTGATGGGGTCGATCAGTCGTCCTGCCTTGCCGACGACCGAGACAGCCTTGGCGACCGCCCCACCCTTCGCGGCGGCGCCCGTGCCGCCGGTGAAGACGGTGGTGACGACGTTGAAAGTCACCGCACCTGCAGCACGGGCGGGGTTCTTGCCCCATTCGTCCCAGGCGACGAGAGCTTTGCCGGTCTCCTTCAGCGCGGTACGGGAATCACGAACCCAGCTCGGCAGTTTGTCGTCGGGCAGGGCCCAGAAGGCGATGTTGACGCCGGGCGTGATGGTTATGGCCAGGCCGGTGGCCACCTTGGCCAGGCCGGTCCACGCCTGCCCGGCGGCGTCCCAGCCGTCCACTCCGACCAGAGTCCCCAGGCCGCGGATGGTGCCCCAGACGCCGTCAACGATGATGCCGTCCCAGACGAAGGACTTCGCCCAGTGGCCGATCTCCCACCAGCGGTGGGATTCCTCCACCTTTGAGCCCCAGGGAACACCCTCGGCGTGGTCGAGGTCGTCACCTTTGAAGCCGTACATGTTCTTGCCGTGGGAGCCGTCGTCAACCACGTAATGCGTGCCGCAGAACAGAGCGGTGATCTTGTTCGCGCAAGTGCGTTCGGCTTCCCAGAACGCGGCGACGGTGGAATTGACGTCGTGCAGCAGGTCGTTGTTCTTGTCGACCTTGTCTTCGTCGTCCTTCCAGTGCTCGTCGCCCCTGATGTCCCCGACGAAAGTGGTGGCCTCTTCCTTCAGCCGCTTGAGCTTGGCCGCGAGCGGCCGCACCTCCGTGGCGTACGCGTCCAGTGCTGAGGAGACAGTCTCCAGCTGGTCGGCGAAGAAGTCCGAGTCCGCTTTGACCGGAGCGGTGGTCGCGAACAGTTTCTCCGCCTCGGGGGCGGCATAGAAGGCGGACAGGCCTTGGAACTCGGAGTGCACCAAGGCACCGGAGGTTCGGAACATCACCGCATCCGCGGTGAGCACCAGCGTGTCCGTCTCCAGTTGTTCCAGATCCCCGGTGAACTGCGGTATCTCGGAGGGGTTGATGGCGTCGCTCACTTCGCCCCCTTGCCGTCGCCGACACCCGGCAGATCAATCTTGGGTTCCTTGAGCGCCTCGCGCTGCGCGTCGGCAGCCATGTCCAGGTCACCCTGCACATAGGCGTTGGTCGCCTTGGCCGCACCAGTTAGCGAATTGGAGGTACGCGCGGCGATGTACGCCAGTCGGCGCTGATGGGCCTCGATGAACTGGCCCAGGGCTCCCGCCACCAGGCCCATCGTGCCGTCCTTCTCATGACCGCCCTGGGTGACGGTGCCTGCTGACTTCGCTGCGCTGGTCATGGTGGTCTCCAGCGTCTTGCCTGCGTTCGACAGCCCCTCGGCCGCCTTGCCTGCCTTGGTGAGGACGCCCTGCACCCCGGAGGGCGAGATATCCCATCCCACGACGAAAACCCCCTGATCAAACACCCCGTATACGCACCCCTGCCCACTGGGCGCGCACTTTTGTCAGTCGACACCGTGCGCAGGTGCCGTCAGCCGATGCCGTCATCCGAGGCACCGGCAAGACCGTCGTCAGCCGATGTTGTCGACCGCCGCCTTGGCTTTCGCCAGAGTCGCCTGAGCGGTGCCGTCGTTCTGCTCCAGCGTCGAGCGGACGAGGCGGATGATGTCCCGCACCTCGTTGGCGGCTCGGTGCCAGCGGAGTTCCTTGCCGTGGTACTCGTCTGACACCCCGTCGGCAGTGAAGTCGGCCATCGCCGCCTTCACTGCGCGGTCACGGTCACTGAGCACTTGCTCCAACTGGCCGATGATCCCCTGGATGCCACCCTGCACCTCGACTGAGGCACCGGTGTCGTAGGACCGGCGGTCCTGGTTCTGTCCCATCGTGGATTCCCCCTGCCGCTTCAGCGCGCGCCGAAACGGGCGGCATCGAAGTTCGCTGACCCCATGTTCTGGTGGGCGTTGCTCTCTTGCTCCTGGTCACCGGTTCCGAACGCGCCGTCCATGCCCGTCTGACCGCCGAGAATCGCCTGCAGAGACCCGTTTAGGGCACCTGTAATCTCGTCCGCACGAGACTTGAACGAATCGAATGCGGCCTTGCCCGCTCCGTTGAACTTGCCCTCCAGCGGATCGGCCGCCGCGATCAGCAGTCTGATCAGCGTGCCCAGATCGCCGCTGGATCCCGTTGTGCTGTTGCCGAGGTCGGACAGGGCCGTACTGCCCATGTCGAACTTCATGCACTTACCCCCGAAGTGTCATGTGAGCGTGGCTCGTTGAGATCTGCGCCCGTACCACTGGCACCTTCCGGCACAGAGTTCATGTCTATCGAAGAGCGGCTGCAATCACAACGCAGTTGTGAGCCACACCGCGTGATGCTGCCCACTCGCAGCGGTCGAGGTCCGCCTCGACTTTGATGGCCCGTCAGCAGACCGACAGGCCTCACAAGTCCACCGCAGCAGCCGATCTCGCGCACCGCCAGTCCCCCACCTTCGGATCAGCGATTGAAGCCGTCGACTGCCAGTGCTCGGCGGCGCGAGCGACTCAGCTGAGCCAGCCTGCGTGCGCCTCATGCGCCGCCGAACAGCCGGTCGCGTTGCGCCTCCCGTGTCGTCCCGTCGCTTTCACCGCATAGCAGTTCGAATACAGGGATCATCAGCTCGGGGCATTCCGACCACCCGCCCTTGGCGATGTCGTGGCTGTGGTCAACCTCCAGGATCGGCCACCCGGAGTCCTTCACGTCGCTTGGCGCGCCCTCACATCCCCGGGACGTCATAGGCGCCGCCCCAGGGCGTCAGCAACGCGTCCCGCGCCTTGGCGCGGCGTCGTGTTCGGTCGCAGCGGCTCGGCGTACAGCCGCGCGAGGCTACCGGGCGACATCTAAGAGGTCCGGCAGTCCCGCAGAAGTACACACGCAACAGGGCCGACCGTTGCAACGCACTCGACCACAAACCACCGAGGTCGCATACACGGCCCCAAGGTCACTGAACCTTGCCCAGACCGGATCGCTTCCCCGCCCGGGACGTCGCATCGGCGCCCTACTCGACAGCCCCGAGGGCACGACTTGCGCCGCATGCCCCGTTTGCCGGAAATCGGCGTCCCGAATTCCGTCCCGCCGACCACGAAACCATGATCAATTAGGCTCGCTCGGACCTCTCGAGCACCCGACGAAACGACAAAGTCGCTGGTCAGAAGGTCTCTCCACGCGTAGCGCGCAGTGGGGCGGGTGGGACTCGAACCCACGGCCGACGGATTATGAGTCCATTGGGGATCTTGGCAGTCCTTGCCGATCAACGTCGATACACGACGTTTTCACAGGTCAGCGGCGGTGAGCCTTGTCAGCCCTTCCCCGCCTTTGTCAGTCTGTTCCAATCCTTGTGTCCCCAACGCGTCCTCAATGAGGCCCTTCGGGGCCAGGTCAAGGGCGGTGGAAAGGATTACCCCAGCTCGACAACGGGTTTCGAACCCGCGCGCAGCGGATTCCCTTTCCAACGCGCAGAGGCTCCGCCCCTGAGCATCGGGGTGGAGCCTCACGGCCGTTATTGCAGGCCAGACGTGGCCCCATCAGCCTATTCGACTCAGCATGCTTGTTCCAGGATGAGCTGAAGGCGCCCCTGGGTCGGTCATACGGGGTCAGGCGGTGCTGGCCGTCGGCGGCGCTTGGGAGTGGGCTTGCGGGGGCGCCCGTTCGCCGTGGGGCTGGTCTCGTCGGCGGAGGTTGGCTCCGGAGCTGGCTCGGGCGGGGCGTCGGCCTCGCGGTTCGGGGTCTTACCCTTCGGGTCCGGGTTCCTGGTTGGGCGAGGTTGCGGCTGAGCGCCTTCCTCGTCCTCCGGGGTGGGCTCGCGCTCTATTTCCCGGTCGGCGTCGACGCCCTTGGTGTCCTCGGGCTCGGTGTCCTCGTCGGTGTCGGCCGGGGCCGACGGGGCGTCGTGCTCCGCGGTGACGGCCGCGAGGGCGTTGTGGAAGAGGTCTATCCACGGCCTGTGGCCGACGTACCGGGGCTTGTACTCGAAGGCGGGGAGGAGGTCGTCTTCGAGGGTCCGCAGGATGATGACGGCAGGGTCCTCCTCTTCCTCGGTGACGAGGGTGGTCGCCTTGTTGTAGCGGTGCCCTTGTGCGAGGCGCGCAGCGATCTGCGCCTCGTGGGTGGCTCGTTCGGCGGGGGTGGCGTCGTCCGGAAGCGAGGGCGCGGCGTTGCCGGTGATCCAGAGCTGGACGGTGGCTCCACCGAAGATGGGACGGAAGCTGATGGCCCGTCCGTCGCTGTGGATGAGGTGGGCTGCGCCGTCGGCGGGCGCTTCCGGGTCCAGAGCCCAATCTCCCCCGAGCTTTTGGGTAAGGGTGGCCGCCGTTTCTCGGACTGCGGCGTCGGTGATGAGCATGCGTGTGTCTCCAAGAGGTCTGCTGGTGGAACGTCGGGCCCGCCCTTGTGCGGGGCGGGCCCGACGGGGCTATGCGGGGCGTACCTCGTCGCCGTCGTCCAGGAGCATCGAGAGGGTGGAGCCGCTGTCCCAGGTGACGTTGAGCTGGGCGAGGTTGGGGTCGTACCGCGTGACGGTGCCTTCGTCGCCTTCGGTGAGGTCGGTGTGCGGGTCGGTGGTGTGGACGAGCGCGATGCGGTCGCCTCGCTTGTAGGTCATCGGAACCCTCTCGTTAGTTCTATTCTATATGCGTTCAAGCCAAGGTCAAGATCACCTACAGAAGACTTGGGGGTATCCGCCCTGCTCAAGCGGCCACCTCGCGGACAAGGGCCTCGACCTTCTGCATCGCGGCGAGGAAGACGGCCTGCGAGTGCAACTCATCGCGCCGCTCGAAGGATTCGCGTGCCTGCTGGGCGGCCTTCTCGGTCAGGTTGCCTTCGCGCAGGGTGTCGCCGCAGGCGATCAGGACGTGCGGGCCGAGGTCCCAGATGATCGCGTTGACGGCGGCCCCGGCCGCCGCCAGGTCGTCAATGTCGGCCAGCGACCATCCGAAGTCGTGCGGGTCGATGTCCTTTTCCCGCATGACCTGCACAGCCGCGCGGTACATGCCACCGGTCCCGCCGGCAGGCTCATCGAACTTCATCCCGGGCTGGAGCGGCATGTCATCGAGGAGCATTCGGGCCATCAGTTCAGCGACTTCCGGGGGCGTGTGGATCTCCGCGAGGGCATCGTGGGCCCCCTGGGAGCGCATCACGGCCAGCAGCGCGCCCATCACGTCCGTGGTGGAGCGAGCGTCTGGGTCATCGCTACTGGTCAGGTGCAGCAACCCTCGAGTGAGAGCGGCCTCGACCACGGCCCTGACGGCGCGAGCGCGAGTCGGACCCGGCTTCTCGTCGTCAACCCACTTGTGCAGTGGCGTGGCTCGGTCGATGAGGTCAGGACGCATGATCCACCAGCGCGCCCAGCATTCACGGAAGGCTGTGAGGAGCTGGTCGTCATCGAGACTGAGCCACCAGTCGGCGGCGAGATAGGCTTCCGGGCCGCGCAGAGGCCACAGGGCGAGCGTGGCCACCACACCGATGGGGACTTCGATGCCTGCCCCGCCCTGGGCGTGATGCCAGGCGTAGCTGACGGCTTCGGCGATGTCGAAGGCGGTCTCGTGCGGGTTGCCCAACGAGGGGCGGTAGTGGGCCAGTTTTGGTTTGACCGTGGCCAGCTTGGGGCGGGGCTGGGCCGACATTGTGACGGGGGCTGGCGCCGGCGGGAGGTCGGCGAGGTATCTGCGGGGCGTTGCCGCGGGGGCGGGCGGAGCTGGGGGTTCGTTGGGAGTGTCGGCGTCGGCGAACAGGTCGAGCTGGCTCATGCTGTTCCTCCTGGATCGGTGAGTGTCGGGCGGCGCGTCGTTGCGTGGCGGCCCGCGCGGGTGCGGGCCGCCACGCAACGGGGGTCAGCGCGCTGCGCGATGCATGCGGCGGAGCGTCGCGGCGGCTTCCTCGGTGTGCCCAGCGGCCGACAGGGCGGTGTGTCGCAGCAGCTCGGTCATGTCCTCGGTGGTGACCTGGGCGAGGATGTCGGTGAGGCTCAGGTGCCGCTGATGGTGCGCGCGGTACGGGTATCCGGTGGCCAGCGTGAGCACGATGCCCGGTACGAACTGGTCGGTCTGCTCGTCGATGAGGCCGAGTCGGCGGCCGATGCGGTGGATCGCGTCGGGGTCGCCGAGGAGGACGGTCGGCGGGACGGCCCGGTGAGCACGCTTCGCGGCCGATATCTCCCGCTGTACGTACGCCTCCCAGTTCAGTCGGGCGTCAGCCTCCCTGCCGTCTGCCAGGAGTGCGCTGGATGAGAGGGTGGCCGCGAAGCGGGGCGTCTGGACGGCCGTGTCCATGTACTCGGCGGGCGTGAGTCCTGCTCGGAGGACCGCGGGGTTGTGGGATTGGGCGTGGAAGTGCTCAACGGTGGCGAGCAGTGCGCTTCGGGCGGCAGCGGGGTGGACGCCCAGTCGGCTGACCAGGCTTGCGCAAAGGATCTCCGACGCGATGGTGAGCATGTCTTTCTCCAAGGGGTCTAGTGGGTGCGGTAGTTGGGCGTCTGCTGCGGCCAGGCGCGCCGGGCTGGCGACGAGTTCTTCCGCCCAGACGCGCAGGGCGATGTCGCCGGCGGTGTCCGCGTCGGGGGCGGTGATGATGTAGGCGTGCTGTTGGGCTTCCTGGAGCTCAGCGCACCGCTTGTCGTGGGCGGTGTCGTCGCCGGGCGGGAGTTCGACTGCCACGACTTCGATCTCGGCGGGGCTGGGCTCCCGGTAGATGACCCACCACGGCTGCTGGGGTGGACTGGTCACAGGTCTCTCCTTCGGGTGTGGCGGCTTTGGCGGGCGGGTCAGCCCTGGGCCTTCGGCGAGGGGTGGTGGATGAGGAGTTCGGCGATCTCCCGGGCGATGTGCTCCATGAGGGTGCGGATCTTCTTCCTGTCGCCGCCCAGGTAAAGGGCCAGGTCGAGGACCTGGGGGGCGGCGGTGTAGTCGAGGAGCTGCCGGTACTGCTGCTGGCTGAGCGTCCCGAGATCGTCGGGTCGCAGCGCCCAGGACGCGGTTGCGGCGTTGTCCACGAGACGCGCGGCGGCGCGAAGGGTCGCGTCGTCGGGCGCGCGGGTGAGGATGACGAGGGACATGGCGCCGAGGTGGTGCTCCGGCGTACTGGTGACCGGCGTCGAGGGGCGGGCAGACATGGGGCCTCCGGTTCGGGGTGGGGGCGAACCACCTCCGAATGCTTCTTTTCTATAGGCATTCGGGGCAGGGTGCGCCCGTGGTCGGGACGGGAAGGGGTGGCTAGTTCTGGGGAAAGTCCACGACCGGGGCGGTCGCGTCGTCGGAGACGTCGTCCGGCACGGCGACTGTCAGCGCGTCAGCGACGCACGTCGTAGCCGCATCCTTGGCGTCGGTGGCGAGGTCGAGGATGTCGCCGACTCCGCGCCCCCGTTCGCCCAGGGGCACGTGGACCGTCGGGCTGGACGACCAGAGCAGGGGTTGTGGCGATCACTTGAGCGGTCCAATCGTGCGCGGGGCAAGGCCCCGGGGATTGGAGGGCAGGGGGATGGCGATGTCGCGGGGGTCCGGCAACGGATGGACGTAGAAGTAGCCGGGCGGATGGGTACGGAGGTCGGCCAGCCGGGCGAGGAAGCACACGTCGCCGGCGAGGGTATTCCATGCGGCGCCGGGCTCCTGAAGCAGGTCGAACTGGAGGAGGAGGCGCCCGTCGTCACCATGCAGGCGCCACAGGGCGTACCCCCTGGGGCCGTCGGTCCGCGTGGCGGTGATCGTCTTAATGCGCGGCTCGATCCCGGCTGCAGTCTCACTGAGGCGCCGCAGCACCGCACGCGAGAGGTCGCGAGTGGCGAGGCAGACCTGGCGGTCCGCGATCGGACAGGGGTCGACTGGTGTCACGTGTGTCCTCCTTGGCGTAGGGCCGCCCGGCGGCCGGGTTGTGATGCCACCGGCCGCCGGGCGGAGTTCGGGTGGGGTTTCCCCCTTCTTCTTAGTTCTATTCTATATGCATTCGTGGCGTGTGCAAGATTTCCGGTGAACTTTCTTGATCGACGCCTGCATTACTTCCGCAGCTCAGCGGGCGTTTCGGCCGCTGCCAGCTCTCGTATGTGGAGGACGAGGCGTGACCCGCTGACCACATGTCCGATCCTCATGTCCGGCCCGACGACTCGCGTGTGGTCGTCGTCGTCCAGGACACCTTGGTCCACGAGTCCGTCGACGCACGCCTTGAAGCTTGGGTACCAGTTGGCTGGGTCTCGCCTCTGCCGGTCCTCGGGGTGCAGAACGCCGATGATGTGCGCCCGCTCCAGGTGCGGGACGTCCCGCGAGGCTGCCCAGGCCGCGCGCCGCAGGACCCTGGTGATGTCGGCCCGGCGGTGATGGTGAAGCCTCTGGTTGGAGTTGAGGAGCAGCAACCGCGGGGGCATGGCGACCCTGAAACGGCGCCCCGGCCTTCCGTCGAACCAATCCGTCGTCTCGGCGGGAGGGTTGTGGAGCTGGCGCGGCGCCGACGGGCCGGTAACCCTGGGCGCGTCCTTCATGGCTGTCCTTCTGTGAGTTGGGGTGGAATGCGGCCGAGGTCAGGCGGCAGGCTCGCCGAGCGCCAAAGCCCAGTGGTTGGCGGCTCGGGGGGCGGCGTGTGGCACGTAGGCGACGGCCTCGACGGGGACGTCCGCGTAGCTGCCGTAGGTACGGCGGCACAGGTTGCCCTGCGCGGTAGTGGCCGGATTGGTGTGCGAGTCCGGGTCGTTGCTGCCGATCAGGTGTGCCCACCGCTCGTAGACGCCTGCCTGGGGCTGGTGGATGTGCAGCCGGACGCCCATGCCGTACTCCACGCCGGCATGGAAGATGGCGGCGAACTCGATGCCGGGCGCGGGCAGGTCAGGGTTGAGCTGCGCGATGAGCGCCACGGCCGCGACCGGTCCGAGCAGTGCGCGCATCGATCGGTTGTGGGTCATGTGTCCTACTCCTTCGGTGGATCAGGCGACGTCGGGGAGTTCGAGCTGCTGGGCGTCGGACTCGTCCTCGTCGTCCAGCGGGTTGGGCCCCGGTCTGTAGAAGGGCTCGCACCCGGGGCACTGCTGCTCGACTGCGCGGCGGTGGGCGCGCGACCCGGCGGCTGTTCCGCACGACTTACGGAAGACCGGCAGCGGCAGCTCGGACGGGTCGGTGTCCGGCAGGGCGTGAACGATCACGCCGTTGAGCCAGATTCGGCCGCCGCAGACGCCGTCGAAGCCGTTCTTGGCGGGCAGGACCTGTCGAATGCAGGCAGCCCGGTCGGGGCAGCCGCCGCAGACGTAGAGGACGGGTTCGCAGATGGCCACCAGGTCCTTGCCGTTCTTCCACCGGTTGTCGGCCACGGCGAAGTCGGGATCGCCCCAGCAGGGGGCGTGGCCGGTGACGTGCGTACCGGTCAGGGAGTTGCGAGAGCCGGTCACAGGACGGGCTCCAATCGCTGGCCTATCCACCGCGCGACGTTGACGGAGACCGCGTTGCCTGCCTGCATGGTCTGTTCCGCCTGGTTGCCGTAGACGACGTACTTCGCGGGGAACCGCTGCCCTTCGAGCTGTTCGCGGGGCTTGAGCATTCGGAAGTAGCAGTCGCTGATGTCCGGAGCGGAGCGGACCAGAGCGGCCGAGTCGCGGGTGGACAGGGTGTGGACGGGTTCGGTGGCCGTCTTCACCGCGGCCTTGCGGTACGGCACGACGAGGGTGTTCCGCGCCCGCTCGAGCACTCGGCCGGCGTGGGTGACCAGGCCGTGGTGATTGCCCTTCGCTGTGACTCCGCTCAGCGGATTGCTCGCGGGGCTGGCGGTGGCGTGGTTGCGGAACTCGACGATGAACGGGTTCACCGTCAGGAGGGCTTCGCTCTCGCGGGTGGTGCGGGTGCGCAGCGGCACGTCGACGGGAACGGCGTCGGTGTTCCATGAGCCGCCGGTCGGCACCAGGAGAGCGTCCCCCTGCTTGGCCGTGCGGGTCGGTAGTGGCCGTTCCTCGACGGCGTACGCCCTGTCGCCGCCCTCTTTGCCATGGGTGAGGGTGATCGAGCTGGGGCGGTATGGGAACTTGATGATGCCCGCGCGGATACGGTCCATCGTGGTGTCTACGAGGGGCTTCTTGCGGTCGCCGATGCGCGTGCCGAGGTCGTCCCAGTTGATGATGTCGCTGGCCGGGCGGACGTACGGCTCGACCATGGCGTGACGGCAACGGGCGTTGGGACAGCGGTAGATGTAGTCGCGCCGGTACTTCCCGATCCGTACGCCCTCGACGTTCCAGGACTGGACGGCGTGCACGTCCTCGCCGCAGTGCACACACGGCGCGAGCGGCTTGGGCTCCAGGTCCGGCTTGCGCATGGCCTTGAGGGTGAAAACCACGTACATCCGATCGCGCCACTGCGGTGCGCGCAGGTTGACGTCGTCCCCGATGTGGGCGCTGCTGACGCATACGATCTGGTACTGGTAGCCGAGCAGTTCCATCGCTTCGAGCCACTTCGGGAACAAGATCCAGTCGAGACCGAACTCAACGACGTTCTCCACAACGATGGCCTTGAAACGCTTGGCCTCGGCTGCCCGGACGACACACCAGCCGGTGACCCGGGTCCGTTCGAAGGCGTCCTTGGTCAGGGCCTCCCAGTCCTCGCCCTCATCGATCAGGTCGAGCAAATCCATCTGGTTGGTCTCGCGCCGTCGCCCGCCCGCAGGGCTGATCTCGGTGCAGATGACCGATGCCCACAGGACGTCGGCGTTGGGCAGGTAGCGCATCGGGAAGCCGGAGATGTCGATGCAGGCGTGGTCGGCGTTGCGGTGGTTGGCAGCGTGCGTGTCGATGGCGAGCTGCCAGTGGTTGATTCCGAGGATCAGTTCGTACCCGGCTTCTACGAGCCCGGTGCTGCTGCCTCCTGCGCCGCACAGCAGGTCGATGACGGTGGTCATGGTGGTGGTCGTTCTCCAAGAGGTCTGCGGTAGTCCGGCCCGTGGCGAGCGGGCCGGACGGGGGTCAGCGGTGGGCGGCGTGGCGGTGGTGCTGTTCGCCGCACGTGGTGCACCATGGGAGCCGGTCTCGGGTCTCCCGGCGCAGTTCGTCGACGACGAGCACGGCGAGGCCGGCGGCGACGCCGAGGGCGAGCGCGAGCAGCACGAACGTGATGGTCATCGCGTCACCGGCTCGTCGCGGGCCGGGCAGGGTTGCATGAGCTGCATGCAGGCGACCAGCACGGCGTGGGCGTCGTTGGTCGCCACTGCGTTGTCCAGCGCGGCCTTAGTGTGGGCTCGCTCCTCGGCGTTCTGCACGTGGGCGATCACGCAGATGCACGGGCGCTTGGTGGTTTCCTCAGCCGCGCTCGGCTGGCCCGCTTCCGCGCCGGGCATCAGGCGCTCACCTGACCGACGTGCGCGAGGTACACGGTGATGATCTCGCCGTTCAGCTCCCAGACGGTCAGCGGCCAGTCCGTGCCGCCCTGTTCGTGGATGCACCGCCAGCCGCGCTCCATCAGCTCGTGGGTGGCGTAGCCGTACTCCTTGACCGCCGCGTGGCGGTCATCGAAAGGGCCCTGTACGAGTTTGCTGATGCGCCTGTGGTCCTTCGTCACACCGTCGAGCTGGACGGACATGAGGTCGATCAGCTTGGGCGCGAGGCGCCGCGCCGTGACGAAGGTGGTGATCGCCTGGACGAGGGGGACGACGTTGTTGCCATGCTGCGCGTGCTCCCCGTCCTCGGTGGAGTTGTAGACCAACTCGTCGACGGTCGGGTTGTCCTCGTGGCCCCGCCTGACGTGCCAGCCCTCCACCTCCGTGGGGTCGAGGGGCAGGTCCTCGACCGAGGAGATCCACAGATGCGATCCGTCGGTGAGCTGCGCGGTGATGCCGAACATGCCGCCGCAGATCTCGACATCGGCGACGAGCGGGATGCGCCGCAGCGCAGTGATGACCGGCTCGTAGGCATTCCACAACTTGCGCCACAGCGGGTCGTCGGTGTTGTTGTGCACGGGCATCGGGGCCATCTGCGCGAGGTCGTCGCTCACGGGCTTCTCTCCAAGAGGTCTTGTGCCGCTCAACAGTACAGAGTTGGGATCTATTTTGGAACGGATTGAAACGCTTCGACTAGTAGACGGGGGGCTTCCGGCGCTCCTCTCGCGCCCCTCGCGCCACGGCGGTCAGGACCGCCAACTCGTCGGCGCGCTGCTGCGCCGCCTCGGCGATACGTCGCGCCTGGTAGGCGAGACTGCGCGCCTGCATGAGGGCGTAGTGGTTGTCGCGGGGGTCGAGGTGGATCTCCGCGCCACCGATTTCATTGAGGAGTTCGGCGACGATCTCGTCTCGCAGGTGCTCGGCGCGGCCGAGGCCGTCGAGGTCGCGCTCACGCTCGGCCTGGTCCTTGAGGCTGGCGACCTGGATGAGCATGTCGCCGACACCCTCGGGGTCTTCGCGGTAGAGGTCGGCGAGGGTGCGGATCAACTCGTGGGCGGCATCGCCGCCGTCGAGCACGATTGCACCCTTTTGCTCGTGACGAAGGGTGGGCAGGTAGCTCATGTCGTCCTTCCGATCCGAGGGGGCCTTTCCCCTTCTTCTGGTTCTATTCTATATGCAATACCAGGGATGTCCAGATTCCTGATGAAATATTCTTTCGGAAGCCTAAGTTTTTTGCTGCCTGCGGGCCTTGGAGTCGAGCACCGCCTGACGCGCAGCTCTGCGGGCGGCCTCCAAGGACTCGGGCCGCTCCTCGACCTGTTGACGGCGGCTGACGGCATCCTCGTGCCACTCGTCCCAGAAGTGCCCGTGCGCCTGACGCTCCGCCGCCTTGGCCTGCTCCCGCTCCCTCTCGCGCCCTGCGCGCGGATTGGTGCCGCATCCACGGCAGGAGGCAGCAGGGCGGCCTCGGTGGCGCACACAGCCCGTCTGCGGCGCCTCGCGGTCAGGCGTCGGGGTGCCTGTCGGAGCGGGCGCAGGCTCCCTTGCGGCGACAGCCGCGGGGGTAGGGGGGAAAGGAAGGACAGAGGAAGAACCAGGAAAGGAAGGGGTTTCACCGCTGGAACCCAGTGGGTTCCCCCCGTGAAACTCATCGGGTTCCACCGGTGGAACCCGGCCTTCTGCCCCCTCCGGGTTCCCCTCGTGGAACCCCGCCTCTCCCCCTGGGTTCCCCTCGTGGAACCCTGCGTCCACCTGCGGTTTTTCAGCCTTCTGCTGTCGTTGATCCTCGCGGGCTTCGACGTCCTGATACGTCATCGCGGGCTTGGCCGGAGCTGAACGCAGGACTCCGGAGCGGGCCTTGCGGGGGTTCTTGGGTGCGGCCCTACGGGCTTCCGCAGCCGCCTTGAGGTCCGATGTGGTCGGCGTGGGCGGTACGCCGAGCGGGAAGACCCGGTAGACCGCAGAACGGCCCGCCTTGCCGGTCGCGACACGTTCGACGAGTCCCTTGGCTATCAGCTCCGTGACGATGGTGATGGCGCGTTTGTCAGTCACACCGACCCAGGCGGCAAGGCGAGTCAGGCCGGGCCGCGCGAGACGCGTCTCGTCGTCGGCGCTGTCCGCGATCTTCATGAGGGCGAGTTTCTGGCTCTGGCTGAGCACGTCAGGCGGCAGATAGGCCGCAGCGATCATCAGTTGGATGGACACGGCTCCCCTTGGGCGGTACGAGCATGGCGGCAGGACGGGGCGCCCCGCCCGTTGTCCACGGGCGGGGCTGAGGAGTCAGGGGGTTCCGGGTCAGGCCGGCCCGACGTTGATGACCGGGGCCGTCTTCTTCCCGGTCTTTCGCTGCGGGACGGGCAGCCCGGCTGCCTTGAGGTTCTTGACCATGCGATCGGTGTCCGGCCTCATCGGCACGGGGATGCCAGCGACCTCGTGGAGGTCGACCATCGCCTTCACGTCGTCCTTCTCCTCGTCGTTCCCGCCACGCCAGGAGAGCCTGTTGGGCCCGTAGACCCCGGCCGGGGACTGGTCCAGCTTCTTGCGCGCGAACTTCTTGATCCGGTCGCCTTCGCTGGCGAGTTCGTGACCCTTCACGTAGTCGATGAGCGCCTGCTCGCGGTCGGTGTCGTTGTGGATGAGCGCCGTCTGCTCCGGTACACCCGGCGCCATACCCGGCCAGCACAGGGAGCGGAAGGGGCAGTAGTCACAAATGGCGTCTAGGCCAGGCCCGTTGAAGTCGCGCGGCATCTCTTCGGGGTCGCTGGTCTCGCGTACGCGCTCCACCCACCACTGAGCCTCGGCGGCCCGCTGAGGGTCGAAGTCGATCTCCTGGATGTGCTCCGCGCCGCTGTCGCGGTTGATGAAGCGGAAGCGGATGCGGCCGATGTCCAGTGGCCCCAGGCGGGACAGGTACCGCTGGCCGGGCACGTCTTCGAACCCGAACTCGTGCAGCGCGCCCGCGTACAGGTGGACCTGGCGCAGCTCGGCGGCCGTGGCACCGTAGCGCAGGACGCGGTCCCACATGTATGTGGACTTCGTCTTCACGTCCTCCACGGTGAGCACGTCAGCGGGTATCGCCGGTCTGTGACGGGCAGGCAGTCGAGCGGCTGTCGTCGCGTCGAGCTGCACGACGTCGACGTGGCCCCGGATCAGGTCGTCCTGGACGCTGCGCTCCACCAGCCATCTGTACTCCGTGCGCGCCGACTCCAGCAGGCCGTAGTGGATGAACGTGCCGAGGATCGCAGCGCGCTTGTCGGCGTGGTCGGTCGGAGCGACGCCGTGCAGGATGTAGGCGGCGCGTCGGCCGCACACGGTGTCGGATGCCCCGAGCTGGGTCTGTAGGGAGCGGGGGCGGCGCGCGTCGACGTCGTGGGCGGCGTCCCAGATGGAGGGTGCGGCGCCGTCAACGATGGTGGCTACGGACATGGGAGTTCTCCAAGAGGTGAGTGCGGGCCGGTCACTGCTCGGCGTCCGCGTCCTGCTCGGCGGCCTTCCGCTTGGCGGCGGCGCGGAGCTTGTCGGCGTCGGTCAGTGGGCCCTCGCCCATCTCCGAGCGCGGGTTGTCCAGTTCAGCCGCCCTTTGCTCGGCGGCGGCCCGGACGGTGGCGATCTCCTCCCGGCTGAGGCGGTTGGCCGGGTCCGGGACGGAGCGCCACAGTGCGCCGAGGGCTTCCTTGTCCTTGAGGTCAGCGATGCGGGTCAGCCAGGGCTGTACCACGTCACCGGCGAGCGCGGGCATGACACGCGGCTGAGATTCGATGGAGCAGCCCAGCCCGTTGAAGACCAGGTCCTCGATGCTGAAGTCCCGCAGGGTCAGGGGCTTCCTCTGCTCCACGCGCATGCGCAGGGACCGCACCTTGACGATCTGGGGGTCGGCGTCGCGCTTCATGCGCACCCAGCAGGTGGAGTCGAAGCCCAGGTCCTTCTGGGCTGAGACCTTCCACTCCGTCTGGTTCTGGATCGGCTGGCCGTTGTCGTCCGTGGCGCTGACCTGCTTGCCGCGGGCCAGGACGATGGCAATGCCGGGGAGAGTGCGCAGCAGGTAGATGATCCTGTTCCACCGCTCCAGCGCGTCATTCCACAGGTTCCGGCCGATGTCGAAGGCGGCGTCGGGGTCCTCCTGGAGCAGCTTGCGGTTCTTCCGCGTCCTGCGGCCCCGCTCGTAAGTCCAGTTGGTCAGCATCCGCCACAGGGCCGAGCCAGAGTCGATGGTCAGGACGACCGGCGACTCTCCGGCCGCCGCCGCGCGCCGCGCTTCGGCGTGCACGGCCTCGACCTGTTCGAGGATGTCCCGGTAGGTGCCGTCGTGTTCGATGATCAGGTAGTTCGCGCCCTCGATCGCCGCGTACTCGTCGGCCGACCCCTCATCGAGGTCGATCCAGTACATCTGGCCGATGCGCTCGGATGCGGAGAACTGGGCCGCCGAGTAGGTCTTACCGGCGCCTTCTTCCCCTTCGATGAGGATCAGCGGCCACGGCACGATGCCGGTCGGCTTGCGGGTCTTGAGCTTGATGGCGGGCGGCTTGGCGGCGCCCGCTGGTGCGTTCACGATCTGGCTCCAAGAGGTCGTGGTCAGTCCGTACGCAGGGCGCGGACTTCAAAGAGCGGTGACCACTCCGGGTGTTCGGCCAGCAGGAGCCGGACGTACCGGGAGCGGTAGTCGTTGTTCAGCGCGAACTCGTCGCCTCGGGTCGCCGCGCCGTACTGGTAGCGCAGGAGCTCGAAGAGCATCCCGATGCCGATGCGGCCGAACCCCTTCTCCGCGCAGTCGGCAGTCATCCGGGCCAGCGCCCTGAGAACCCAGGGGTTGAGCGCGTGGAACGCCTCGAACCGCTGCTGGATGGTCAGGTCGCCAACGTCGGCGGGGTGGCGAACAGGCTGGATAGTGCCGAACAACGGCGCTTGTTCGATCAGCAAGGCTCTCCCCCTCAGAGATGATACGAACACCTTGGAGTGTTGGAATCTATCTTCGGGCAAGAGGAATGTCGACCTACAACGCCATCGACCCCCGCCCGGCGGCCCCCTGGAAACCTGCATCTCACCCTCGATCAAATAGAAGCGCACCCCTTTGAGTGCGCTTCTATTCTATATGCAAATAGAGGTTAGATCAAGAACAAGTCGCCCTGAACAATGGTTAGTTGGCGGCCTTATGTGCGGCCTTACCGCGCGGCACGATCTTGGCGCCGGGCCCGTCGTACGTACCGTCGCGCAGCGCAGCCAGGACCCGTTCATCGACTGCCCAGTCCACACCGCGGGCTCCGGCCTGGAGCGCGGGCACGTCCTCCACCACCGGCTCAAGGAGCCAGATCGGCGACCCGGACAGGGTGTAGTCGGCTGGACGGAAGCGGCCCGTGCCGATCGCCTTCCTCAGCAGCGCGCCAGAAGGCAGCCGGAACAGCGCCACCAGCTCGGCCTGGCCCACCAGCGGTGGGAGCTGGTCGACCTCTCCGACCCAGCGCCCCGGGTCCTGCTCCTTGACCAGCCGCGCAAGCTCGATCTCGTTGACGTACTTCGTGCGCGGGGTGGTCTGACCGAAGCCCTTCACAAACTGGAGAAGCCAGTAGGGCGACCCGCTGATGATCTTGGCGTACCGGTAGTCAAGTGTGTGGTCACGGCTGATCCACTGGCTGACCTGGAGCCGTTTCACGTCGTAGAGCGCGGCGAACTCGGCCCCGCCGGCCAGGTACGGCTTCCTCGCCTCTGGCCTCTGATCCTCTGCCACTCCATCGCCTCCCGCTCGCGGCACGTATGCATATAGATTGTAACCAGTGTGGGAGCGGAGTCCGTATCCCCCGGAGACACGCGTAGTGTGGGTGCTTCCAAGAGGTCGAAGGCCCCCGTCGCGAGACGGGGGCCTTCTTCCTGTACCGACGGTCAGTGCGACGGCAGCGAACGCTGGCGGCTCAGGTACTCCGGGGGTCGCGCAAATCCCAGAAGCCAACCGAACCGCGGCGACAGATACTTCTCTGCCAGCCGAAACACGGCGTAGTAGACGAATATGCAGACCGGTGTCAGAACACCTGTGAGTGCCGTCGAGTCGAGGTCGAGGCCGTATCGGGTGGACAGGGCGAACAACCACCCCACGAGGGCGGGGATCCCTGTGCGGAGGAGGGAGGCGTACAGGTTCACGTCGTGCCTTTCTCGGTAGTGATGGTCAGGCGAAGAGCCGTAGCCAGGTCTCGGGGCCGGGGTAGCCGTCGGCGTCGGAGCCGGACCACTTCTGCGCGAGCTGGAATGCCTGCACGTTCAGACGGTCTGCTTCGCCCCATGTGCGGGAGGGGCCGACCTTGTAGTGCGTGCCGTAGCCCTTCTTCACGAGCTGCTGACCGAGCCGCAGGATCGATTCGTTGACCTTGCCCGGGCCGAACGCTGCGCGGCCGGGGTAGGCGGGCGCTTTCGGCTTCGGCTTCGGCTTCGGCGGCGGTTTGCTGTCGCCGTCCTTGAGCAGCTGAGCGACCCGCACCCGGAAGGAGTCCATCGAGAATCCGTGAGGATCTATCTTTCCGGGCTGCCATTCCAGGTGCCCGATTACCGATCGCTCTGTCCAACCGTGAGCGCGGCATAGTGCAGCCGCCCACCGGGCCGCTGCCTCGATCTGTTCATTGGGCCAGGGGTCCTTGCCGTCACCCCGGTTGATGAGCTCGGTTCCGTAGAAGTGAACGTTGCCATCTGCGTTTGCTTGTCGGTCGGCCGGGAGCGGCTCCTCGTTCTTGACTGCGGCGAGCACGGCCGCGTCGCCGCGACCGGCGTGATTGGCGCGCCCCCAGCCGACCATGTGGCAGTGGCCCGCTTTGTCGATGACGGTGTGGCACAGCGGACCGGGAAGCTCGGAGTGTCCGCTGTAGCACATGGCCACCATCTGGGCCTGGCTGGAATAGGTGCCGGTGTGATGGATCACCACACCATGCATCGGGCCCCAAGGGCCCTTGTGATTACGGTTATTGTCGCGCCAGGACCGGACCTGGATTACCTCCAGGCCAGCGGCCTCCAGCACGGCTACCGCCTGGTTTGCGGACAGAGGGGTTGCCATCGGGCGCTTTCCGTTCTCCCCCGCGCCTTGATGACTAGTGCTACGACAAGCCGAGTGCCGCCAGGACCACGGCGACGGTCACAGCCACCACAATGGGGGCGACCAGCGCGGACACGGCCAAGCGGCGATTAGTCCGGGCTTCGAGCTTTTCGCTCTCACGCTGCTGTTGAACGTCTCGCAGGTCGTCTTCAAGACTGGCCATGCGCTGTGCGGCCGCCCGTTGATCCGCGGCGTAGACGTCCTTTGTGACCATTTGCTCGAGTCGGGTACCCAGGGCGGCGAGGTCGGCCCGCAGGTCATCGCGCAGCTGCTGCATCGCGCGCATGAGTTCCCACGGCGTGGGGTCCTGATTGGGCGCGGTCACGTCGCTCCTCCGAATGGCGTTCCCGCACCGGTGATCAGCTTACGGGACTTCCGCGCTTCCTTGAGCATTGCTGGGCAGTTAGCTCTACGGGCCGTTTGCACCGCGAACCGGCTCGCGCGATCTGCTTGCAATTCGAACCGCCCACACACGGCCGTGCGGCAGAACATCGGTAGATGCCAATGACCGTTGCAGCAGTGAAAGTTGTGGTTATCCGTGGAAGGCGAGGACGCTGACGCCTTCGCTGTCGCCGATCGCCAGGGTAGTGCCGTTGGCGGCGATGGCCCGGACTTCTGATCGACGGCGCAGGGCCACAGGAGCTGTCGCCGCAGTGACGTCCCATAGCTGTAGCCAAGCTGCGCCTGCCGAGAGGACCACCAGGTGGCCGTCCGCAGTGGTGGAGACGGTCAGGAACTGGATCGGGCTGCGCCGGCCTCTGGGAGGTTCAGCGAGCTGCTCGCCGGTTACTGGGTCCAGCAGCCGTACGAACCCCTGGTCGTCACCGGTGGCGACCAGGCACCGGCCGCTGGAGGTGGTGCCGCAGACCAGCACACCGGGCAGCGGTGTGTCGCTGAGGGGGCTGTGAACGGGCTGCTTCGTGTGGCAGTCCCAGAGCCGGATCGATCCGTCGCTGCCTCCGGAGGCGAGCAACGTGTGTCCGTCCCGCCCTGTGCCGAACGTCGCCGTCCGCACGGCGTGCTGATGGCGATACAGCTCCTGCACCGCACCGCCGTCGCCGTCCGACAGCCACACGCGTCCTTCGTCGTCTCCGAGGGCGAGCACGGAGTGGTCCTCGGTCGAGAGGCCGAACGCGGCAGTGGTGATGGCGTGGCCGGTGCCGGTAGAGAGTTCGCCGATCTGTTCCCGCCGGTCCGGGCGCCACAGCTTGATCTTGCCCGTCTCGCCGCCGGAGGCCAGCACGCCATGCCTGGCAGGGTCCATGTCGAATGCCAGAGTCCGAGCGCCGGTGCGGTGCTCCCCGAGCCGGTGCGGCTCGCCGTTCCCGTCCCACAGTCGAACGCTCCCGTCGTCACTGCCGTACGCCATCGGGGAGCCGCTAGCTCCGTTCGGTCCGACGGCGACACTCAGCACATGTGTGTCCGGTGCTGGGAGTTCCTCGTGCCTGGCCGTGAGCGGATCCCACACCCGTACGGTCGTGTCCTCGCTCCCCGATGCCAGCAGGGGCCGTCCGTCAGGGCCAGCCACGGCGGCCACCGAACGCACGGCCAGCCCGTGGCCCGCCAGCGGAGGACACGCCGGGCTGCCGCTTGGAAGCTGCCAGACACGCACCTTGCCGGAGGGGTCGGAGTCCGCCACGTACAAGTGGAGTTTGCCGTCGGAGGATCTGTGCAGGTCCAGCGACCGCACGGCACCGTGGTGGTCGACGACGGGCTCGCAGAACTGTTCACCCGTTATGGCGTCGTCGATCTGGACGGCTCCGTCCTCGCCCGCCGAAGCCAAGAGAAGGCGATCCTCATGCGCGACGAAGGCCACCGCGTTCACTGGGCCCGTCCGCCTCGTCACCGCGCCCCTGAGTTCCTGCCCCGTGGTGGGGCTCCACAGGCGGACCGTCCCGTCAGCGCCTGCCGAAGCCAGCATGGGCTGGCCCTGGAACGTGCCGATGGCGACACAGTTCACCGGTCCCGCGTGGCCCCTCAGGGGACCCTGGAGGGCGCTGCCCGTCATGGGGTTCCAGAGCTGGACCGTGCCGTCGTCGCCCCCAGAGGCCAGCAGGAGTCGGCCGTTGCGGGCGGTACCGAAGGCCACCGAGTTCACTCTGCTGACGTGGGCGGGGATGCGCTGGATCTGGGTTCCGGAGGTCGCCTTCCATACCCGTACGTTCTGCCAGCCAGCGGAGGCAAGCAGCAGCGTTCCCTTTCTTGTTGTGCCGAAGGCGACGGTGCTGACGCTGCCGATGTGCATCCTTAGCGGTCGTTTGTACCTTAGGTTGGTGATCGGGTTCCACAGGCGCACGGTTCCGTCGTCGCTCGCTGCGGCCAGCAGGAGGTTGCCGTCGGCTCTCCTGCCGAAGGCGATGGCGTTGACCTTGTCGGTGTGTCCTGTCAGGGTCCATTTGCTCTGGTCGTGCCGGATCGATGCCAGGAGTGTGCTATACCAGGGGCGGATCGAGCGGTCTTCACGCGTGTGGGGCCCCCGGGCGAGAGCTGTGGCGGCTTCCTCCAAGTATGCGGCGTTCGCAGGCGGGTTGCTTGTGAGCAGAGGACGGGCTCGTCGGTAGATCCTCTCGACACCGGCCAGCGAGGGAGCCGCGGCCAGCGTTGACTCGTTGGTCAGCACGGGTGTCAGAGTGACCGGGTCAGCGACGGCCAGGAATCCGCTTTCCTCCATCAGCCGTGCGAAGACGTCGGGGCCCGCTTCGGCGGCGTGCTGGGCGAGGTAGGTGCGCAGATACAGGTGGGCTGAGAGCCATTCCCTGTGTCCCTCGGCGTCCTGCGGCACGGTGGCAAGGAGAGCGTTCGTGACTGCCTGTTCGACGCCGGCTTCGTGTCCTCGCCGATGCGGGGTCGCTGCAGGGGGCTCGTTCTCCGGTTCGCGGCGAAGGTGGGTGACGAGCGCAGGGTGGAAGGGCCTGAACACGGACTTCTCTCCAGGGCCCAGGTCTTCGACGATGTAGGCTCCCGCGTGCTTGAGTAGCCAGCGCACGTCGTAGTCGGTGATTGGTGGGCGGGATTCCCGCGGCCCTGTGTGTCGTCGGTCGGCGAGGGCTTGGGCAACCGGGACCCAAAGCTTCTCCCACGGCATTCCCGGTCCTCGGGCCCATGCCAGCGCCTCCAGGAGCGGGCGGGCCGAGGCGGCTCGCGTTCCGAGGTCTCGCAGGTCTTCGTCGAATGCCTCTCCCAGGTCGGCCGGCAACGACGTTCTCCATGCGGCGTCGGATGTGTCGACGCGCTCGGGCCGGCTGCGGATCGTGCGTGCCATCAGCTGCGCCGTGAGGAAGGACTGGGTCACGGAGCCGTCTGCGCTGACCTCAGTAGCGCGCTTGGCTATCTCTTCCGCCACCTGTGTGGTCGAGGCGTCGTCCGGGTACGGCGTGTGGATGCCGCTCTCACGCGAAGCGGTCAGCAGTTCGCGGACGTAGTCGGTAAGAGCTTCCGGGTCCTCGTACTCAGGCGCGTCCAGATCGATGGTCAGGTCGCTGGCACCCACCTGTGCCCGTTTGTTGCTTCGACAGCCCACGACGACCTTCAGTCTGCGGGCAAGAGGCTGGAGGAGGACCTGGCTGAGGGTGTCGGGGTGGGCGGTTTCGTCGACGGCGTCGACGACGACCGTGGCACCGATGGGATCGGGATGCGCGTTGAGGTCCTCGAGCAGCGTACTCACCGTTTCGGCCTCGCGGCCCAATGCGACGGCAATGGCGCGGGAGACTTGGTCGCCGTTGAGACCTCGAGCGTGGACGGCCACGAGTCGTGTCTCCTCCGGCAAAGCTTCGGCGGTCCGCGTGATCAGACGATCGGGCTTGGCCCCTTCGATGAGTGACCGGCCCCCCGGCCCGCAGAGGAGAACCGGCAGCGACAGCAGCGCCGACTTACCCGTCCCTACACGTCCCGTGACAACGGCCAGACCCCCGGCCTTGGGGTCGCGAGTCAGCCATTTCACGAGGTCCTGCGCTGCCTTTACCCGGCCGGTTCTGCCGGTGAGGTAGAAGCCAGTCATCGTTGCGTTCGGGGCGCCGCGCAACCGGGAGAGCCAATGCTGTTCGGCGGTGGTCAGCCCGGCGACACCTTCCTCAAAGAGAGGATTGGGTATGAACGGCGGAGTGACCGTGTCGCCCTTTGCGGGCGGAAGGCAATGGACAACCTGGCCCGAGCCTGGGTGGGCTGTATTGATGGCATCCGCGAGGAGGTTGACGGGGAGCCAGGGAGTGGAGCGCCCCAAGGGGGGAGGCTTGCGGAGGGCCTCGGCGAACCACTGAGCGAAGAGCCCTTCCTGGGCAAATTCCAGTCCTGAGGCACTGGCCAGGACCCACAGGTTCTCACTGCCGACGCCTCGCAACGCCTGATCGAGGATCTCGGTCCCGCCGGTGCCGGAGAAGCAACAGTCGAGGATCAGCAGGACCTTCGGTTGCTCGTAGACCTCACGCCCTTGGCTGCGCATGAGCTGCCTGGAGATCTCCGCGGCGGTCACAGCGGAGTCGTAGGCGCCTACTTGGGTTTCGTGGAGAACCAAGTAGTAGGCGTCGCGTTCCGGAAGGGCACCGTGACCCGTGTAGTACACGATGACGACCTCGCTCGCGTGCGCCGCGTACCTCAGTTTCTCGCACAGGTCCCCGCGCATGAGGTCGACGTCGTAGCCGGGCGGTTCGCCGATCGTGGCATAACCGAGGGGTTGTAGGGCCTCAACGACCGTACGCAGGGCCCAGGGAACCTTGGGGAGATCGTCGAACCCCTCCTGGTAGGTCGCCGTACCCATGGCCACCAGTTGAGAGTGGAGCCTCTCCGCCTGCTCAGCCGATCGCTTCATGGAGAGCACTTCCCGTCTGAGGTGCGTTGAGATAACGCTCGACGGAGTGCGCATCGCTGCCGTTGTCGACCAGCCGGTCGTCAACGTTCTCGGAGTCGGGCCCCGGGAACAGGCCAGCCAACTTCTTGCGCATCGCGACGATGTCGTTGACATCCGCCACGTTGACCCATGTCGGCACGTTTCCCGCCCAGGCACCTTTTCCGTCCTCCGGGCGGGGAGTCAACCGGTTGAACACCAGCTTGGGAATGCCGAGCGGTGATCCGAGTGTCAGCAGCAGCCTCACCGATGCCGGCTGGAACCGGCACATATACTCGTAGGCAACGACCGAACCCAAGGAGTGGCCGATGACCACCCGTGTATCATCGCCGATTCCGTCGTGGAGGCGGTCCAGCACTTGCTCCTTCAACGACTCGTCCTCGAGATAGCGGGTGACCTGCTTGAGGTTGCCGATGAAGGCCCTCTGTGCGATCCCGCCGAAGAGGGGCATGCTCAGCAGGTGCGCGAGCATCGCCTGCACGGGAACACTGCCGGGGAACATCGCTCCCTCGCCGGGCCCTAGGGAGGGATCTTGCTCCACTGCCGCCTTGTAGAGCGTCTCCAGGAGGTCCTTCTCCGGTCCTGCCTGGATGTCCGCGGCTGAGTACGGCGGATCCTCTGCCGCCATCGTGCCGGTACTCGGCCGGAACAAACCTCCGAAGAACATCACCCGGACGTCCCCTGGCTGTACCTGCTCTGCCTCCGCATCATGGCCCGCCTCTGCAAGTCCGTCCCTCAGTGCGCTCAGCCAAGCCTCGGAGAGGGAATACTTACCGCGATACTGTTGTCCGATTCCATGAATTCCGACAAAAGTAGCCATACATCCAGAATTGCCCAGTTGGTATGTCTTCGCATCCTCGACGGCAGCGGCGTCCACGACCGGCGCTGCGGTCACCGAGACGAACGCCCACTGCGCGCGGTTCCTCGGGCGTCGACTACCTGTACTACGTCGACAACCTGGGTGCCGCCGTAGTACACCGGGATCCACAGGAGTCCGTTCGTAGGGTTCAGAGAGGTTCTGAGACCTGCCTAGAAGAGCAATTCGTTGCGTGTGGGCGCGGGGCCGCAGGGGGAGTCTCGACCCGGTGCCGGAAAGGCAACGGCGTCCCCAGCTAAGGGTCCCGGAACGTCGAGATCCGGCTGTGCCGTGCCTGTTAGGGGTGGGCGAGGGTCAGCGAGGCTGCCTGTCCTAGCCAGCTGGTCGGCTCGTACTGACCAAGTCGTAACGGCGCGGCTCTCGTTTCATCTGCCGACGTCAAATCTCCGGCAGAGGCGGTCAGTCGACCGGAAATCGGATGTTGTTCAGGCTGAGGTAACCCGACCCTGTGGACAGATATGTGGCGGCTGCGGAGCTGATGTTATTGATGGTGACCGAGCCTGTGGCGCCGATGGTCAACGACAGGGCGCCCCCAACCGTGCCGGCATGGAGATTTACCTGGACGCTGATCGCTGGCCGATAGCCCGCAGGCAGCGTGAACAGCACCTCCCCGGCTGCGGGGGCACTGCTCTGGGTTCTGCGAATCAGGTCGCGCAGCGCGAGGGTGCTGTCGGGGTAGAGCCGGAATCGGCCGACACCGTACTGGCTGCCGTAGCCGGTCCAGCCGGAGGCGAAGGCGATCGGCTTCCACGCTTCTCCGCTCCTGGTGAGCCAGCCGTCCTTCGTTACTGTGAGGCTGTTGAGGCGGACGGTGTCGCCGTCCACGGACAGGCCGTCCTCAGTCAGAACGGTCTTGGCCAGCCCTGATCGCAGGAATACCTGGGTGCCCTCCACTATGGCGACTGACGCCGGGCCCGCAGAGCCGTCCTGTGCGAACAACTCGATCCGCGAGGCGCCGGTCTGCGTCGCGCCGCTGCCCTTGATGTAGCAGTAGGCGCGCGCACTGTTCGCATCCAACTCAAAAGAGCCCAGGCCTCCTTGAGCAGGCGAGCGCAGATACAGCTCGGCATGACCGGAGTCGACGCGCGGCGCCTCCAGACGTGCAACTGGCTGCAAGGCAGTGCCCACGGTAGTGGTGGTAGAGCTGACCGTTCCGGGCGCGGTCTCCTGGGGATGACCCGAGTAGAGCGCAAGCGCAGGAACACCCGTGCCCCCGGCGGTGGGTGACATCACCAGGCGGGTGCCGGACGTGCCGGTCTGGACGACGCCACCTGTGACGACCTTGCCGGTGATGGCGTCCGCGGCCAAGGCAGCGGCCGTGACGGACCCCGCCACGAGGTTGTCGGGACCGACGGCCCCGAAAGCCAGGTCGTTCCGGGATGTCTGGCGGGGCTTGGCTGTGACCGCTGCCGATGCCGGACCGGGGATGCCGGATGTGTTCACGGCGACGAGGCGAACCCACAGTCCTTCGTACGAGAACCGGGCGATGGTGACCGATGCCCCTGAGCCGGCCTCGATGGTCGCCGTGGGCGACCGCACGTCGGGGACGGCGTCGGCGGAGGGCATCAGGTGTACCTGGACGCGCGCAAGGTCGAGAGGCGCTGCCAGCGCATCGGCGAAGGCTCCGTCCCAGGTGACGTGGAGCCCTGCGAGTGCTGGTTCGACCAGCGGGAGGCTAGGCGTCGGCGGCGGGGGCCCGTTGACCGCGATCGCTCCGGTGGTGCCGTCCGGCTGTTGGCCGATGACTCCTCGCACGCCTCCGTCCTCGTCGTGGATCTCGATCGCGCCGTTCTCGATCGAGGAGTAGGCGAGCCTGGCTGTGCGGGAGGTGCGAGTCAGCTCTCGCTCCACCAGAGCCAGGCGGGCCGCGAGCTTCGAGAGTGTGTCCGTCACGTCAAGCTCCGTAGGTGAAGCGGTCGGCGCGCTGGAGCTGGACCACCATTTGCTCCTGCTGCTCTCCGCTGGGTGGTTTGATCTGCCAGCCGATGATGCGTGCCCAGCCGTCGAACTCGTTCCACTGGTCGTGCAGGCGGAGACGCACTTCGTCGCCGATCTGGAATGACCCGATGCGAGCGGCCGGATGGTCCCGAAGTACCACCTCGGTGACTTCGCCGATGACCTGGCGGGCAGTGCGCTCCGTGCGGGCTCGGGCGGCGAGGCGGTCGTTTCCCTTCTCGCCGGGGATCTCGAGGACGTGTTCCAGCCGCAGCCGTCCGTCTCGCACGGCGTCGACGGCACGGCGACGATTACGGCCCTCGCCAGCTCCCAGTCCAATGACGACCTGCGCATAGTTGTCGGCGTCGTATTCGACGGGAACAGCGGAAGCAATGTTGATGCCTGACGTGAATGCCAGGTCGGTGCGCCTGGTGCCCAACCGCGGCCAGCCGATCCGAATGCGCGGGGCAGGCTTGCCGTCGCTGGCCCATGCCACGGATTCGGTCCACTCGGGGCCTGACTCGACGGCAGTCATGTCTTCGATGACCGAGCCGAGGGTGGGTGCCTCCCACCAGTCGATGGCGTACGGCTCGGCCGGCGTACCCACAGTCGCTTTCGACATGGTCGAGTCGAGCAGCACGCGAAGGTCTCCGTCAGGCTGTTCCTGGCAGTAGGCCCACACGTCCCTGATGACCTTGCACGGGTCCGCGCGTACGTAGGGGCCGCGTCCGGCAAGGTTTCCGTGCAGGTCGTGGCGGCGGTGCGGGTACGAGCCGAATCCAGAAGCTTCTATTCGGAGTTGCTGGCCCTCGGGGTCTGCTCGCCACACGATCCCGCCCCACAGCAGACTGTCGTCGCGCTCCGCGAAGACCAAGGTGGTGCCTGGATCGAGCTGTTCGCGCGCAAGGTGGGCGAGCCGGGGCTCAACTACTGCCGTGAGAGAGCCTGAACCGTTGAGTTCCGGGCCGAACTCCACCTGGGACAACGGCAGGTCGGTCGCGAGCAACTCGCTGGTGAGAGCGTGCTGTGTGAGGTAGCGGTAGGAAGGCATCGTCAGATGACGCCCTCCGTGAATTCCACGTCGAGGATGAACGTCGTGGCACCGTCCACGACCAGGTCGCCGCTCTCGCTCTTGTACATGTAGGTGTCCAGGTGGATCGGCACCGTGGTGCCGCGCAGGGCGGGCGGTACGGCGAGGGAGTCAGCGATCACCACTGTGTTGCGACGAGTGTTGTTGCCCTGGTCATCGTCGATAGCGATGTGCTGACCAGTCACCGTGCCGATGACGTTCCGCATGAGAGCGAAGACATCTGCCCGCCGGAGGGCAAGGCCGGCAATCGTCGTCACGAGCTTCACATTCGTAGCCCACGGCGGCACGAGGATGTTCCATCGGGCGGCGGTAGGCCAGACATGCCACTTGTTGTCCGAGTACCCCAACGTCGAGGCGGTGCTGGGGAATGCGGTGAACAACTCACGCGTACGGCGCGGATTTGCGATGCCCCGCAGATCCTTGATCATCGCGGCGGTGATCGTGGCAGTGTTCGCCGGGATGTCGAGCCGGGCCAGGGGTATCGCCGTCATTCCCGCCGGCGGCGCAGTCGCGTTCGCGGATGCGCCACTGATCACGTGGAAGTAGCCGATGTCCTGAGTCTCAGGGTTGCGCGTTCCCTCGTACTCGGGGTCCTCCACCCTCAGAACCAGCAGGTCGGAGCGGGCCGAAGCGCCCGTCGGCGCGACTGGCACCGTGGCGTCTCCGACGTTGTACTGGGTGTAGGTGCCCTGTCCCCAGGCTGCACCACGGATCACGCCGGAGCCGTCGCCGACGCGTACACCCGCGCCTGGCGTGAAGAGCGGGCTGACTTTCAGGTCATTGCCCTCGGTCACGCCCGAGCTGCCACGAGCGAGGTCTTGGATCATCATCCGCATCGCTCGGGCGGGGTGCGTTCCGCCGTGGACCATCATCGGGGGCTGGATCAGCGCCATGGGTCGTTGGCCTCCTTATAGGGCGGTGTAGGCGTCGCGCCACGAGATGGCGAGGCGGGAGGTGTTGGTGTAGTCAGTGGCCGTCCACCGCAGTTCGCTGCGGCCGGGTCGGATCTGAAATAGATCCAGCCGGGAGCTCGTGGACAAGGCGGAGGAGGCGTTGCCTGACCCGTTGCGCAGGACCCATCGGGTGCCGGGGCGGGTGTCGATTTCGACGAACTCGCCAACGCCGATGGTCAGCAACAGTTCCAAGGACCGTCCGGTCTCGACGAACCAGACCCGCGGGTTGGTGACTGGGCCGTCGATGCGCAGCGTCGGGTGAGCGGCGAGGTCGCCGAGGTTGGTGAGCCATCCCGGACGGGCGGACGGGTTGGAGACGCCGGTGGTGATGGGCGCTGTCAGTGGCGCGCGGAAGCCGGGCACATTCTGCGAGATGTCCAGGGGCAGGGTCAGGGACTGCTGAACGTCGTCGTGGAAGCGCGGGTCGGTCGCGTTGAACTCCAGCTCAAGCGGGATCCAGCCGTGGATGCTCTGCGATGTGGAGATGGCTTCGGCTCGCCGGACGCGGCCGTACAAGCGACGCACATCCCGTCCTGGCCACTTCAAGCGCAGAACGGCGAGGGCGCCGGCTGCCTTTCGCACGGATGGAACTCCCGCGGCTTCGTGCAGACGGGCTAGAGCGTCTGTGGCGGCTGCCGGATCACCGGGCGTGCGGATGGAGGCTTCGATCCGCACGACGCGTCGGCCGTAGTAGTCGACCCCTGGATAGGCGCCATCGTCCACGGGGTTGTCGACATCTTGAGTGCGCAGTTCGGGAGCACCGAGACCGACCACGTCGGACACCAGGTACGGGGTACCCGGGCCCATCAGAATTCCCGCGAAATCGATTTGCCAGTCCTGGTTGAGACCCGCCATCACAGCCGCCCTCCTCGCTGTGCGTTGCGCAGCCGTCGCATGATTTCACCGGACAGTTCCTGTGGAGAGGTGTCGCGGCCTTGAACGGTGATCGGCATGTGCTCAACCAGGGCCTTGGTCTGCTGCTGGACAACGGTGACCTTGATGGCGGTCTGCGGTCGAGCCTCGACGAGGCGCATTGTGGGGGCGGCGGACGCGCTGGACAGGCGCATCCCGAACCGTGAGGCGACGTCGTTCAGGACGGCGGTGGCGCTGCTGCGCTTGGCTGCGCCGAGCGGGATGTACGCCTCGCCCTGCGCCTCCGGCTCGGCGAACTTGATCAACCCCCCGGAAGTTGCGTAGAGACCAGGGGTGAGGATGCCGCCGTTGGCGTACGAGAGCCCCTTGTTCGCTCGGGCCAGGTCGGCGAAGAACTTTGCACCCTTGGAGCCCAGTGCGCTCTTCAACCGCGACAGCGCGAGGTTGGCGATCTCGATGATGTGGTCCTCGTCGAGCCCGGTTGTGTTGGCCACTGCGTGCAGTCCCGTCGACTTGCTCTTGACCGCGCTGATGATGGCCACCAGATCCGGGAGGTCATCGCTGGGGACTGTCTTGCCTGCGCTGCGGGCGGCGTCGTTCGCGGCCTTGGCCTTCTTCTTGTCCTTCACGGCCTGGGCAGCCAGGTCGGCCGCGTCCTGATCGCCCTGCGCGGCAAGCCGCTTGGCCAGGTCGCCGTAGCCGCCAGCGGCCAGCTTCGCGAGGTTCGTCTCGAAGCCGGTCTGGTCCTTCACCGCCTGGCGGAGCTGCCCGGTGTACTCGCCGAGGTTTGCCTTGGACGCGGCGGCCAGGTCACGGAGGTCCTTCGCCATCGACCGCACATACCGCGAGCTGCCTGTGGCCATCTTGCGGGTGAGTGAGACTCCTTCCTCGCCCATCTCTGCCAGGGCGTTCGCGACGTCCTGTCCGGCGCGGCGGGCCACCGTGTCCAGGTCCTTGCGCCAACGCCTGGCGGTGGCGACAGAGGAGTGGAGCTTCTTGGCGAACAGGGAGAGGCTGAAGTTCCCCTTCTTGTCCTGAGAATCGCTCGCGATGCCGGACAAGGTGTAGAGCGACTGCGGCCGGTAGGTGAACCCGGACAAGCCACCGTCGGCGTGGTAGCTGACCTCACCGCCGAAGCGCCGCGCGACTTCCTCGAGGATGCGCTTCGACCGAGCTCGCTTGGCCCCGGCTAGCGGTATGTACGCCTCACCCTGTGTCTCTGGCTCCGCCCACACGCGCCAGGAGCCACCTGGTGCAATCTGTGCCGTGTGCTCTTCACGACGACGCATCCCGCCGTTGGCGTAGAAGTCGAGCAGACCGCCGTTCGCCTGCCTCGCGGGGGCCTGGATCATGTCGGGGATGCCGTTGGCGTCCTTGTCCGATGGTGTGGCCTGGACCTTCGCAAAGAAGGGGATGGTCACGGCGGCAGGCTTGTTGACGCTGACGGTGATGGTCTTCGTCCCAGGGATGCGGCCCACGGCCGCGCCGATCCCGTCGAGCTGTGTCTGTACGGCGGCCATGTCGCCGGACAGCAGCGCGGTGGTGAGAGCGGTGGCGGCCGCGGTTCCCTTGGTCTGGGACACCGCGACGATGAGGCTGAGCATCCCCGACCACTCGGAGTTCGACTGGACGCCTGCCGCCTTGAAGGCGTGGACCACTCCGGACAGGTCCGGGCCCTTGATGGGCATGTCCGCGCCGTACAGGTAGCCGAGCTGCGTGCGGATCTCCTCGACGTCGCCTTTGAGGAAGGACTGTGCGAGTGAAGTCGACGCTTCCTTGCCCCACTTGGCGGAGACGTCCGCCAGGAGGCTCATGCCCTGTTCGAGTTGTGCGGAGGCTGCCTTGGGCAGCTTCTTCGCGGCGTTCGCCATGTCCGTCACTGCCATGTCCTGCATGACGTGGGCGAGCTTGCCTGGGTCGTTGGTCGCCGCGGCGTCCGCCCAGGCCTCGGCGACCTTCTTCCCGTACTTGGCAGAGATCGCGGGCAGCTGTTCCAGGCCGGCGCGGAAAGCGGGGGTCGAGCGTGCAGAGGACTCCTGGATGATCGATTCGAGTTCGTCGGCGACCTTGCCCTTGCCGTTGCTGAGCTGCTTCACCAGCTCGTCGAGGATCGGTGCCGAGTCCGGGCCGAGATTGGAGAAGTGGTCGGCCAAGCCCAGGTGGCCTTCGGAAGCCAGCAGCCCCAGGTTCTTCTGGAACTCTCTCTGCGCCTTGAGCTGCTTACGAAGTTCCTCCACGTAGTCGGAAAGCGATGCCTTGGAAGCATCGGCGGATCGGCCTGCCTTCCGGTTCGCCTCGGCGACCTTGTCCTGGGCGGCCTTCCATGCCTTCGCGGGGTCAACGATCGAGGCGAGCGCCTTGCTCATTGCCTCCATCTGCTCGGTGAACTGCGGCGACCCGTTCTTGTCCGTCGGCAGGGCCTGCGTCAGGTCCCAAGCTCCGAGCATTTCCCTGCGGTTGTTCTTGATCTTGTTGTTGACGATGGCCATGTTTGCGGCAAGCTCGTTCTCCTTCTTGACCGCGTCGGACCAGATCTTGTGCTGCTTGTTCAGCACGTCCTTCGCTCGGTCGAAGGAGATGTCGTAGGTGTAGGCACCGCCGGGGAGGATTTCCCACGACTCGGCCTTCTTTGCCTTCAGGTCATCCTTGAGGCGTTGCAGCCTCTGACCACCGGAGGTGATCGCGTCGATAGCGGTGGCGACGTCGACACCGGCGTCCTTGAGCTTCTTCACGTCGTCGCTGTTGGTCAGTTGCTCGGTGAGGGTGCGCAGTCCCGCTCCCTGCTCGCCTTCGTCCCGTTCCTTGCGCAGGGCATCGACCAGTTCCTCAGTGGCGGCCTTGGCCTTCTGTTTGCTGGCCGAGTACGCGGCGTAGACCCCAACCCCGATCGCCATCAGTGCGGTCAGACCGGCGACGGCGATTCCCGCGCCGCTGAGGACAGCAGGAAGCATCGAGCCTCCGGCTCGGGCGGCTGCGAGCTGTGTGCGGAACAGCGTGAGCTGCGCGCCGAATCGCAGGAACGCGGCCTTGCCGAGCAACGCGGCTGCCGACAGGGCGATCAGGACACCCATCAGCGACTTCACCGGTCCCGGCAGGTCGTTGACGGCTCCGGCGAGCACGTTCAGGTACTCGCCGACAGTCTGCAGTGCGGGTAGCAGCACACGGGCCATGTCGATGCCGAGGGCAGTTGCCTGGTTACGGAAGAGACTCCACTGGCCTGCGGTCGTATCCATCTGGATCGCGTACGCCTTCTGAGTCGCCCCAGCTCGTTCGACCTCCAGGCTGATGCCCTGGTACACGGAGGCATAGTTCTCGCCGTCGGCCGCTGAAAGGGCCAAGGCTGCGCGGACGGCTCGGATGTCCTTGAGAAGAGGGACCATCTTGTCCGCTGTACCGCCGGTGGCGTTGCGGATCTTCTCCATGACGACGTACAGGCCGTCTTGCTGGAGAGCGGCGGCGGCCGACTCGTACCCGAAGCCCTTGATCATGTCGGACAGCTCTTGGGTGGGCTTCATCATGCGGGTCATCAGCATGTTGAGCGCGGTGACGCTCTCCGCTGCCGGGATGCCGGCGAGGGTGACGGCCGCGACTGCTGCACTGATGTCCTCGAACTTCACGCCCGCGGCGGCCGCCATCGGGATGACGTCGCCGAGCTGCTGGGCCAGCTCATCGAACGACACCACGCCGTAGTTGACCGTCTGGAACATGATGTCCATGACGTCGTTGGCCTGCGAGGCGTCCATGCCGTACGCCTTCAGCACCCCGAGCAGGGCGCGCGCGGACGTCTCGGTCGTCGTCAGGCCGGCTGCGGCGCCGCGGGCGGCGACTCGCAGGATAGTCATCGCGTCCGCGCCGTCGAATCCGGTCGAGACGACCTGGTACAAGCCCTCAGCGAGCTGGTCGGCGGTCTGGGGAAGCTGCGTGCTCAGTTCGACGATCTGGTTCGTGAACTGCTCGATGTTCGTGCTGTTGATCTCCTTGGAGATCGTGATCACGTTCGCCATGTGCTTCTCCAGCTCAATGGCGTTCCGCACGCCGATCACCAGCGCGCCGCCCAGTGCGGCGCCCATCAGCGTGAACCCGGTGACCATCGCTCGCCGGGTCCGGTCGGACCTCGCGGCAAGCTGGTTGAGGTCGCCGTCGAGACGGCGTATCTGTCCGCCGAACGCGGTCACTTGGCCTGCCGCAGTGCGCAGACCGCCGACTAGACCAGATACGCCCGCTTGAACCTGGACGTAGAGGGTGTAGGCCCCAGCCACTGGCTACGCCTTCTTCCTGGGCCGCAGCCCGACCTTCACCCCACGCCCCTCCGGACCATCCGGGACCTGCTCTTGCTCCATGGCGATCAGTTCGCAGCCGATACACCGGTGTGTCTCGGTGACGTACGCGAAGCGGTCGCCGCCCTCGCCCTCGTCCCACTCCTCCGGCCGGGTTCCGCACGACTCGCACAGCGACCGCGAGTAGGCGAGGTACGCGATGGCCTTCGCCCGGTCGAGCGCCGACCACCGTCCGTCTCCCGCTCCGGTGAACTGCGAATGCGGGATGCCGTACGAGGCACAGACCTCCATCTCCGCGCGGAAACCCGAGTCGGAGATCAGCCTTTTCCCAGGTCAGCCCTCAGCGTCTGGTTGACCAGGAGTGCGCACGTGAACAGGGCCTTGGCTTCGGAGTCCGGCCAGGCGTCGAGGAGTTCCTGCGCCTCCTGCTCGCTCATGCCGGGGACTTCGCCGCCCGAACCGTCGCGCTCGATGTGGCAGCCGGCGATGAGGGCAGCCGGGTAGGTCTCGACGTTGTACTCCATGCCCTGATCGGCCTGGGCTTCCGTCGGCGGGTGGTCGCGCAAAAGCTGTTCCCAGGCCGGTCGAGGCAGAGCCCGGAAGGTCAGGACGACCGTCGCTTCCTCCAAGGCACGTTCGGCGCTGTCGAGCCGCAGTTGCGCGGCGGCCACAGCCGGGCGGGCGACCGTCCACTCCTCGCGGTCAACTTCCGAGATCCCCTGCTCGATGGACTCGGCGCGGGCGACAGTGCGGGCCTTGGCCAACTCCAGGGCGGCGTCGGTGGCGTTCTTCTTCGCCTCGTCGTCATCGCACAGGCGGAGGCAGCGTTCCGGCAGCTTGCGCGCCTTGAGCCGAGCCATCTTGGCGGACCAGTGGGCGTCCCGGGCAACTGAGGCGGCGGGCGGTTCGATGGTCGTGGCGGTGGTCACGCGGCACTCCCGGCTCAGAGTGTCTTCGCCGGCACGGCGGCGTCGAGGGTGGGCTGGTCGGTGATGCCGAAGGTGACCTTGAACTTCGCCGGTTCGCTGGCTGTGCTGTACGACGGGCTACGGCTGCCGACTCGGACGGGGAACACGTCGAGTGACTTGGACGCGGGCACGTCTCCCTTGCGCAGGATCGCGATGAAGCCGATGACCCCCTTGGACAGCAGGGTCTCGATGACATCGCTGACCTTGTCCTCGTAGAACGTGAGCGAGGAGTTGTCCGCCTTGTCCTCGCCGGGAATCGTCGTGGCGAAGGTCGATCCCATGTCAGGGGTATCGATCGGGGTGTTCTCCAGCGACCACCCTTCGACGTCAGAGATGGTGTCCGAAAGGTTGGTGGCGTTGGCTGGCCCTAGTTCGGCGCGGGTGGGAATGTTGTCATCGGAGGCGATCTTCTGCAGGAAGTAGAAGAGGGTGGTGCCTCGGCGCATGAAACGCTGCTGCGTGGTGGACACGCGACTCTCACTCTCCGGGGACGCTGATGGCCCCGGAATACGGCAGACCCGTCCCCAACAGATGAAGCTGGGAGTCGGCCCGTACCGAGTGGTCGGGCGTCCGCGATGGCCCTCCGCGGTGAGGTGCGGCGGTTAGCTGCTGAGAGTGGTGGCCTCGATCGCGAACCGCTGAACGTAACTGTATACGCCGCTGATGACAGTCACACCTTCCTCTTTGTCCAGCTCACGGGACATGACCGCGTAGCCGGCGGCGGCAATCGGATAGGTGTAACCGAGAGCCGTACGGGCGAGCATCCCCGCACGCACCTTGTCCGCCATCCACTCGGCCTGCTCGGCAGTCGTCGCAACAGAGGTGACCTGATAGACGACTCGGGCATCTGCACTGGCGTCGCCGAACGGCGGCCCGTCGCTGGTCGAGCCGACCGGATAGAGCACGCTGTATGGCGTAGCCGCGCCGGTCGGCAAGCTGCTGGAGGTGGGGGCCGTTCCGTAGCCGCACGAGCGGCCGGTCGCGAGAGCGAGCATGGCCTGCACGGCAAGGCTGAGTACGCGTCCCGATACGGCCATCAGTCACCCACCGCCGCACCGATGGCGGCCAGGAAGGCGGGCCTGATCTGCTCGACAGCCGGTCCCACGTGGGGAAATGGGGGCTGGTTGTAGATCCTCCCGAGGATGTCGGCGCCGACGAAGCCGTATTCGAGGCGCCTGCTCTGCGGCTTGTTGGTCCCGACTACCGCTTCGACACTCATGCCGTTGGTGCTGATCTCGTGTGTCCAGGAACGGCGGTAGTCGCCGGTCGGGGCATTCGGCCCCGGCCTGCCGCTCGCATTGGCCTTGATCGCGGTCTCCAGCAGCATGGCGTAGTGCTGCACGACACTGGCCACAGCAGGTATCGCGGCTGCCGCGCGGGCATTCAGCCTCGCCGCAATCTGCGGGGCGTTGGAGTACGCCCCCGCACGCGGGTGCGCGTTGGGGTTTGGGTTCTGCGGGGATGCCATCAGCTCGTCTCCTGGGCTTGGTCGAACTCCCCCCGCGCCCACTGCTGGAGCTGTGCCAGAACCGCCTTGGTGAATCCGTGCGGACCGCCGTCGAGGTCGGGGCGGGTGAGGGCTGCTTTCTCCAGCAGACCCGCGTCAATGGCCGACAGGAAGTGGGCTGCGGCCGGCCCCGGCTCGTACGGGACTCCGACGGCTACCCGGGCGCAGCCTTCGAAGTCTGGGCTGGTCCTGCCCTTGGCGAACTGGATGACCAAGTCTGCTGTCTGCCCAGCCTGTTGATGGATCGTGTACCCGGATACGACGCGCGAGTAATCGATCCCGCCTATGTGTAGCGACGCCTTGCTGCCGTCCGCCGTGACCCTGACCTGCTGAAGGTCGGCGAGCGGCGTGTCCGTGATCTCCATACGCCGAGCGTAGGGCGATTCACGGAAGCCCCGATTCGCCTCATGACGGCGGCGTGATCTCGTCCAGTCGCGTCACCCGCACCAGTTCGACTGTTGACGCTTCGGCCGGATCGAGAACTTGCCACGTACGGCCGCCAGTTGCCGCGCTCCCAGAATGCGCGACGGTGACCTCCACTCGGTCATACCGGGCTGGTACGGGCGCGCTGAGCGGAGTCAGTAGCCGGTACCAGGAGACCGTGTCGTCGAGCCACTGCTTCCCGACGATGCCCTCCGCCGTGACCTGGCCATGCCCAGACAGCACCGCACCAGACCCCTCGTAGATCAGCTCGGCAGGTATGTCACCGAGGAGCCCGGTGTTCGGATCGAGAACCGGCGTACCGGTAGGTCGGGTCACCCGCACCGTGTCCAGGAGGAGCTTGGCCTCCAGCTCCTTACGGACTTCCTCCGGATCGATCGCTGTGGTCACTTCACGCCCCCGTCGTCTGGGTGTTCTGGTCCACCCACGTGGTGCGGACGATGCTCAGCGTGGAAGTCTCCCCGATGTCGATCACTCGCCAGGTCCGGCCGATGGCCGACTCGTCCTCGGCCGCCACGACGGCCACGGTGTCCTCGCGGGAGGCCACAGGCGCCGACAGCGGCGTCAGAAGCCGGTATCGGGACGGAGTGTCGTCCACGTAAGCCTGCCCGGCGATATGCAGGACGACGGATGGTCCGCCCGTGGGGAAGATCGCACCCGGGCCTTCGTAGATGGTGACGGGCGGACCAGGCTCGTACTGTCCGGTGTCAGGGTTGAACACGGGCTCACCCTTCCGCTCAACCCTGATCTTGTTGGTGAGGATCTTTCTCTCGACGATGGCGCTGACCGCCCCCAGAGTCAGCCCTTCAGTAGGCGCGCTCATACGTTCGAGCGTAGCCGTGCCAACCGAGAGCCCGGATTCGCAAGCTCTTGTTCTGTCTCATCGGGCCTCAGAGGCCGGACAACCACTGAGAGCTCGGCCACGATGATGAAAGGTGCCGCTCGGTGGGGTGACCAAGCGGTGCACTGCCGCGCACCGTTGAGCACGGCGCCTACCGAGGCATTCTCGCCGATACGGGAAGGGTCTGCGCCATGTTGTTCCTCGGATGGGTCTGATTGAGGAACCACTTTCGAGCCGAGACGAGCCACCACGTGCCGGCGCAGGCGAGCACCACTCCGACGGCGAGGGGAGCGTAATTGAACGTCTCGATAGTCACGGGCGCGGACTGGGGCAGCATGAAGAGCACGGTGATCACCACGACCCACGCCACTGCGAGCACACCGATGGGCTTGGACCAGCGGCCCAAGTGCCAGGGGCCGCGCCTGAAGTGTTCGCCTTGGCGCAGGCGCAGGAAGGTAGGGACGACGTACGCGATGTAGAGGCCGATGGTCGCGATGGAGGTCACGGCCGCATAGGCGGTCGTGTTGAACAGATAGGGCAGACCGAGGACGAACGCGCTACCGGCGGCGAGCCAGACGGCGTTGGTGGGGGTGCGGGTTCCGGGGTGCAGCTTGTGCCAAACCGTGGAGAGAGGCAGGGCACCGTCGCGAGAGAAGGCGTAGATCATGCGGGAGTTGGCTGTCACCGAAGCCATGCCGCAGAACAACTGGGCGCCGATGACGACGAGGAGCATCATTTCGCCGGCGCTGGCGCCGAGTGCGTCCATGAAGATCTGGGCAGGTGGCACGCCGGTCTCTGATTCGAGGGCACCGGCGTAGGACTGGATGGCGAAGGTCAGGCCGAAGAGCAGGACGAACCCGGCAGCCCAGGAGACGAGGATCGAGCGGACGATTCCCTTCGGCCCCTCCACAGATGCGTTTTTCGTCTCCTCGGTCATGTGGGCGGACGCGTCGTAGCCGGTGAAGGTGTACTGCGCCATCAGCAGACCAATGAGGCCGACGTAGACGGCCGACCCCCATCCGGTGTTGTTGACGAACTCAGTGAACACAAACTCTGGGGCTTGATGCCTGTCCGGGATGGCCAAGAGCGCGCCGACGATCAGCACGACACCGATCAAATGCCACCACACGGAAACGGTGTTGAAGAAGCCCACGACACGCACCCGGAAGGTGTTCACGACGGCGTGTAGCAGCAGGATGAGGCCGAAGAGCGTGATGGTGTGGCCGGGGGTGGCGGCGTAGCCGAACTGGAGGTTCAGATACGCATTGAGGAATGAGGCGGCGCCGAAGTCGATGCCAGCGGTGACCGCGACTTGGCCCAGGGTGTTGAACCAGCCGGTGAACCAAGCCCAAGCGGGGGCAGAGTGTTGGGGGGCAAGCTTGTGCGCCCAGAAGTAGAGGCCGGCGGAGGTGGGATAGGAGGAGCAGACCTCGGCCATGGCCAGGCCGACGAACAGGGTCATCAGGCCGACGAGCACCCAGCCCCACATGATCAGGGCGGGACCGCCGGTGTTCATGCCGAACCCGTACATGGTCAGGCAGCCGGACAAGATGCTGATGATGGTGAACGAGACGGCGAAGTTCTGGCGCCCCGACATGGAACGGTCCAACGTCTGGGTGATGCCTAGTTCAGCGAGGCGTTCCTCTTCTGACGGAGTGACGCTCGCTATGTCCAGAGGCATGAGGATGCCCTCTCTTGTCTTTGATGAACGGTGAACAGAAAGGCGCGGTTGGTGAAGGTCACCGCCGCCCGGGTTTACGGTGCGGACGCCCGGACCGCCCAGGTGCGATGGCGCGAGAACAGCGTCTGAGCGTCCCCGCAGTAGCTCCACGGCACATCGGTTGCATGCGGGCCGATGGCGTCGAAGACTTCTGCAGCGTCCTTGTGTCGGTTGGCGAACGACAGGCCGTGCGCAAGGTAGTTGGCGTCCTCATGGAACGCGGCATGGGGCCACGCAGGGGCCCGGTAGGCCCACCAGTTGTCCCACGCCTGCTGCGTCGACGGGTTGTCAGTCCACGGATGGACCGTCAGCCCATACCGATCGCCATGCTTCTCCATCCGCTGCCGGTGCGACTCGGCCAGGGCGACCAACGGAAGGATGTGCAGCGGCAGTCCGCGGGGAGCGTGCGCGCACCGCTCCTGCGCCCAGTGGAACATCTCGCCCCCCATGCCGTGCCAGGAGGGAAACATGTAGGTGAGGAGCTCGTGGTGCGCTTCCCGATTCCACCGGTCCCTCTGCTCCACCTGCTCCCATATCTGCCGCACCGTCGCCCGCCACCCCCGGTCGCGTGCTGGGGAGTGGAAGCGAAGCAGGGCAAGCATGACGATGTACGGCGCCGGGTCCGTCGGCAGGGCGTCGGTGGCGGCATCGCACGCTTCCCATGCCCGCTCCATCGCCTCACTGCGGCCCCTCCCCCGGCCGCCGGCCATGGACCGCAGGGCTTGCACATGGGCGTAGAGCACCAACGCATGAGGGGATCGAGGTTCGGCCTGCACCCACGTATCGGCAAACGTCAACCGTGCGCCGACACGGGCAAGGACCTGGAGACGGAAGATACGCCGGTCCCAATCCGCACCCGTTGCCGCCAGCATCTGCCGGGCACCTTCCCATCGGCCCATCGCCGCGTCCTCAACAACTCCTCTCAGAGCGGCATCGTCACGTGCGGGATGCCTGCTTAGGGTCGCGGCCGCGGAGGCGGGAGTGGCGCGCTGCCGTCCCTTCATGTCTCGACCCCCCAAGAAATCTCAGGAGTCTCGCCCCGGACGGAATCGAATGACACGTACAAGAGGAGTTCGCCTTTGAAGCGGAAGCAAATGGGCGCGTAACGGCTGGGCGCCTCGCTCGGGCGGTTGAAGTCCATTGCCGCCATGGGTGCAGCACTCGTATGCTTCCGATCAACGCGTTGACGGAGACAAGTAACTGCGGGATCACGCGAGCCGAGAGAGCTGCCGGGAGCTGGAAAGGCAGCCTTGCGTCCCAGGGTGAAGACCCTCCTGAGCGCGGGGAGAAAAGGTCCGATGGACCCAATGCCCCGCCGGTTGGCCCCCGTCATCGGGCATGAATGAGGCCATCGCCTTGTCGCGGTGGCAAAGGCGTGGTGGCACCGCGAGTACCCTTCTCGCCCACGCTCCCAAGGGATCATGACGACGCCCCTGGGAGGGCTGCGATGATCCACACCACTAGCCGCGTATTGGTCTCTGACCTGCGAGAACACGTCGGCAAAACTGTTTCGATCTCTGGCTGGGTGAACGCCCTCCGCCTGCAACGCAAGATGCAGTTCGTCCTCGTGCGGGACCACACTGGCACTGTCCAGGTGACCCGCAAGCGTGACGATGGGCCGCTGGAGGCCCAGCTCGAAGCCCTGACTCCCGAGTCCGCAGTCAAGATCACCGGCCGTGTCGTCGACGCCGCCCAGGTCAAGCTCGGCGGCCTGGAGATCGTCCCCGATGCGGTCGAGGTCTTGAACCTGGCCGCTACGCCGCTGCCGATCGACGAGCACACCGGCCTGGAGCAGCGGCTGGACTGGCGCTTCCTGGACGTGCGCCGCCGTCCCGCCACCCAGCTCATGTTCGCCGTACAGACGACCCTGGAGCAGGGGATGCGCGAGTACGCCTACGCGCAGGGCGCCACGGAGATGCACACCCCCAAGCTCATGGGCACCGCCTCGGAGTCGGGCGCGGAGGTCTTCAAGCTCGGCTACTTCGACCGCAGCGCCTACCTGGCGCAATCGCCGCAGTTCTACAAGCAGATGGCGATCTCCGCGGGCATCGACAAGGTGTTCGAGATTGGGCCTGTCTTCCGCGCCGAGCCGTCGTTCACCTCCCGGCACGCCACCGAGTTCACCGGCGTCGACGCAGAGCTCGCCTGGATCGACGGCGTCGAGGACGTGATGGCGTTCGAGGAACAGATGCTCGCCCACGCCACCGCCAAGGTCGCCGACGCGCACGGTGAGGCGATCCGCGAGCACTTCGGCGTCGAGGTCACCGTCCCCACGACGCCCTTCCCTCGCATCACGATGGCCGAGACACACGAGATCCTGCGCAAGGGCGGCTGGGACCCTCAAGGAATCAAGGAGGACTTGGACCCGGAGGGCGAGCGGAGCATCTCGGCTCACATCAAGGAGGCCACCGGGCACGAGTTCGTGTTCATCACGCACTACCCGGTGAGCATCCGGCCCTTTTACCACATGCGGTCGGCTGAGGACCCGAGCGTGACCTTGAGCTTCGACCTGCTGTGGAGAGGACTGGAGGTCACCACCGGCGCCCAACGTGAGCACCGGTACGACGTGCTGCTGAAGCAGGCCGCCGAGAAGGGCATGAGCCCCGAGCCGCTGCAGGACTACCTGAACGCTTTCCGGTACGGCTGCCCGCCGCACGGCGGTCTCGGCATGGGCCTTGGTCGGGTGCTGATGGTGATGCTCCGCCTGGATTCGATCCGCGAGGCAACCTTCCTCTTCCGCGGGCCGAACCGGCTCACCCCGTAACCGACCGTGGGTCACTTCCCACGACACGGGCCATTGCCTCGTGTCGTGGGAAGCGGTCTCAGTAGCGAACATTGCGCAGGTCATGCGTCCACGCCTCACCGGGGTTCTTGTCCCAATAGGCGCGCAGCGCCAGCTCCCGCTCGGAGAATCGGCCCTGGTGACACAGGCCCCCGTGGGAGAGAGTGACGCTCATGGCAAGCGCCGACTCGGTGGTGACCCAATGGGGTGTCAGCGCGTGACTCCACAGCTGGTCGCCGGGGCGCATGGTGACAGAGTGGCGATCAGCCGCATCGTGTGCGGGCGGCTCCTCACCGGTGGTCTCTCCGATGACCGCGGCTTCGGCCGACAGGTGCTTGCGGGGGTCGAGGTAGCTGTGGAAGGTCTTGATGCCATGCACCTGCCAGACCAAGCCGTGCGAATTGTCGTTGTGGTAGGTCGAGGACGCGCCCACGGTGGAGAGAAACAGGATGGGCGCGAGCCGCTGCCAGGTGAAGCCCCGGGCAGACAGATGAGTGCGCCAGGGGATCATGACCTCATGCTGGAAGCAGTCCAGGAGGTCGTCGTAGAAGCGGCTGAGGTTGAAGTGCACCAGCCGGAAGGGCCAGGTGACAATCTCCTCGAGCGGCGCGGTGCGGAAAGCAGCGGTGCGGTCCATGCGCACCTGCCAGTCCTCCTCCCCGAGAAGCGTGAACCGGACCTCCTCGTCCTTGCGGAGGTAGTCGAGGACGTCGACGGCGGGCAGGAACGTGTAGTCGAAGGGGACTTTCATCGGGAAGTTCGGCGGCTGCAGCCAGCGACGGGTGAAATCGCCGGTTGTCGTGATCGTCATAGAGCGGTCCATGGAGTCGTGGGCGTCGTGCCGCCCTCACGTCGGCGCGGAGCACGACGCACTGCGGTCGTCGGAGGTGGCGGAGGGGTGGCAGATGGCAGCGCAGTCCGGGATCACCCGGTCCTGCGCCGGACCGGTCAGGAACTGTCTGATCGCGGCACGGGGAGCGTGGGCGCTGACTGACGCCCGGCCGTAGGGACAGCGCCGTATGTGACCGTCGGCGGAAACGTACGCGGACGCCGAGCGGCACGACCATCGCTCGCCCCCGGTCGCGGGGAGCTGTAGATCCCGCAATTCGTCGAGGTAGGCCCGATACCGGTCGGACAGGTTGAAGTAGCGGCCCAGTGCGTCGGCATCGAGCTGCTGCTGCACCAGATAGTCCTGGACCGACTTGCCGTCGCGGCGCAGGGCACGCTCGTCGAGGACGACGGGGCTGAACTGGACCTCCACCCCTGCCTCGGACACGAGTTCGGCCAGGTTCTGGCACTCCCCGTCGCTGAGACTCCAGCAGGTGACGTGCAGAATCTTCGTCTCAGTGCTGATGGCGCGCAGCGTTTCGATTCCCGATGTCGCGGTGCGGGTGGTGCGGCCCAGCAGCATCGCGCCCTGTGAGTCGGCGGAGACGGTCAGGTTGGCCAGCAGACGCGCCACTCGGGAGAGAGCGATGACCTCGGCCACGGTACGGGCTGAGGTCACCATCGACACCGACATGCCGAACTGGTGGGCCAGCCGCACGAGCTGCCGGAGCTGAGGGTGGTGGGTCGGCTCGCCGCCAGTCAGGCATAAGCCCTCCACGCCTGTCTCCTTCAGCCGCGACAGGGTGCGGGTGTAGGTCGCGGTGTCGAGGAAGCCGTGGGCCCGGTCGGCCCGGAAGCAGAACCCGCAGGCCACCTTGCAGTGCCCGGCTGTGGAGATCAGCGCCGTACGCACGTGGGTGTTCATTGCACCCCCGTGTTGTCCCACACCGCGATCTCCACAGTGCTCGTGTAGAAGGTGCACATCTCAGGGTCCGGGGTGCCGCCGATGAGGGCCCGCTCGTTGCGCGACGGCCCGCCGCAGATGGCGAGTGCCGGGCAGTCCCCGCACTCGGGGATGGGTGCGACCTTCTTCGCCACGCCGGCCAGGAGGCCGGAGTCGGCCCGCAGTTCGTCGAGGGTGTGCAGGAACGACGGCTCGGTGAAGTTGATGTCGCACAGGCTGACCCGGTTGCCGGGCAGCAGGGCGGCGTTCAGGCTGCGGTCGCCTTGCATATGGTCGAACAGCATCGGCCGCCGGGTATCGAGGGCCTGGAAAGCGCGGTCCAGGACGGAGAACAGCATCCCGCCCCGCCCCAGGGCGGCCATGCGGGCCTCGTACAGCTCGCGGGCCAGGTCGGCGCCCTTGACCTGCCAGTGGCCCGCCGTGGGAATGGGCGTGTTGACGTAAATGAACTTCAGCCCGAGGTCATCGATGATCCACCGGACAGTCTCGGCAAGGCGCCCGATGTTCGCGGCCGTCGGGGTGAGATTGCAGCCCACGTGCAGCCCGTCGGCCTCGACGAACCGGGCGACGTTACGGCGAATCCGGTCGTCCGCGGGCTGCCCGCCGAGCAGAAGGCGATGGGCGGAGTTGATGCCCGGGGGACCGTCGACTGAGATGCCGACCCCGTACTCGTACGCGACGAAGTGGTCGAGGGCTTCGTCTGTCAGGCGGGCACCGTTGGTGACTACCGTGCGCCGCACCCTGGCAACGCCATAGCGGTCAGCGAGGGTGTCGGCGAACTGGTCACCGTACTGCATGAGATCGAAGCGGATGGTCGGCTCGCCGCCGAACCACTGGATGGACACCTCGTCCTGCCCGGCGTTCTGCTCGAAAAGGAACTCCAGCCCCTCCGAGAGCTCTTCCTTCGTCATATCCGGCTTGCCGGAGTTGGTGTCGACGAAGCAGTAGGTGCAGGCCATGTTGCAGCGGTCGGTGAGGACCACGCGCAGACCGCTGATACGGCACGGGGTGGCGTCGAGGCCGAGGAATCGAAGACGATCACGGAGTGCTTCGCGCCGGTCGGCCACGGGGCCGCCGGGGGTGAAGCCGAGCCCAGCAAGGGCGTCATGGGTCGCAGTCGGGGGGACCCCGGCGAGGTCGTGGACCTCGCCGGAGTCGATGAACACACTGTCCAAAGCGACCGGGTCGAGGAGAACCGCTTCCCCGTCCCGCTCGTACTGGAAGTACTTCCCCCACAGCATCCGGGGGGCGGCCATGGTGGTCAGGCCGCCGTTTCCTCTTCGGCGATCCCGAGCTCGCTCATGACCGCGCGGACCCTCTCCTCGGCGGAGGCCTGGAGCTTCCCCGATGTGGCGGGAGAGCCACCGTCGGCGAGGACGATGACACCGGGCAGCGTCGGGTTCGGCGCGATGACCGTAATGCCGGCCGGGTCGGTACCGATGACCAGGATCGCATCCTTCAACTCGACCCAGTCGGTCCGCTCCTTGAGCGCCTCGATGATGCGGCCCTGCTTCTCCTGGAAGGAGGCGCGCTCACCCATCCACACGCCCGCCTTGGACTTGGAGTCCACGACGTCCGCGTAGATCAAGTGATCCTTCTTGTCTCGCCTGGCTTGGGGCATGACTGATCCTCCTGTGTGCTGGATGTGCTGGAACAACCCCTAGAGTCCGCCGAGGTCCGGCGAGTACCACCCCCACTCCGAGAGTTGTGGGTGGGCGGCGCTTGGCGGTCCTGCGGCGACCGGGCACAGTGGCACCGGCCCTCGTCCCCCAATCCCGCCGTCCTGTGGTGCGCGGAGCAGTGTGACGGGACGTGGTTTCGTAGTGACGAAGTGCCATCATGCTGACCCAAGACGTCCTATTCGAGGACTCTGACAGGTCATCAAGCGGACTTATACAGGGCTTTGTTGCGGCCCCGTGGATGATTTTGCGCCGCCGTTAGGACATCGCATGTCACTCTCTGACGAGAGCTCGCCCCGGAGGAAATCTATGTCCCGTCCCTCAGGCAACACCAGGCTCAAGGCCGCACGCCTGGCCGCCGGATACAACTCCCAGCAAGCACTGGCCGACGCCATCACCAAGGCGGCGCCGAAGCTGGGCATCAGAGGTCTGGCTGTCGGCGTTCGGCAGATCCGACGCTGGGAGTCCGCTACACCACCCTGGCCGCAGCCCGATGTCCACCGAGTCCTGACTCACCTGCTGGGACAGAGCATGGTGGACCTCGGATTCACGCCTCCGTGGGGAAGCACGCGAACCCAGCCCAGCACAGCAATCGACAACACGCCGCGCGCTTCCCTGTCCGGAGCACGGCTAGCGTCCGTCCCCGCTCAAGGTGGAGCCCCAACGCAACCAGCAACTGTCGGCAGGGACTTCGAGGCTGTCACGCGCTCGCATCGGCACCTGTACTGGTCTGTCGCCCCTGCCGTGTTGCACCCGGCGGTCTTGGAGCATGCCCGTCTCGGCTGCGCCCTCCTCCCGGAGACGGCGAACCCGGCCCGACAAACCCTCGCGGCCGCGCTGGCCGAGTCCTACCTGCTGGCCGGCCGTATCGAGTTCTTCGACCTGCGACAACCCGACCAGGCTGCAGAGACTCTTCTTCGGGCCCTGCAGGCGGCAGGCGAAGCAGACGACCCACTGCTCGGAGCAGCCATCCTCACGCACATGGCCTTCATCCCGGGCTGGGCGAAGGACCGGGAGGCAGCGATCGAGCGCATGCTGGCCGCCCGTACATACGCTCGCCGCGGACAGGCGTCAGGGGAGTTCTGGGCGTGGCTGGATGCCGTTGAAGCGGAATGCGAGACACGCTGCGGAGATCCACACGCGGCGCTGCGCTTGATCCGTCATGCCGAGGACACACTTTCCACAAACTCTGAGCACGCCACTCCTGAGTGGCTGGACTGGTTCAGCCCTGTCCGCCTGTCCGCATTCAAAGGCAACACGCAGTTGAAGGCCGGCCACGTGCCGCAAGCGCGCCAAACACTCCACGAGGTGCTCGACGGCCTGCCACCCGAATCGGACAAACAGCGCACCGTCGTCCTCGGCGACCTAGCTGCGGTCGAAGCCGCGGACGGAAGGCCAGAGGATGCATGCCGCTACGCCATCCAGGCCCTCGACCAGTTGGCGATCACTTGGTACGCCACCGGCATGGACCGCATCCGCGAGGTCCGGCGCACGCTCGCCCCTTGGCAGAACGAGCAGTGCGTCCGGGACCTCGACGACCGTCTCTACGACTGGGGCACGACGGTCAGCGCCCTTCAGCGTTGAACTTGGCAATCTTCTCTGGCAGTTCCGCGAGCGAGTCGATGCGCATCGTCGTGATCGCATCCGCGTCCGGGTCGCGCTGCTGGATCGTGCCCCAGGGACCACGCCGGATCAGGGCAGTCAGTAGCCCCGCCTGCACGGCCGGGCGGATGTCGTTGTCGAGCCGGTCCCCGACATACAGAATCTCCCCCGGGTCAGCAGGCGTCGCGTCGATGACATGCTCGAAGAACTTCACGTCCGGCTTCGACGCCCCCCAGTCGTCACTGGTGGCGATCATGTCGGAGGGAAGGTCCAGCCCCCGCAGCAGACCGCCAGCCCGCACGGTCTGGTTCCCGGCGATGCCCACCCACAGCCCCGCCTCACGCAGAGAAGCCAGCGAAGGCCGGACGTCCGGGTACAGGTCACCCTCGCCGAACCACTCCGGCTTCCCGGCAGCCGCACGCTTCTCCCGCTCGTCGGTCAGGTCGAACCCGGGACGGAACTCCTGGAACGTCTCCCGGTAGTCGCGTCCCTGCGCGATGACCGCCCCGAACATCGCCGCGAAGGTGTGCCGCGGCACTCCCAGCCAGTCAGCCCACGTCCCGTACTCCCGGGTTTCGTCAACAAGACACTCGCCCACGTCGAATACCACCGCACGAATCATGCTCCGCAGGTTAGACGGTCCAGTACGACAACGAAGCAGCCCTTTCAGACTGCGTACGAGGGTTCCCCCCAGTCCCTGGCTTGATCACAGGGGCGGGCACCACGTTCCCAGCACTACTTGCCGGTGCGTCACCCCTTTCGATCACTGACCCGTTTGATCACCTAGCCCTGGGAATCGATCATCTAGGCCAACGCCCAATCAGGCCGCGGGCCAAAGGCACGTCGGCATCGAGGATGTGAGATCGGCCATTCCGCCGCTTCTTCAACCGTCCGGAGAGTCCTCGCAGCCTTGTCCGGGTCCTGGTGAGAGGTCCAGCCGCAGTCGAAGCCGTCGAAGACCTCCACCACGCTGAAGCCGGCCTGGCGGGTCCGGTTGAGCGTTCCCGCGTTGTAGGCGACGGCCGACTTGGTGAGCGTGGCGGCCTCGGCCCACGCGCGGACCGGAACCCGGGCGCCGTTGCGGTAGATGACATGAGTCAGCTTGTGGCTGGCGGCGAGCCTGTAGGCCAAGTTCTTCACGGCCTGCTTCGCCGTCTTGTTGCCCGCGGCGAGCAGCGGAACTTCTCGGCGTGCGGCTTCCCTTGCTGCTCGGTAGAACTGGTTCGCCATCCGCTCGGCTTCCTGAGAACGGCGCAGGAAGTCTGCGTACGAGTCGGAGGCGAGCAGCTGGAGGGCGTCGCGGTGGAATGTGGTCCAGGTGAAGGTCACCCCCAGGGCCTCGGCGGCGGCACGTCCGCCTTCCTCGTACAGGTGAGGCAGCTGCCGCTGGACGAATTGCTGGGCCTCCTGGTCGACACGTCGGCGGAAGGCCCGGATCGCCTGCTTGAACTCCTCCAGCGTCACAAGGGTGTGTGGCGTCCTTGGATTGTCCGCAAACCGGGCAATGACGGCGCGCTGTTTGTCAGCTAGACGCTGCCACGCTTCCTCGAGTACCGCCGCAACCCGGCGAGCGACCTCGTCCGGGTCGCCAGGCACCAGCGGTGGCCATTCGTACGGCATGCCGGTCTACCGTGCGCGGCGGGCGGGAAGGAGGGGAGCAGTCACCAGGTCGGCGCCAGCTTCGCCTGCTGCCGAGTCGTCCGGTGCGACCAGCCCGGCCAGTCCGGCGATCTGGCGTTCCAGGCCGGCGAGGTTGTTGCTCTGGTCGATGGTGACTACGCCGTCGACCGTCATGCGCAGCGGCTCGGCTAGGAGTTTGGCGCGGCGCTCGGCCAGGACTTCGGCGGCAACGGCGCGGGCTCGGCCGAGGCGCGCGTAGCGGCCCGCGAGTTCCTGCTCACCGGTGGCGGTGCCGAGCTGCGACCGCAGCCAGGCCAGAAGGCTCGGGTCCATCATTGCTCCCGCTGGATGGCCTTGCCCGCCCGCGCCCGGGTGAGGGGCGTGGGCGGGTGAGGTTGGTCGTCTGCTCTTACTCGCTGGCTTCGGTGGCCTTCCTGCGCCGCCTGGGCGCGGCGAGTTCCGGCTCCGGCTCCGGCTCCGGCTCCGGCTCCGGCTCCGGCTCCGGCTCCGAGGCAGTCTCCAGCGTTCCCGAACCTGTGAACCCGAACGCTGGCGACTCCTCGCCTCCTGCGTCCGAGGCGTCCGGCAGTTCGCCGTCCTCCCATGCTGCGGGGTTGGTGATCTCGGCCGCCAGCTCCGGACCGGGCTCCTCGCCCGGCTCCAGGACGACCCATTCCCGCGTGACGGGATGCTGGACATGGACGGCAACAGCGAGGCGAGCCATCAGATCACCTTCGCCACGATGTGGGCGTCCGGTGTGTGCAGCACCGGCATGCCGACCGCCGCACCCTTGGTCCAGATCTGCACCGGGTCATCCTGAGCACCTCGCGTGATGATGATGCCCGGACGGTCCTCCTTTATGATCTCCGGGTTCGTGCCGCGTGAGAGGGCCAGGCCCTCAGCGGTCACGCCGAAGATGGTCTGTCCCCACTTCGTACGGTCCGGCGGCAGCATGATCCACCGGTCCTCCGGCAGCACCTTCGTCTGCACGCCGTCGACTCGCACCTGCCCCTTGTAGAAGGTGACCGGCGGCAGGCCGTAGTTGTCGCGCACCACGTTGATCTGCTGCGGGGTCAGCGTCGCGGTCGGCGTGTTCGACGGGTTCACACTGCCGTAGTAGGCCGCCCGGTAGGCGTTGTTGGCAGCCAAGAAGCTGAACGCCTTCCGGCTGGTGAGCACCATGTCCGGGGCCGGAGCGCCCCGGTCATCGAGGTACTGAATCCACGCCAGCTCGTCCTTGATCGGGTCCGAGGTGGGGTCCGACCACAGCTTGGGCGCGGTCGGCATGTTGCCCGCCGGCACGCCCCAGTCGACTTCAATCGTCAGCCCGTTCTCCGCGTTCAGGGAGAACTTGCCGTCAGTGAGGACGTCGCCCCAGGCGAGTTCGACGCGAGAACGGATGGCCTCGACATGCCGCTCGGTGTCGTCGTACAGCAGCTCGATGAGCCGGTCCTCGTCCGCACCGCGAGACGCCTCCAGCAGGATCTGCTCCTGCTCGCCGACCAGGAGCTTCTGGCCGAGCGGCGGCAGCATGCCCTCGCGGGTGGTCTGCCACGCCTCGCGGCTGGCGAACGGCACCGAAGCGTCGAACGCCCGGTACTTGGCGACGTTGACGTACCGGCCGTTGTCCCGGATGCGCCACTTCACCTCGTCCTGCTCCAGCGTCGGGATGATCCCGCCGTCCTGGGTGAGCAGGTGATCCTTCTGCGAGGGGATGGCGCGGGCAAAGGTCGTCAGGTCGTGGGCGCTGACGTTCTTGATCAGGTCCTGGATAGTCATCGCTGGCCGCCCCTCACACGAACCGGATCTGAGGTCCGGTCACGGACGGGGCGACCTTGGTGGTGTCGATGCCGCCGGGCACCTTCGCGGCGACGACAACGCCATGCCACAGCAGAGCTGCGGGGACCTTCGTCGCGGTCGGCGCGAACAGCGTCTCGGCGAAGACGAGACCGGCGAGGGTCTGTCGGCCGTCGGTTGCGGCGGGGTCGAACGAGCCGTAAAGACCGGACGCGGTGATCTTGCCGACTGGTACGCCGGACATGACCCGGCTGTACGGCTGGGCGGTGTCCGTGGACGCCTGGGTGTGTCCGGCGTTGAGCTTGGCGACGTCGAGTGTGATGGTCTCGGTGGAGTCGGTGCCGTGCAGTGCCGCGAGCCAGGCGCGGTCAGCGGTGTACGACGTCGACGTGGTGATGGGCTGCAGTGTCACAGCCGTCCTCCCGGTGGACGTGAAGCGAATCGGATTCGCGCACTCACCGAGCGGTGGCGCCGTCCACGGGAGGAGAGAGGGGCGTGGTCCCCATGTCCGGCCTTCCCGCCGGTGGAGTCATGGCCGAGCATGACGGCGTGAGTGTGGTCAGTCGGTGATGAAGCCCCGGCGCCGAGCCATTTCGAGTCCGGCCGCGCCAGGCTTAGGCGGTACGCCGCCGCGCGACGGCGGTCCGCCGGCGGGAGATCCTCCCGGGGCGGGCGGCGTGGTCTCGCGGGTCTGGCCGAAAAGCTCCGGTCGCCGTTCCTTCAGCTGCTCGGCCGCCGCGGCGACCGCTTCCTCGTCGGCGTCGCGCTTGTCATCGAGGGCCCTATCGATGAGGAGCACTGCATCGGCCAGGTCGTCCCCGGCCGCGCCCAGCCCCGCCAGAGCGGCCCGTCGGCTGGCGGCGCGCTCCCGCGCTGTTGCCTGTGCCTCGCGCGCCTCGGCGGCCCTCAGCTTCTCGTCAGTGGCCTGTTCTCGTCGCTGGAGCTCCGTCAGCGCGGCCTGCTCGGCGTCACGCCTGGTGGTAACGAACTCGGTCAGGGCCTCGGAGTCTTCGAAGCCGAGTTCTCCGAGCAGCTTCTTGACGGCCGCGCGTCCGCCCTGCGTCTTCTCACGGGCGAGCAGCCGCGACAGGTCGTCCTGCGTGACACCACCACTCGGGGTGCCGCTGGCCTCACCGGGCCTGATCGAGTCGTCGTTGGGCGAGGGGCGTGTCATGCGTGAACCATCCACAGGTCTCGGCGCCCCCGCGCCAGTAATCAGTGTAGCGATCATCCAGACCGGGCCGTTCCCTCATGGGGCAGTTACCCAGCCCGGCAGCTCACATCGCGTGATGCCCTGGACCGTGGTATCACTCCTCAGGAATGGGAGTTACCGGGTGTACGGTCGTGGCAGCGTGTTCACAAGCGATCCGTCCGCGACGGGCACGAGCACCCCGACCGCGAACCATGCCCACCCCGGGACCTGAACTTCACGGTTGAAACGCGCTCTTTGCAGACGACGCCGTGCAGCGGCCCTCAGGCGCCAAGAAGAGGAGCATGCAGCCGCAACTCCACCGCCTACCGCAGATAGTCATCAGTCGTGTTTGCAGGCGGCTTCCCTGTTTGCCAGGCGATCAGGGAGAAGCGCAAACATACGCAGGCACCACGCAATTCAGCGGATCCTTCCGCCTCATGGCGCTGCCCACTTCAATTGTGGACGCATACCACTGGGCTCAGACCTTCACTCCGTAAGTCACCCCAAGCGCCTCCAGGCGACTCCTCAGCCTACCTATCACGCCCATCAGGTATTCATCTAGATCATCGGGGAACGGTATGCGGTTTTTTGATTGATTCTCTCCCCGTTCCCACGATATGCGCAGCAGTCTGACGTGTGCGATGAATTTACTCAGAATGTCCGGCGGAGGGAATGATTCATACAGTCCCGCCTTCGATGTCAGTATACTTTCAATCTCAGAATTGATTTCTAGTATCTGCTCGACGGCCTCCACTTCGGCATGGTCGGCGCCTGACTTGACATCTTCAATGTGATCGACCAGTCGCCACGGACTGCCATCAGCTTGCTCGTGGGGAAGGATATCGCGCAAACTCTCGCTGGCGCGCCTTCGCATATAAATTGGTCCGTATAGCTCGTTCAGTTGCTGACGAAGGAAATCTACCTTACGTTGCTTTTCCGCATTTGCAGCTTGAGACTTCGCCGATCGCAAAGACAGTACTGCCGCCGAAATTGCCGCAAAGGCTGCGATTCCAGCAACAACAAGCGTTACCCACCACTTCGCATTGTTGGCCTCCGCTGCTATCCGCGACAATATGGCCATCATCGACTCCTCCTGGCGTATACATTCACCCAATCGCCGCCGATTGTTCCAACTTCTGTGGTAACGTTCATTATTTCATAACCAGAAGCGTCTAGGGCATTTCTCATGTCTGCCTCTGAATAGCGGTGAAACCATCGTTCGCCCATATAACGGCACGCCTCCCTCCATTCCCCTGTGCCGTGGCGTACTGTTACGAACAAAGCTCCTCCCGGTTTCAGGACCCGCCAGAATTCTGCAAGCGCACGTGCCGCCTGCCCTGCAGACAAGTGAACAAGAGACGCGCATGACCAGACGCCAGAAAAGCTCATACTCCGAAAGGGGAGTGCTCGAATATCTGATTGAATGAGTGGAGTCGACGGCAAACGAGAATGAGCAATCTTTAGCAGTCCGTAGGACAAGTCACAGCCTACGACTCGGACGCCACTCCGCATTAGGGCTTCACAGTCCCGCCCTGCACCGCAACCAGCATCTAGGACCCAACCATTCCGACTTGGCAGTGACTCCAGAAAATACTGCCGGAGTGTCCGCAAGTCTGCATCCTCGAAACGTGCGGCATAGTGCTCTGATCTCAGGTCGTAGCTTTCAATGGTCTTCCTGAGGCGACTTTCGGCGATCGGTTCTTCCATTAGGATGAGCCACTTCCCATTGGGGAGAACTGTTTTCGTCAGATCGGCTGATGCGCGCCTCGCAAGCCCATTATCGCCTGCGATCAATTCTGCATAATCGGCGGCTTGATGGAGGCTTCTCTTAGGTCCTCCTTGCCGACGCCCTAAATAATAGGCTAGACCCATTGGCCTCTGACCGTCCACTCGCAACCGGTCGGCCCGGGCGACGTTCGCCGAGTCCGGCGTCGAGGAGCAACCAGCCACGCCACTGTTGCCGACGGCGGTTACCAGGCACCCTCATCCCGCACCGCCGCCGGGCCGTACACATCCCTCCGCCTCCATGACCGCCGTAGCCACGACACGCTTCCGCCTGGCCGAGCCACAGGCCCTTGGACGGCCTCACTCGCCCCTGCCCGTCGGCCACTCTTCGCCCTCGGTGCGTGTTGGGAACGTCGTCACGCCGTAGTGGCGCTCCGCACCCAAAAGTCCTGACGCCGAAAATACGGGCGACCACTGACATCGCACGCGCGATCCGTAAGGGCCCACGGGGAGAAGGGCATCGGCAACAACGGCGTCACTGTCCTCGCGGATGCCGGTCGCGCACCCGACTGGGTGCGTCCCGAGCGAGGATTTGCACCGCCAGCGGGCCAATGACGCGATGGCACAGTCAGGAGACGCGGCGGCGGACTCGTGATCCGGCCGTTGAACACCGGCCGGTCCACCCATCCACGTCCGCGTCAGAGATGGCAGACGGAGCAGCCGGCTTCGTCGTCGTCGGAGTCGAGCGCGTCCGAAAGGACTTCCAGGAGGGGCCGGTTGGGCTTGATGCGCTTGGCCGCGCGCTCAAGGGCTGCCTGATGCTTGGCCTCGATCTCGTCCTTGCGCTCTATGAGCTCTGGGAGCGACTCGCCCTGCGACCAGGTGTAGTTGCGGCCTTTCATGGCGGTGTGTCGGTATCGGACCTTGTCCTCATACTCCACGGCCTTGGCGTACAGGTCGGGGTGGCGTTCCTTGAGGCCGACCCACTCGTGCTTGCGCTGGAAGAAGCAGAAGTAGCATCCCGAGCGAGTGCGCCACTCGTAGTAGCCGGGCAGGCCGATGCCTGCCTCGTCGAGGATGCGCATGACGCCTTCCTTATCGATGCCTTCCTCTCGGAAAGGAAAGACGGCATCGATGTTCGGCTTGGTGCTGACGTAGCCGATGCGGTTCTCGTCCGCCCGGATGGCGACATAGGAGATGACCTTGTCGTCGCCAACCCAGTCTTCCAGGGGCTTGATCTTGAGGTTCTTGGTGCACCAGCGCATCTGAGGGCTGGGCAGGGTGCCCTGGTAGACCTCCATCCAGTGGTCGAAGTCGCGGTCGGCGTTCAGTCGCACGATGGACTTGCCGAGGGCGGCCTCAAGCCGGTTGAGGTACTCGTACGTTTCCGGGAGTTCGGCACCGGTGTCGCAGAAGAAGTACTCCATCTCCGGGACTCGGTTGCGCATGTAGACGGCGAGAGCTGAGGAGTCCTTGCCGCCGGAGATACCGAGAACGTGCCGGACCTTCTGGGTGTCGGCTCCATCGGTCATCCCTGTGCCTTCCTTTCACTCGCCGCTGTCGCGGCATCGGTCACGCGCTGGGCGAGGGCCGCGAGCAGGATCCTCGCTCCGTCCGGCCCGAGAGCCTTCTCGGCCTGCTTCAGGACGTCGGCCGCGAGGCTGCTTGCCTCGCTGCGGGCCTGTTCCGGCACGTAGATCAGGGTGCGTTGTTCCACGCCGGCGCTGTCAGTCAAGGTCAACAACTGAGCGTCGAGTTTCTCTTCCCGGCCGCGAACCTCCTTCCCGGCGTGGTGCAGGTGCCCGACTCGGTCAAGGGCCGCAGCCATCGACCGGGCCTTCTGCGGGAAGACCTCGGCTTCGTGGTCGTCCCAGTCACCGAGGGCGGAGTTGGTCAGGCGCACGACGATGGGCTCGAGCCAGTCGTCGTCCTCAAGGCTGTCACTGAGGACGAAGTCGACAAAGCCGCGTAGTTCCGGAGTCAGCACCGCGCCGGCGAAGCCGCGCAGCCGGGCAGCGAGCTGTGCGCGCAGTTCTGGCAGTTCGGCCGGCAGGCGGAACTCCTGTGCGAGGACGCTGATTACTTCGGCCCGCAGCTTGCTGTCGATGGCCACGAGTTCGTCGGCCGCCGCGGTGAGACGTTCAACGTGGATGTTCGCCGCTTCCGCATTGGCGCGGGTGCGGGCCGGGATCTCGGGCAAGCCGAGCGCCTTCGGCAGCGCATGGAAGATCAGATCGTCGGGATCCAGGGCTCCGACGATCGTGGTGCGTACGGTGCGGGCGTCGGCGGAGATGTTCTTGGTGGTGCGGGCATACTTGTGCAGGTCGGCCACACGCACGATCAGGGCGCTGGCTACGGAGAGGAGGTCGGGGTTGCGCAGGGCCTTGGAGCGCGGTGCCTCCACGCCGAGCGAGACCATCAGCTTCTTGATGATGCTGCCGCGCTGCCCGTCTCCGGCCGGCGTGTACTTCACCGAGAAGCGTGCCGGGCCCTTGACGAGTCGCTCGACCACGTCGATGGTCAGCCGGGGCAGGTAGGTGCCTTCCTCGAACAGGGCGATGTCGTGGCGGCGGATGACCAGGGCGGGGATCAGGAAGACCGGGACCACGCCGGCCTTGAGACCGAACGGCGGGCTCATCAGGACACGGATGACCTCCTCGATACTGACCCGCTCGGTGGCACTGGTCAGGACCTCGTTGAGGGCGTTCCAGGCGGGCTGGGCGTGCTCGTGGCCCTCGCCGGGCGGGGAGAAGCCGTACGGGAGCAGGCTCTCTTGCTGGCTCTCGGCCTGAGCCACCCCGTTCTCGCGGTGCAGGCCGAGGTAGGCCAGAACGCCGCTGTACATGGCACGTTCGGCCTTGTAACCGCCGCCAAAGCCAAGGTTCTCCTCCCCCGAGGAGGAGAGCATGGCCGTCAGCAGTATGCCGCGCGCCTGAGCGGCCTGGCTGGTGAGGACGTGCCGACCGAGCATCTCGTTGCGGATGTGCGGGGTGTGCGGGTACACCGACTCGCAGGCGAGGGAGACCAGGCCGCTCAGGCTGCGGGCCGTCAGGCCGGAGGCGGCGGGTTCTTCGCCGGGGGCGATCCCGGTGTGCCACAGGCTCCAGGACGCTTCGGAGGACGGCGGGTAGAAGGCGTACTGCAGCAGCTCCAGCAGCTCGGCCTCGGCCTGCACGAGCCGCTCGATGACTTCCCGCCGGGCGACGTGGTCGATGTCCTGCTGGTTGCTGAGTTCCTTCAGCGCAACGAGGTAGGTGGCCGTGGTCAGCACCACGTCGGGGTGGGGGGTGGTGCCGATGAGCACCGGCAGGGGCGAGTGGACATCGGGCCGGTCAGCGTCGGTACCGAGGTGAAAGACAACAAGGCCGTCAGCAGGCTCCTTCAGCTCGTCCGGGGCGGCGACAGACTTGGTCTCCGGGCCGCTGACCGCGGTGTAGAACACGCGCATCATGCCGGTGACCTGGCTGTGGCGGCCCGCCACGAATGCCTGCGGGACGAGGCTGCCGAGCCGGTTGATGACCGAGGCGTCATCGAAGCGGCTGATAATTTCCTTGAGCCGGCCGTCGATGTCGACGTCCGTGCCCTGCCAGACCCGGTATTCACCGCTGAACTCACGGTGGACCACAAAGCCCCGACGGACAAGGTCGGCGAGCCGCTCTTCGAGAGCCTGGAAGGCATCGGAGTCAGCGACGTCCGTGGGGTCGTGAAGCGCGAAGTGAATCATCGGCGCGGTGGCGCTGAGCGCCCCGTCGGAATCGATCAGGTTGAGGACACCGATGGTCTTCAGCACGTCCTGGTCGGCATCCGGGAGACCGTTGGCATCCCGGATGCGCGAGTCGACCTCGATCCACCGGCTCGCGTTGGCGGAGGCGAGCAAGGTCGTGCGCCCGGAGTTGAGGAAGTAGTCGTACAGCTGCGGCAGTCGCACCGTGCTGGCGTGCTCCGCCTTCTGGGTGCTGTGCCGAGACAGCGAGTGGCGGATGGTGTTGGGCTCCCCGCTGTTGAGGAAGCCCGACAGGCTGCGGTCGTGCTGGCCGATCTGAGCGGCAAGAATCGGCGCGGCCAACGCCGTGATCGGGTGCAGCGGGTAGAGGTCCGCGAAGTGGTCGGGGCCGAGTTCAGCCAGAACGCCGAGCCCGTGCTGCGTCCAGATGTCCGCGGATGCCTCGGCTGACGCGGTGATGAGAGCCTGCCCCGCCGAGTTGACGGCCGAGCGGTCGAGGCGGCGGCGCAGCAGGTGCAGGGAATCGCCGTGGTGGGGGACGAAGGTGATGTCTTCGAAACGCCCCTGGATCTTGGCCCATTCGCGGGTCTTGAGTTCGCTGGACCGTGAGGCGTAGTCCATGAACGACAGGTGCTGCAAGGTCATCAGGTAGACGGGCAGCCCGTTGGGGCCAGCCGCCCTCTCGGCGAGTTCCTGCAGCAGGAACAGGTCATGCTGGGCGTCGGCGAACTCGTTGTGACCGGCGAGGTGTTCCAGCGTCTTGCCGAACTCGTCGATGACGAGGAGCAGAGGCTGACCGTCGGCGGTCAAAGCCGTGACGGCGCCGAGAATCTCCTTGGCCCCGGCGCGCTCTGGGTCGGCGCACGCCGCCAGGGCGGCGGCGATGGTCTTCGGGACACGTTTGCCCCAGCGTCGCGCCGCCGCGGTGTGCAGGGCACGGGCGAGGGTGGCGACGACGGATTCGCGGCGCGCGGTGGCCACGCCGCCGAGGAATCCCTCGGGGGCGATGGCGTCGCGTGCTGTGGCAAGGCGCTGGGCGAGGGCGGGGCTGGCCTCTTCGAGGATGCGCTCGGCCTCGCCGCGCCGCTTGGCATCCCGCCCCAGCAGAGCGTCGATGATGTTGGACAGGGTGGATTTGCCGGAGCCGTAGGGGCCGGTGAATGACCAGGCACGGGTGCGGCGTTGGTCGGCCAGGGCGCTCGTGATGCGCTCCATAACATCGACGGCCCGGGCGCCGACGTAGGGGTCGTGCAGGGCGTCCTCGACATCGCGCTCAAGGTTGGTCGAGCGCATCTGGGAGCCGACAAGTTCGATGCCGACGGGGAACTGCGGGGCGGAGCTCGCCGGGCTGCTCGGGGTCCGCGCGGGGGTTGCGGTGGTCACGCGGTCTCCTCAGCAAAGAGCATCTCGGTGGTGTCGGTGGCGTCCGTGGCCTTGGTGGTGAGTTCCTTCTGCTCTGCCTTGGTGAGCTTGGGGAACTTGGCGGCCCACTCTTCACGGGTGGGGAAGCCCGGACGGCGGGTGACGAAGTCGTACTGCTCGTCGAGCACTTCCCAGGCCAGATCGAAGGGGTCGGCCGTGAAAGCGAGGCTGCGCTGTCCCACGGCCTCGGTCAGGTTGAGCTGCTGGTGGTCCGCAGTGACCTTCTGCAGCGCATTGACGATCTCGTTCTCCCTGACGCGGAAGGCGCGCCCCGGGGAGCCCGGTTCGTTGGCGAGGCGGGCCACGGAGATCGAGTTGGCCTGGCGGGAGAACTTGGCGGCGTAGTCGAGGCAGGCATAGGCCAGGACCCGGGCAGGCAGTGAGGTGCGGTGCCCGCTGGTGAACTGCCACTCGGGCTTGCCGCGCGTTCCTACGAAGGTGAGCAGGTCAAGGTCACGGAAGGGGCAGGCGAGCAGGTCCTCGTAGCTGCCCGGCGAGCCGGCCTTCTCCGGGGCGCTGCGCGCATACATCTTGGTGATGCAGTCGATGTCCCGGACGATCGACGCCTCTTCCGGACTCTTGTCGTAGGAGAAGTTCACATGCCGGGTGACCACCTGCGTCATGTCTGCGGTCGTAAAACGGGAGAACGGAGCCAGGTGGAAGGCCGTGTACCAGGCCGGCGCGTGACTCTTGGCTCCGGGGCGGGAAGAGACCAGCCACCAGTGCAGCAGCCACAGGCTGCCCGTCTCCTCCAGATACGGGTCCGCACCGTCCTCGTCCAGAAGCCAGCGGGCTTCCCAGGTGGGATAGGAGAACTTGGCCTGTGTGCCCTTCGAAGGCGAGTGCTCGCGGGTCAGCTTGAACGCACGTGACCAGTAGCGCATGGCGTTGACCATGTTTTTGCCCACACCGAGCAACACCGGCGCGTCGGCCGCGAGGAACGCACCCTGGTCGCTTTTGACCTGCATGTACGCCTTGTGCAGCCAGCCGAAGCGGGGCGCGAAAGTTTCGTGTCGCGCGAAGGCAAAAAGGGCGGCTTCCCCAAGCCGGCTGTCTGACATCTGGGACCTCTCTGTGTCCAATGCGATTGCTCTAACGAGGTGGCAAACGAGGTAACGGTCAGCGGGGACCGTCGGCTTCGGCCAGCGCGGCACGAACTTGCGCCACGGCGCGTTTGACGGCCTGCGCGGCGTACTCGATCTCGGCATCCGTGGTGGCGTAGCCCAGCGAGAAGCGGATCGTGCTGTCGGCGTCCGCCCGGGACAAACCCATCGCCAGGAGCACGTGGCTCGGCGTCGGAGCGCCGGATGCACACGCGCTGCCCTCCGAAGCGGCGACGTCGGGCATGGCCGCCAGGAGCGCGTCCGCCGGCACTCCAGGGAAGGTGAAGCTCGTCACGCCCGGCAGGCGCTGATCGCGCCGACCGTTGATACGGCATTCGGGCAGGGCGCCGGTCACCAGGTGTTCGAGGCGGTCACGCAGGGCGGCGACCCGTTCAGCCTCCTCGCCGAGACCGCGCGACGCGGCCTCGGCCGCCGCCCCCATGCCGATGATCCCTGCCACGTTCAATGTGCCCGCGCGCCAGCCCCGCTCCTGTCCGCCACCCACGAGGAGCGGACGGTGCGGGAGTGGGGTCCCACGCCGTACATACAGCGCGCCGACTCCCTGCGGTCCGCCGAACTTGTGGGCGGACAGCGACAAGAGGTCGACGTCGAATTCCGCGACGTCCGCGGGCAAGCGGCCGATGATCTGCGTGGCGTCCGTGTGGAGGAGCGCGCCGGCTTCACGGGCCGTCTTGGCCGCGACGCGGAGGTTAGTGAGGACCCCGGTCTCGTTGTTCGCCGCCATCAGGGAGACCACTCCCCCAGGACGCGCGGCGAGGACCTGATCGAGAGCGTCGAGATCCACCAGGCCGTCGCCGCCGACCGGCAGGAGCGCAAGATCTTCAGGACTCTCGGCGGTGACCGCGCGAGCCGTCTCCAGGACAGCCGGATGCTCAACAGGGCTTGTGACGAGGGGCTTTCCAGCGGTGAACGCTGCCCGGAGAGCCAGGTTGTTCGCTTCGGTCGCCCCGGAGGTGAAGATGATCTCGCCGGGCGAGCAGCCGAGAAGGTCGGCTACCTGCCGACGGGCGACGTCGACCCGATGAGCCGCCTGCCGCCCCGGGGGGTGCATGCTTGAGGCGTTGCCGACCGACTGCATGGCCTCGACGACGGCCGCGAGGGCCTCGGGCCGGATCGGAGCGGTGGCGTTGTAGTCAAAATAGGACGTATCCGACCCATTCGGCCCGTTCGTCATCTGCCACCCCGCCTCGCTCGTGTCGCACACCAATGTACTGCTGGTGGAAACCTTCTCCCGCATCCGGGGTTCCACCAGGAGCTCGCGGTGATCCTAGCCGCGAGCCGAGATCCACTCTTTGAATCACCCGAACGCGGGGTGTCGCAAGCCGCTTGCCGAACGAATGTTCTATGGCGCGCGCCTTACGCGCAATCCACATGCGGCAAGAGCCGTTCCTCGGCCGGGCAGACGGGCAGCGGTGTGGCCAAATGCCGTCCCTGGCTGGGCTATTCGCCTGATGGTGCTCCTGTTGTCAGTGGTCCCGATTAGGGTGGTCCGCACGCTTCATCGTCGCAGTAACTGGACGCTGAGCGCTGCTTGTTGTGCGTCGAGCTGGGGGAGGAACTTCACGATGATGGTCGGTCCGAGCGGCTCACGGCTCGTCGTCAGCCGCATCGGTCAGGTGAAGCTGTGACGACATGGTCACCGGGATTGCCCTTCGAGGCGCTCCTGGCAAACGCCCCCATGGACTACATCCGCCGGCACCTCGGCAAGGAGCTGTGCGGCCTCCTCGACCTCATCGAAGGGGGTACCGCCGGTGACGAGCGGTTGCGAGCTGTCGCCGCGATCGCGATCGATGCCGAGCTCCTGGTCGCCGACGAGGACGAGCGTGCCGCGCTGATCGGTCTCGTTCCCGCGCCCAAGCAGGGGGAGCTGGCGCAGCGGCTCGGGTCGCTGGGCGACCGGCAACCGCTGGAGTATCTGCACTCGTTGAAGTGGACACCTGACGAGCGCAGGGAACTTCTGGAGTTCTTCGGCTTCACGGTCGAGCGCGCACAGCCTCAACTCCCCTCCTTCAAGCGGGAAACGGCTCCCGACTACGCTCTGTTCCCTCATCAGCTCCGCGCGGCGCGCCGGACCAAGGAGCTGCTGTACGACGGCCCTCGGCGGGCCGTGCTCCATCTGCCGACGGGCGTGGGCAAGACGCGGACCGGCATGAGCATGATCTGCGACCACCTGCGGCAGCACGGACCTGCCCTGGTGGTGTGGCTGGCTCACGGGCAGGAGCTGCTGGAACAGGCCGCGACCGAGTTCGAGCGCGCCTGGAGCAAAGTCGGCGACCGTCCCCTGCCGGTTCTCCGTGTGTGGGGCAGCTCTTCCCCGGATCTCGCGGACGTGACCGACGGACTGGTCGTTCTCGGGCTGGAGAAGGCCGTCTCAATCGCCAGATCGGACCCGCAGTTCCTGCGCACGCTGGCCGCCCGCAGCACTCTGACCGTGTTCGACGAGGCACATCAGATCATTGCCCCCACGTTTCAGGGCGTGGTGGACGACCTGACGGTACGACATGACTCCAGCCTACTGGGCCTCACCGCGACCCCGGGCCGCACCTGGGCGGACATCGCCAAGGACGAGGAACTCGCCGACTTCTTCTCCCGCCAGAAGGTCATGCTGGAAATCGAGGGCTACACGAACCCCGTGACAGCCCTCATCGACCAGGGCTACCTGGCTAAACCGATCATGCGCACGGTGGCCGCGGAAGCCGGCATGCAGCTGTCGGCCCGGGACCAGCAGAGCCTGGCGCGAGCGTTCGAGATCCCGGACAGCATCATCGCCGAGCTCGCGAAGGACAAGCAGTGGAACCTCAAGGTTGTCCAGACGATCATGGAGCTGCTTGAGAAGCAGCACCGCCGCATCCTCGTGTTCGCGGCATCGGTGCAGCACTGCCGACTCATCGCATCCGTGCTGTCCGCGGCCGGCTTCGACGCGGTATTCGTGACCGGCGAGTCCTCCCCCAGACACCGAAGCGACGCCATCCGTCGTTTCAAGAGCGCGGCGCGACGCCCCATGATCCTGTGCAACTTCGGAGTTCTGACCACGGGCTTCGACGCACCGGCAGCCAGCGCCGCCGTCATCGCCCGGCCGACCAAGTCCCTGGTGCTCTACAGCCAGATGGTCGGCCGGGTCATCCGCGGCCCCAAGGCCGGCGGAACCGAAACCTGCGAGATCGTCACCGTCGTCGACCCGGAACTTCCCGGGTTCGGCGACGTCGCCGAAGCATTCACCAACTGGGAAGACGTATGGGAGACAGCGTGACCGGCGAAGGAAACAACTACCGGATCGTCAGCCCTTCGCTGACCGTCAAGGCCATGCGCGACAGCGGCTACAAGAACACCGCCTACGCACTCGCCGAGCTGATCGACAACAGCATCGACGCCGAAGCCGCGCTGGTACAGGTCTTCGCCTGCGAGGGCCCCATCGAGGGTGCCACCCAGACCAGGTACCGGGTGGACAAGATCGCTGTCCTCGACAACGGCAAGGGCATGGACAGCGAACTCCTACGCCGTGCTCTGAAATACGGAGACGGTCTCGGCGACGACCGCAATCGAATCGGCCGCTTCGGCATGGGCCTGCCCAACTCCAGCATGTCCCAGTGCACCAAAGTCGAGGTCTGGTCGTGGAAGAACAACGCTGCGAACGCTCTGTACACCTACCTTGACCTGGACGAGATCACCAACGGGCAGGATGAGGTTCCCGACCCCGTACCTCGCCGGGTGCCGGAGTGCTGGGACGACCTGAGCGAGGTGCCACTGGGCACCAGCGGCACCCTCGTCGTCTGGACGAACCTGGACCGCGTCAAATGGCACAGTGCTGGGGCCACCCTGCGCAACACCGCCGAGCTGATCGGTCGTGTGTACCGTCACTATCTGCACGACGGCTCCGTGGACATCAAGATGGCGCCCGTTCGCGACGGGAAGGTCCTCGAAGGGGACAACGGCGCTTACTACGCCGAACCCAATGACCCTCTGTACCTGATGGCGAAGACCGGAACGCCCGCGCCGTTCAGCAGCACTCCCATGTTCGAGCCCTTCCACATGGGCAACGAAGCGGAACCCGGGGTCTACCGCTATCCCATCACGGTCGATGGCATGCAGCACACCGTAACCGTGCGGGCGTCCATCGCCCGGCCTGAAGCCCGCCGTTCCGACGTCTCCGGCCATCCGTGGCCTGACACTGCCAACCCCAACCGGGACCCAGGTGCCCAGAAGTGGGGGCAGCACGCCCGTCGGAACATCGGCGTCTCCCTGGTCAGGAAGGGGCGCGAACTCGACCTCGATACTTCGTGGGCGATCGGCTACGACCCCGTGGAGCGGTGGTGGGGCGTCGAGGTGGACTTCCCGCCCGAGCTCGACGAAGTGTTCGGCGTCACCAACAACAAGCAGACCGCCGTCGTGTTCTCGTCACTCGCCGACTTCGACTGGTCGGCTGAACAGGACCCCGACGAGACGCCCAAGCAGTTCAAAGACCGCCTCCGCGAACTCGGCGACCCCCGACTGCCGCTGATCGACCTCGCCCAGTACCTCAAGGGTCTCCTGGGCAAAATGCGCAAGAAACTGAAGCAACAGACGCTGGGAGGCCGGAAGGGCAAGAAGCGGTACGACCAGGACGTCACCTCCAAGGCCACGGACGCCGTCAAGCGCCGGCAGGAGGACGGGTACACCGGTACGACCGACCTCCTCGCCGAGGAGGCGACGGAATCCGACAAGCGCCAGGAGCAGCTCACCGCGCTGACCGAGCGACACCACATCGACGAGGACACCGCCCAGACCCTGGTCGACGAGGCCCTGGAGAACGACTGGCGCGTCCGCTGGATCTCCAGCCCCCAGGACTCATCCGCCTTCTTCAACATCGACCTGCTCGCAGGCATGCTCCAGGTGTCCTTCAACACCGAACACCCCCTGCACAGCAAGCTGATGGCCGTCCTTGAGGACGTGCCCGAGGACGCGAACGAGGCAGAGCTCCGCCAGCGACTCGCCCGCGCGACCGAGACCTTCAAGCTGCTCATCTTCTCCTGGGCACGGATGGAGGACGAGATCCCCAACAAGAAGGCGCGCCGGGTCATCGCGGATGCCCGAAGCGACTGGGGCCGGTACGCCCGTGACTTCATCGAGGACGGGAGCGAAGAGGAGTGACACAGCCGGACCATGTCTGGCAGCAGATCGCGGACCTGATGGAGAACGCCACCGAGGAGGTGGTCATCATCGCCCCCTTCATCAAGAAGGCGATCTTCGAGGAGACCATCGCCGCGGTGCCCTCCTCCGTCCAGAAGATCACGTGCGTCACTCGCTGGACCCCGGCGGAGGTAGCCGCCGGGGTCTCCGACCCGGAGATCATCGAAGCTGCCCAGAGCGACGAACGCATTTCCATCGCCTTGTGCCCGTCCCTCCACGCCAAGCTCTACCGGGCCGACGACCGCTGTCTGGTCGGCTCCGCCAACCTCACCGGCAAAGCCACTGGACGCGTACCGAACGCCAACGTGGAACTCCTGCTGCAGGTGCCGGTCGACCACCCCGAAGTACAGCGCGTCCTCGGCCAGATCAACGCCCGCTCGACTACAGCCACACCCCACACAGCAGCCCTCGTACGGCAGCAGGCAGAACTCCTGAGAAGCGAGCGCGTCACCCCGCCGTCCGAGGACGAAGCAGCCCCGTACTGGTTCCCGGAGACAAGGAGACCGGAGAACGTCTACGCCCTCTACAGCGGGCGCCATAAATTCACCTCGCTGGTCGAGGCCGGCATCGTGCGAGACCTGGCCATGCTCGATGTTCCCGCCGGCCTCTCTGAAGACGCCTTCAACGCTGAGGTCGAGGCCCGCCTGCATGCGATCCCGGAACTCGGTCAGCTGACCGCAGACCAGCGTCTCAGCAACATCGAGCTTCAGCGGGCCATCGCCGAGCGGACAGGAGACACAGACGAACAGGCGCGCAGAACGACCGAGACGCTTGCGGCCTGGCTCCAGCACTTCGGCCGGTACTACACCGAAGTGGGCTCGTGGGAGCTGCGACCCGGCATAGAGCACGCCTAAGATCACAGCCACGGCGTGGCCTGCCAGCACACCGCCGACGAACGCGACCACAGGGTGATGGGGAAGGCCGTCTCATGGCAAAGGTACGCGTCCCGCTCCTCCTCGGGCACGCCGAGATTGCCTTCCTCTTCCACGTGGAGCGGCAGACATCCCAAAGATGGCGGACAGCGGGCACGCTCGACGATCCCGACCTGATCGCATCGGGCAACCCGTACTGGCTACTGAGCACAGTCATGCGACTCGACGGCGAAGGCGACCGAAAAGCCGACCGAGAACGGCTAGCGACGTACAAGGCCGGTATCCCTCTCGGCTACGACCTCGGGGACAAGGAGCAACTCCCGGTCGTCGTCGGTATCCAGGAGACAGCTCGCGTGCTCGGCCAGGACGCACAGGCCATCTCTCGGTGGCGCAACCGGCACAAGATCGCCGAGGCCGACCTGATCGTCTCCGGCTCTCCGCTCTGGCTCCTTGAGACGATCCTGGACGACGGGCGACAGCGGCAGCGAACCATCGTGGCCTCCGAAGTCGCCGCGCTCCGCGCCGGACAGCGTGCTAATCAGAAGCCTCGTGGCCGAAGGCTGAGCGCCCCCGAGGCGCGCCCTCCTCGACAGTCACCGCCCGCCCCACGGACCTTCACCAGCGCCGACCAGGGCGCCGCAGCCGAGTTTCTGGCGTCCGTCCTGGCTCAGGGGTATTCCGTCACCATCAAGGCAAAGCCGCAGCCCACCGCTTAGCTAAGCCTTGGTCGCCAGCGCCCGCCGCTAGCTTCCACTGTTCACCGACGCAGTGAGAGAAACACTTGCCCATCACCTTGCTCATCCATAGTATCTCTCATATGTCGATCTTGCAGCAGACCCCAGGAGCCCATCACGCCGATCCAACCGACCCCGCTCCTCGATCCGCTTCCAGCGAGCCCGACCGGCACCCCACGAAAGTCATTTCCTACGGCGGCGGCGTCCAGAGCACAGCCCTGCTCGTACTGGCCGCTCGCCGCGAGATCGACTTCAGCACCTTCCTCTTCGCCAACGTCGGCGACGACAGCGAGCACCCTGCGACGCTGGCCTACGTTCGCGAGATCGCCATCCCGTACGCCGCCCGCGCCGGGATTGAAGTACATGAGCTCAAGCGCCGCCGTCGGGACGGAACCACCGAAACGCTCATGCAGCGACTAAACCGGCCAGACACGCGGTCGATCCCCATCCCGGTCCGCATGGCCAACGGCGCTCCGGGCCGACGCAACTGCACAGCAGACTTCAAGATCAAGGTGGTCGGGCGGTGGCTCCGGGAGCACGGCGCCACCGCAGAGCACCCAGCGACGGTTGGCATCGGCATATCGCTCGACGAAATCCACCGAGCCAACCGCCGACGAAGGGAAGCCCACGAGGTCATCGAATACCCGCTGCTCGACCTCGGGCTCCGCAGGGACGACTGCGAGCGCATCATCGCCGAAGCCAGTCTGCCGGTGCCGCCCAAGAGCTCGTGCTTCTTCTGCCCCTTCCGTACGGTCGGCGCATGGCGCGACCAGCGTAGGCACGAACCGGAGCTGTTCGCCTTGTCGGTCCGGCTGGAGGAGACGATCAATCGGCGCCGGGCCGCGATCGGACGGGACGCCGTGTATCTCACGAGGTACGGCATCCCGCTCCCCCAAGCCATCCCCGATGCGTCCCCGAGTAATGGCAGCGTCGACGAGGACGAGGGCGCTTGCGACTCGGGATGGTGCATGACCTGAAACGCCCCGAGCAGGCCGCGAGCGGGGGCCGGCAGCCATGGCTGCCGGCCCCCGCTCGCGTTCCCCCTGAGGACGCAGGAGTGAAACCCTGCACTGGACCGAAGTCCGGGCGGAGCTGGCGATGTTCGCCGTCGATCCGGTCCGCAGCCCGCGGAGAGCAGACGGTGTGGTGACCTCAGAGCTCGGGCGGCTCGCCGGGGGCAAGGTGAAGAACGGCCAGATACTCGCCGTAGGGCATCTCTTCGTCCACCCACCGGCTGTCACCGGAGGCGTCGGGAATCCACATTCCGTCGAGGAGGTACTTGTCGTCGAAGGCCGCGACCCGATCCTCCTTCACCGCAGCTGCCATCAGCAACTGGATCCCCAGCAGAAGCACCGTGGAGGCTTCCCTTCCGGCGCAGACCTCAGCGTGCCCAGCGGCGAAGATCTTCATGTCCGCGTCGTTGGTCGGCTCGGGAATGCCCGCACTGCCGTGTACCGCCTTCTCGTGCAGGGCAATCGCCTGCGCCACTCCTGTCGCGACCGGCGCGTCGCTGCCACCCGCGTAGGCCGGAGAATGTGTCCCCAGATGCTCGGCGACCGCTCGTGCGTGCAGGGGCAGTGCTTCGGCGTGGTGCTGCAGCTGCCGCTCGGCCGCCTCGATGGCGAGCCCGGGCTGCGCGGCGTCGGGGTGCAGCAGCCGGACGAACCCTTCGAGTGCTGCGCGCAGGTAGCCGAACCGGACCTGGTGCAGCTGCCATTCCTCCATCATCTCTGTCCAGACGGCGTCGAAGTCGCCGCCTACCGAGCACATACCGCCATCGTCGTAGGACATGTCGAAGGTCATCGTGCGCAGCCCCTGGGCGAGGCGCAGCCACTTGTAGGCGTTGTCCCAGACCTCCTGCGCCCCCGGCACTCCGGTGACCGCGGAGGCGTGCTCGACCCAGTCGGTGAGTTCGCGGACGTGGTCCTCCAGCTCGGACAGTGCAAGGGTTGACTGCGTTCGGTAGGAGGGCAGACAAAAGCCGCCCGTTCGGGTGGTGGTCATGCACGGAGCGTCTCACGCACCACTGACAACCACACCGGGATCGAAGACTGGTCGGAGGCTCATGTGCTGGTGGTTCGCCGCACGAGCCGGTGGCCGCGCAATTCTCTTTCGCAGCGGACGAGTTCGCGTTCCCAGCCCTCTTCCGTACCGATCAGGTGCGGGCTCTCGTAGAGGCCGGCGCGCACTTCGGCATCGGTGAGCCGCCGATACTTGGGCGCATCGGGATCGTCCTCCGCGAGGAACTCGTGTTTGCGGTGCAGTAGGGGGCGGTTGGTCGAGTCTGCGTACGAGGTGAAGGATGACTTGAGGGTCTTCAGGTCGACGGCGTACGACGCGGCCAGACGTGGGTGAGGGTCTGTATCGAATTTCGGGTAGTCGAGCCAGCTCACACCGCGGCTCTGGTGGCGGAGCTTGACAACGGACCACTCGCCAGGTCGGCCGGCAGCGATACTCGCGCACTGCTCGTACAGGCGCAGCACGGTGGGGATCCGGTGGAGTGCGCGGCTGTGAACATAGAGGGCGGTCGCCGTGAACTTGCCAGCGATCGATCCGTTCATGGCCCGGCGAATGTAGGCGTCATCGCGCAACTTGAATAGCAGACGATCCGCTCGCTGACACGCTTCGGCATACGAGGGGAAGAAGGCGCGGATGTCCAGCTGAATGGGCAGCGGCAAACTGCTGACGGGACCTCGGCCGTGGAAGAGCTCCAGAGCGAGGAACTGCAAGGCATCGACAGCACTGCGTTCTGCACTGCGTTCCACCTTGAGTGGGTCCGCTTCCTGCTCGGCGAGGCGCTTCAGTTCGGCAGGACGAAGGTGGCCAAGCAGGCTAATAATCGGTTGGGGCATTTCTTCAAGATGCGGCATCCGACCGCGCTGTTCGAGATGTGAGACGACCGAGGTGATTGCCGACGCGGTGTCCTCGGACGCCAGCCATTCGCCTTCGGGGGCAATCTGGCGGGCCAAATAGCTAAGGCGCGTTTCGTCGTCCTTGAAGGCGTAGACGATGCCGGGCGCTGCCGACACGCAGCGCACGCCCGTCACTTCCTCAACGTAGTCGCGGAGCTCACCAGCCGCGAAGAGGCGTTGGAAGGTGCGGCGCTGGGTGAGGATGCCGTCACCGTATTCAATCCCCTTGATCTGGTTGCGCTCCCAGCGCAACCGCGCGGAGACGACTAGTACAGACTTGGCGAGATCCCAGGCACGTAGCAGCGTCTCGCGGCGTTCGGAGGGGTCCTCAATGACGTTCAACACGTAGGTCAGAAGGACAGCCTCGGCCGGCTTCCGCTCCCCATCGGGGAAGTGCACTGGATCCCACCCTGTGGCGTCCAGGCCCAGGCGCTGGAGAGCGCGTACATCGCCGCCCCTACCACAGCCATAGTCCAGCACTCCCAGGCCAGGGTCCAGTTGGAGATCACCAACGGCACGACGGGCAGGAAGTGAGAGACCGACCCGCCCGATTGCGGTGCGGTGCCTCTGACTGGTCCAAAGCTGCTGTGTCATCGGTGTCCCCTGATTCCACGGACAGGCCAGCATGCAACAGCACGGAACCCCACGTCGCGCATTGTGCGCACTCGGCCTTCAACGAGGCGCAGCCTATGAGGTCGCCAGGAGTCCCTCAATGAGCCGCGCCTTGCCCCAGGCTCCGCTACCCAAGAGGGACCTGCGGAATGTCGCTTGCGGCTTCCGGCAGACCGAGGTATTGGCGCACCGCAGCGTTGTCACCAGTTGCGTCGGCAAGCCGGGCGGCAGCGTCGAAAGCCCGCGCTTGAATGCGCTCGATCTCTGCCTGCACATCGTCGATCGGGTAGCCCACGTCGACGAGCATCCGGATGCCGGTCTCGACGGACAGCACACCGGCCCCGACGCCCTTTACGACCTCGTCGAGGACTGCGGCGCGGTCAGTCGGGGTGTGCGGGCCCCACATGAGGTGTGCGCGCACAGACTCCCCAGTGAGCCAGCCCTCAGCCTGCCCTGCCTGGTGGAGCCGCTGCACCATCCGCAGCAGGACAGCGTACTTGTGCCTGCGAGCCAGACGCATGGCCGCGACCAGCGAATCCAGAGGGCCAAGCGCGAGTTGCAGCGCGTACCCAGACGGCAGCGCGGTCGGGTCGAGGGTGCCAAGCCCAGCGGCGGTGAGGCGAGAGTTCGCTGCGATGCGGTCGAGTACGTGGTCGACCCGGGCCCGCAGTTCGGCGAGTTGCGCCGATGTGTCGAGGACGTCCATACGACCGTTGTCGTTGAGCTGCCAGACGGTCCCCGCCCGAACCTTGACTGGTAGCGGCTGGCCGGTGGCGCGGTCGATGGGCAGGCGAGCCCCTGCCAGGCCGATGATTGGGGAGCCGGTGGTGGCCGAGGCGCCGGAGCTGTCGGTGTCGGTGGCGGACAGCTCGTCGAGGGCCTGGAGGACGGTGGCCACGGTGGGTTTGCCCCAGTGCTCTCCGCTGGCGGGGATGCTGTTGGTGACGTGGACGAGGGGAATGAAGTCCACCATCAGGTCGAGGCGGTCCAGGACTTCTCCGTCCGAACGGACACGGTAGGTGGCCTTGTGCATCGGCAGGTCGTACAGCAGGTCGGCGTGCTTGAGGTCGTCCAGCTCCCATTCCGCGTCGGTGAGGTAGCACGTCCACGGCGTCGGCCGACTCGGCGCCCACGGGTAGGTCCGCGTGATGACACGCGTGTCGGCGTTGAGCGCGTCGCCCTTGACGAGGATCGGTTGGCCGTCGTCGGCGTACAGATACTCGCGCGCGGGACTGCCGTCCTTCGCCATGCCGCTCCGACTGGCCGGACCGATCGGGCCGAGCTCGTAGGTGACCCGCCGAAGCCTCGCCTTCAGGCCGCGCCGCTTGTCCTCCGGCAGCTCCCAGGCCAGGTGCACACGCAGCGGGAACTCCGCCCCATCTTGCTCACCGTCCTCCGGCCACTCCGGGAAGTACAAGCCCGGGTCCCACGTGCGCAGCAGGACGCGGCCCTTCCCCGGGTCCCAGGCCAGGGTGTAGACGGCGTCACCCAGGAGGATCGCGGTGCGCTCGGCCTGCTGGATGCGCAGGGGCAGCAGCTCCTTCTCCGCCCATGCCCGCAGCTTGTCCTGCACGGCCAGCGCCGCGGCTGCCTCGGAGGTCGGCTCGTCGTCGGCGTGCTCTGCGCCCGCGACGCTGATGGTCTGCTCGGAGCCGAGGAGGTAGCCGAGCGCGGTGTCGACCAGCTTGGAGGCGTCGCCGAGTTCCCTCCGTTCAGTTCCCGCATCGTCGTCCCCGGTTATCGCGGCGACCTGGCCGGCCTGGTTGGAGTCGTACGCGGCCAGGAGCCGGTAGGCGGCAAGACGCCGCAGGTCCTCGTCGGGCACCCACGATGAGGTCAGCTCCGCCCACGCGTTTCGGCCCGGTCGGCGCGGGTCGGCCATGGCTGGCTTGTAGTCCAGCCAGCTCCAGACGTCGGTGATCAGCTCGCGCAGGCCCACAGCGCCCCTCCAGGCAGTCGGCCCCGCGCCGCAAGATCAGGTTACGGCGTCGGCGTGCTGCCGCTGGCCTCGGCCACGGCGTCGTCGTAACCCGGCATGCCCGGAGCAGGGAAAGAGGAGCACGCGGCCACGAAGCCGCCGCGGCCACCCGCGCTCTGTTCCTTCTCGCCGAGCTGGTCCCACCGCGTGGTGCACTCCTGCTCGCTGGGACTGGAGAAGGCGGGCGCAGTGCCTCCAGCGATCTTCTGCCGCTGCAACGCCAGACCCTCGCTGCGCCCAAGCCGATGCGTCTCGCGTACACGGTCCACGTGCGCGGCACGCTGGTCCGCGCCGGTGGGTTCCTCGGTCCCCGACGAACAGCCCGTGAGGCATGTGACCGCCAGTGCTGCCGTGCACAGGATTCCCGTCCAACTCCCCCTGCTCCCCATGATCGTGAGGCTAGCAGCGCGCGGAGGGCCGCCGAGCGGGCTGGGCTGTTTCCTCTTGGGGCCGTTTTCGGGCGAGATGGGGGCAGCTTCAACGGCGGCCGTCGAAGCGGTCGTCGTCGATGTCCGTTGGCAGGGTGTCGAGTTGGTCGGGGTCAGCCAGTTCAGTCAGTCCGTGCACGGCAGCGTCCATACGGTCCGGGCTGTCCATTCCCTCGACCCAGGTCACCATCTGGTCCTCCAAGACGGGGTACTCGCCGACGTGGTGAACGAGCTGCTGCTCGTAGAGCTGAGCCACGGGGGCAGCACGTAGCCGTTTGCCGACCTTGGCGGTGACCTCCAGGATCATGGGCATGAGCAGCCCCTTGGTAACGCCCTCGCGGCGCAGTTGCTCCCATGCCTGGGTGACAATCTGCCTTGCCATGTCGCCGCCGTAATTCTTCTCGACGACGATCGCGTCGGCCTTCAGTTCGAGAGCCAGGCGGCACGCGGCCAAGCCCCAGTCGTTGGCGCCCATCGATCCGGACCGGTCGGCGAGGACGTACAGCTGCCGGTCGAAGTCCCGGCCCACGCCGATGACTCCCGTCTCGTCGCCGACGGTGGACTCTCCGCCAGCGGGGTCCACGGCGACGACGATGCGCGCCATGTCGAGGCCCGAGAACTGGACGGCGTTGATGCGGGCGGTGTCGATCCACTCGCGCTTCCACACGCCTCCCTCGGGCGGCCTGGGCTTCTGCATGTAGAGGGCGCCCCACACGCGTTCGCCCACTCGTTTGCGGGTCTTGGCGTGGTGGGCTGCGTCAAAGCGTTCGGGCCACAGCGGCTCACCGAGTGCGCGGCCGAGCGGGTCGTCGGGGCTGTCGGCGATGGCGGGCAGGTCGATGACGCGCCAGGCGTCCCGCTCGGTGGCGAGGATGCGACCGGCGAGATCGTCCTCGTGCCACCGGGTCTGGATCAGGCAGATGGCGCCGACGGGTTCGAGTCGGGTTTGGAGTACGGAGGTCCACCAGTCCCAGGCGCGTTTGCGCATGGTGGGGCTGTCGGCGTCGGCCATGTCCTTGACCGGGTCGTCGACGATGGCGATGTGGGCGCCGCGTCCGGTCAGGCCGCCGCCGATACCGGCTGCGAGAAGGCCGCCTTCGCCGCCCACGATGTCGAAGCGATTGGCGGCCTGACTCCCCGTCTTGAGCTGGATGCCGAGGTCGTCGCCCCAGGTGTAGATGGCGTCCCTGATCCACCGGCCGTGGTCGTCAGCCAGGTCGGCGGAGTAGCTGGCGATCATCATGCGGTGGCCGGGATTGCTGCGCAGGTACCAGAGGGGCGCCCAGCGTGAGGCGCGGCGGCTCTTGCCGTGCCGCGGGGGCATGGTCAGCATGACGCGGTCGCACCGGCCTGCGGCCATGTCGATGAACGCTTGGTCGATGAGGTCCAGGTGCGGTGCCTGCATCTCCCGGCCTCCGGTGAGGACGGCGGCGAGCGCACCTGGTGAGCGGTCCATGGCCAGGTGGCGTTCAGCTCGCGCGAGTTCGGCGCGCAGCGCGGGTGAGGCGGACTGCGCAATGGCCCGACGCTGCGCGGCCGGGAGCGTCTTGTAGCGGGTGATGATGCCCTCGTCGTCGCGCGGTCTCATTCGGTGTCCGGATCGGTGAGCGCGATCAGGGCGTCGAGTTCGTCGGCCGTCACGCTTTCGATCTGGACCGGACCACCCTCCGGGCCCGACAGCTCAGTGCGGACGGGCATGTCGAGGCCGAGGAGGCGCGCACGGCGCTCCATGATCCGCAGCGTCCGGTCGATGGCCGCGAGGTCCTGGTCCCGGACGGCCTTCTTGTATGCGACGAAGAACAGCCGGTCGAGTCGGTCGGCTTCAAGAGCACGCAACTCATCTACGTCGTCGTTCAGTTCGGCGCGGCGGTCGGCAAGTGCGGTGCGAACGTCCCGGCAGGTGGCATGGATCAGTGCCTCGTCGGTCGGCGGGTCCTGGTTCTTGCGGTACCGCTCGATGCCGTAACCCTGGGCATAGGCGATGCCGTCGGAGTTAGCGGTCGGGTCGGCGGCGAGCTTGCGGGCGATCGTCAGCCAGTCCACGCCGGCGAGACGTAGGTCGATGGCGTCCGAGCGGCGGCGCGCAATGGCCGCACGCGCGGCCTTGTCTGGGCGTCCCACGGCGGGAGTCCTTCACAGCTCGGGTGCGCCCCCGCGCCCGCATCCATGATCGCACCCTGACGCGTCAGCCCTTTCTCACCTTTGTGGATTCGTAACGGCGCTGATCGCACTGTCAGTTGAGGCCATCCGCGAGATATGGTGCGCGCACCCATACGCCTTTGGGCTTGGGCTAATCCGGTCTGGCTCCTTGCGCCGTGGAGTGTCCGACGACTCTCCTAGGCAGAGCCGGACGGTGGGTCGGCTCCCCCTGTCGGGGGACGATCGCAGTACCTGTACCGCCAGCAGGAGGGGATTGAGCCAATCAGTCCTCTGCAACACCTGAGTCTTCTGCGTCGGCATGGAGCTCAGTTCGATCACTCATGTGGTCGAACTGAGTGCGTCCATGCACACGGTTCGGCCCCGATTGGAAGGACGCCGACCGTTGGACACGACCGTCATCCTCCTGGCTTTCGCCTGGTCCGGGGTGTTGTCCGTTGTCATCTTCGTGAGCAAGGGGCTTCTGGACCAGCTCCCGCCCCTGATCGAGTCGTGGCGCCGCTTCCTCCGCGCGCTGCACGGCGATGGGGTGGGCAGCGACACAGCCAACCGGCGGGAGCGGAGACGAGACGAGACGGGGCCGGAGGATGGCCGCCCGACCCCGCCATCGTCACAGCAGTGACATCTGCTCGCCCTCGCCAGGCCGCGTGGGCGGCACGTACTCAGGCGGCGCGTCCGGCGCGTCGCGCTCGGTCCGCAGCCACCAGGCGAACTGCCAGTTGCGGCAGGTCCGGAAACGGACCGAGTTCCTGCGCGGCTCGTGCTCGGGGATGCTGTGCTCACCCCATCCAGTGATGGGGCGAGCGTTGTTGAGGTTCACGTGCAGGCCCGGAACAAGAGCAGGCCCTTCCCACTGCGCTCCTGGCGCGCCCTCGAAGGCGAGGTGTGAGTTCTCGCTCCACTTCCACGGGTTGGGCAAGGCGCAGAGGTACCAGGCCAGGGGAGGGTTGTGCTCGGGCAGTTCGAGGGTCTGATGCCGGCGGCGGACGTCTACCCGCGGTCGGTCGGGCTGGCCGAAGCTGCGCAGGCAGTGCTGGTCGAGGGCTACGTGCCGTACGCCTGCCAGCCACATGATGTGGTACCGAGTTCGTGATTCAATTTGGATCTGTATTCGCTGCGACATGCACTCCCCATTACTTCCTTAATTGGCGAGAGATTCATTTCTCCCTACTACCAATTTTATCAAATTTCCCACCAATTCCAGATGCCTGTCATGCCGAAAGCCATTCGGGTAAGGCATGTTGAATTCCTCCTCGAATGCCTTCTCGTATTCCTCTTTGGGGAGTGCGATGGGGCGGCGGCATGTGGCCTTGAGGTTGGACCCGCTGAGGTCGCTGACCTGCACGTCCTTGAAGTAGCGGCGGAGCAGGGGTTCTAGGGTTTCGGGCGTGTGGAAGCGGAGTTTTTGCCACTTCCCCTTGACGAAGTTCATCTCCACGTTGTCCTCGTCGAGGAAGCTCATCTTCGTGGTGGCGGTCTTGGAGGTGACCCGCTTGGCCTGCTCGTCGCGGAGTTCGCGGGCGAGGTTGCGAGTGCCGAGGCACACCACTCCGTCCGCCGCACAGAGGGCGTTGACGGTGGCGAGTACCCAGTGCTGGTAGGCGAGGGAGGTGGTGGCGTTGATGACGGAGTCGAGGACCACTACGTCGTAGAGGCCGTTGGCCTGGATGTCCTTGGCGATGTCGCGGATCATGCCGACGACGGCGCGGATGTCGACGGCGTACGATCCGGCGGCGCAGCGGTAGGGCTCGTAGTCGTGGATGTTGAAGCCCTTGGCACGCAGGTGCTTGGCGTAGTCGCCGTACCCGGCGCCGAAGTCGACGACCCGCTGCGTGGGCTTGAGCCAGGGCGTGACCAGTTGGTCCCATGTCTCGGAGCCGTAGGCAAGCTTCCCTGCCTTGGCCTTGGAGGAGAACTGCCGGAGCCTCTTAGGTTGGACGATGTGCTGGTTCCATACGGGGGCCTTGCCCTCAATGGCGGTCCAGTCGTAGACGCCGTACTCGCCGGTGAGGTCGGCGTGGAGCTGGGCGGCGTCGGCGGAGGTCACGGTCCAGGCGAGGACGTCGAACCGGGAGATGGAGGCGACGACAGCGTATTCGGCGTTGAGGACGACGCGGCCCTGGTCGTCGATGACGACGCTGCCCCAGGGGCCGTGGCCGGCAGTCATGTGGGCGATGGCGTTGACGAAGGAGAGATTCTTGCGTTCGGCGACGCGGATGGACGGCCACGGAATCCACGACCAGGCACCGATCTCGCCGGGCTCGGCGTACACGACGCTGGCCTCGGTCTCGACGCGGTTGTGGAGCAGGTTGAACTGGATCTCGTCCTGCAGCCTGACCTTGGTGCCGAGCATGACCGCGGGCGTGTGGGTCAGGCCGATGGCCTTGAGTCCCTTGGTCCTCTGGTGGCCTGCGACCAGAGTGCCGTCCGCGTTGAGGATGACCGGCTTCACGACGCCGTGGCGGCGCAGGGATGCCTGGAGCCGGACGAACGCGCCCTCGCTGAGGCGGCGCGGGTTGTAGTCGGCGGGGCGGAGTTGGTCGAGCGGGTACGCCTCGTGGAACGTCGTGGTGGGTGCGCTGCTCATGCGGGCTCGCCCTCCTGGTGTGCCTGCTGGAGGACGTGCCAGCCGAAGCCGAGGTCGCTGTTGGTGTCGTCCACGAACTTCGTGTAGGTGGCGTTGAGGGCTTCGACCTCTTCGGAGGTGATGCGTACGCGCTTGGACTCCCACTGGAGGTATCCCCACTGGAGGTAGTCGACGGTGGCGGCGGCCCCGGTGCCCGCTCCGTCGGAAGTGAGTTCCAGCGTCTCGGGGAGGGTCGTGTCGTCGAGGAGTCGGTCGACGCTCTCGCGGTCGTACCCGGTGCCGGCGAGGTCCGGAATCTCGGAGAGGACTTCGGCCAGGAGCGCGGTGTCGTATCCGGCGAGGTCGTTGGTCCGGTTGTCGACGATGACGATGCGGGCTGCTGCGTCGTCGTCCACGTCGACCCAAGTGACGGCGATCTGCTCCCAGCCGAGCTGCTGCGCGGCGGCGTGCGTGTGGTTGCCTGCCAGGATCTCGTTGGGGCGCCGGGTGAGCGTGCCCTTGTTGACGACGATGGCCCGGTACTGGCCGTTGACGGTCAGCGATTCGGCGATGGAGGGTATGTCGCCGCTGCGGGGGTTTCGGTGGTACGGCGCGAGGTCCCCGATGGGGACTGCGAGCGGCAGAAGCTGTTCAGGAATGTTGGCGAGCGTCGCGGTCACGGGCTGTCCCTCGGAGTAGGCCGATCCCCGCGCCCTACTCCGGTCCACACTAGACGATCTCTGGCCAGGGCTGTGGACTACGCCATTTCGTCGACATGCTTGGCGCACGCAGCTCGAATCTCGTCCAGCAACGGGCTGGCCTGGCTCCACGATAGATTTTCTCGATCAGCTTCGTCCGCTGCGGTGTGCAGATCAGTCATAAGCGTCTTGAAGGTGTCTACGGGCAGTACGCGAGTGCCGAGTTGCCGGTAGCCGGTGTTCAGCCGGGTATCGAGTGCCCGAGACAGGTCATCGATCTTCTCGTGACACTCCTGGCGCTTGTCCGGCAGCCTCTCGCTATTCTTGTTCAGCTCGCGCACGCTGTGTAGTGACTCCATGTGCCTCCGCACACCTGAGACCCCCTTGGTGATCTCCGTGCAGAGTTTTCGCGTCCTCGTGGTCGATTTGTTAACGGCGACTACGGAGCCGATTAACAGCGTCAGCGTAATTGTGACGCGCTGCCCATTCTGAAGGTCTGAATAGTGGCCGAGAGCTATGAAGTTGATGCCCAAGGCCGTCCCCACCAGGGCTGTGCTGTGGAAGAACACCTCGGTGAGGATGTGAACGTCGAGCTCTGGCACCGTCCAGCCCTGCTTCCGTGGAGATGCCAGGCGTACGGAGGCGGTGAGAATGAGGGCGACTCCGGCGCCAAAGAGACTGAAAGGGATCAAGGCAACTGTGGCGCAGAGACCCAGCAGCACGAAGGCTGCCCGAACCGTAAGCCGCCTCTGGCGCCTGCTCAACTGCCACAGCGCCTGGGCTGTTTCGCTCCGCGTTGCGAGCACCGCGTAATGGAGCAGCGCGGAGCACACCAACGCAAACGTAGCGGGCTGGGCTCTGTCGAAAAGGCCGCCCACGTATTCGAACAAGCTATCCCCCTGAGGTCTACGCGGCTGGCGCGGCCATGGTCCGTCATTCCCATGCCAGTAGAGAGCCCTCAAACATGATCGTGAAGCGATTTGAGGAGATTCAGAGGAGAGGGCGGCCGGGTGTGGGCGATCACCCCGGCTTCCGCCCAGCACGTCGTTTTGCCTTGAGGCGCGTCGCACCGTCGACGAGTGCGAGCGGGCCGAGGATTAGCAGCAGGCCGGCCGCAAGGATGTATCCACCACCGAGCAGCGTGACGAACCAGGCGAAGAGGCCGACGGCCGCCATGAGAACGATGGCCGTCGCGGTGACGATAGAGCGGATCACCGGTTGTTGCACCCGCAGACGCCCGTGGGCAGGCACCAACTGCCGCAGCCGTCGCACCAGATGGAGCCGGGAACGGGTGGGATCCGAGCGGGCTGCTCGGCCTGGGCGGGGGTTACGGTCATGCTGCTCGCTCCTATTTTCTTGAAGTGCGGGCGCCGATCGCGGCTGCGAGCTCCGCGTAATGCTGGGCCGCTTCGGGGTCTGGTGTGCTCAGTCCGGGCGGGGGCTTCTTGCTTACGCTCCGTCGCTCAGCGAGGAGTTGGGGCAGCGGGCCGTATCGCTCCTCCATGAGCCGGGCATACAGCTTGGGATCGGCTGCGCCCTCGGTGTTGTACGTGGCGGGCATGCGTTCTCCCGGTTGAAACGAACGGCCCGCCCTGGCGTGGACTGCCTGAGGGCGGGTCGCTTCTTGGGCTGTGGCGGACGTAGACATCTGTGGCCCCACGTGGGCGGAGCCGGTGCCTGGCGGGTAGGGCGCGGGGGATTGGCCACCCGCCAGGCACCGAAGGGGATGCCGCATGCCACGGCATGTTGGTGGGCCGGTTCCTCGGTTGTGGTCGTTCCCGCCAACGAAATAGAACGTATCACTCTTCAGTGTTGGGATCTATTTTTCCCGACGGAGTGATCCCTCCCGTCGTGCGGCGCTCCGTACCCGAGCCCGTCAAAGGGTGCCGTTCCGTGGGCAGTTGGCACGTCCGTGAGGAACAGGTCTTGCTGCACGGCGCGGGGCCGAGCCGTGAAGTCCTCGGGCCTGAGCGTGATCTGCTTGAGGACGTGAAGGGGCGCGACTTCACGGACCGGAATGACTGCGATCACCGTGGCCACCCTCACTGCGGGGAACGCGTCTGCGGGCAGCTCCCAGAGATTTCCCCGCGCCTCCCACACCCGGGCGAGGAAGTCCTTGGTCCTGCGGTCGCTCCGGTACGTGAGGCTGCCGTACATGATCGCGACGAGGTGGCCGCCGGGCTGGACGAAGCGCAGCGCCCGCTCCACGTGCAGGATGTCCTGGCGTCCGGCGAACGGCGGGTTCATGATGACCCGTTGGTATCGGCGCCTCACCTGCACGCTGAAGAAGTCGGCGGTCGTGACCTGCCGGGCGTACCCGCCGGCGCGGATGTGCTCGGCGCGAGCGGCGTCGAGTTCGACGCAGTCCACGACGGCCCCGCGGGCGGCGACCGCTTCGGCGATGGCGCCGCGCCCCGCCGAAGGCTCCAGCACCTCGCATCCGGGTTCGAGTTCGGCGAGGTCCAAGAGGCGTTCGACCGTGGGCTCCGGCGTCGGGAAGAACCCCAGGTCGACGTCGGTGATCACCTCGCCCGTAGCGAGCAGCCCGGCGATGGCGTCGGCGGCGTCGATGGTGAAGATGTGGGCCTTCTTGTAGCGGTGCCAGACGCCACCCGCCGCGCGAAGGGCGAGGTTGACGCGCTCGTATAGCTTGCGTTCGAGTTGGCCGTTCAGGCGGAGCGCCGGGCCGTCGACCGTGGCAGCGCGGAGGACGTCGAGAACGTCGGGATCTATCTTCATGACTGGGACTCCTGATCAGGCGTACTGGGTGCAGTTGGCGGCGAGCGGGTGGCTCTTGTGGTCCGCGCAGACGGCGTCGCCCGTGGCAGGGTCTGTGCCGCCGTCGCAGAGCTCGCACACCCAGTAGCCGCAGACGACACAGATCGCGGATGCGAGCTGGTTTTGGGTGTGGGCAAGGTCGGCGTCGCAGAGGCGACAGAATTCGGGTGGGAGGGTGCCGTCTTCGGGCCAGGTCTTGAGGCCGTTGATGCGCGCGGGCCGCTTCACGCGGACTGTCCCTCCGCCTCGCTGGCGGCATCGGCCTTGGCGACGAGCAGCGCCGCTTCGAGTTCCACCAGGCGCGCCGCGACCATGATGGGGAAGCGGACGTAGACGGAACGTCCGGCCTGGTTGAGGAGTTCGGCAGCAGCGAGGAACGTCGCGTTGCTGGCCTCGTTTATAGCCTGCGGGTCGTTGTCGCGGCGGGCCTTGACCAGATGCTGCGCGGCCTCACGAACGAGCTGGGCGGCGTCGGAGTCGTACTCCTCAAGGGCGTTGGCCGTGGCGGGCACCCCCTCGAACAGGTTGCGGTTGATGTTGCGCATGGCGTGGATGTCGTTCATCACTGCGGGTCTCCCGATGGAAAGAGGGGGCGGCCCGTTGGGGGCCGCCCCGGGTGAAGGCGTTTAGGCTGCGACGGCGACGGGCTCGGCCTCGGCGTCGTCTGCCTCCGACGCCGGGGCGGTCTCCTGCTCCGCGTCGTCGGCGGCCTCGGCCTGCGGGGCGGGGGCGGCGGGCCCCGTCTCCGTCTCCGCGACCGTCTCCGAGGTGACGTCGGAGGTGGGCTCCAGGCTGGCGAGTGCGGCATCGGCCTCCGCGACCAGGTCGGGGGCAGCCGCCGCGGGGTTGACCATGATCTCGCTGGCGTCGGCGTGCGCCTTGGCCTGGCGGAGCTGGAAGCGGGCCTTCTGGACGAAGTTGGCGACCCGGTCCATCTGCTCCAGCCGCTTGCCCACCTGTCCCTCCAGGGTGCGGGCCAGCTCCATCGGGTCCGCCTTGCCGATGCTGTCCAGCAGCTCGCACATGCGCTCGATGTCGTCAAGGTCGGTCTTGGTCTTGGCCTGCGTGCGGGCGCGCTGGGCCTTCTCCTCGGGGGTCATCTCCTCGACGTCGACCATGGAGTCCTGCTGGGCCGCCTTCTCCTGCTTGCGCATGGCATAGGCGATGTGGACGAGCTGGTTGTCGCTCTTGTCGCCCTTCTTCCAGTCCTCGAAGACAGCCTTCTGGTTGTCCCGGGAGAGGGCGGCGATCTGCACGGCGGCCTGGGTGCCGATGTGTCCGAGGTCGACGGCCGTCTGGATCTCGGGGCGCAGGTTGAGCAGGGCCAGGCGCTGGTTGACGTACTGGACCGACTTGGAGAAGGTCTTCGCGACGCTGGCGGGGTCGGCGCCCTCCTCCTCGTCCAGGACCTTCTTGAAGCCGCGCGCCTCCTCCAGCGGGAGCATGTCCTCGCGGTTCAGGTTCTCGGCCATGGCCTTCTTGAAGGACTCCATGTCGCCGATCTCGGCGTCACCCTCGGTCAGGAGGATCTTCGTCTCGATGGTGATGTTGCCCGCCAGCCCGTTGGCGCGGAAGCGGCGCTCACCGGCGACCAGCTCGTAGCCGCCCTCCGCGACCTTGCGGACGACGATCGGCTGGAGGAGACCGTGCTCCTTGATCGAGTCGGCCAGCTCGGTCAGGGCCTCCTCGTTGAAGGTCTCGCGGGGCTGGTTCAGATTGCGGCGGATCTGACGCATTTTCAGGGTCGCGTACTTGTGCGGCATTTCATGCTCCAAGAGGTCGGTGGGGGTTTCTTTTCTCCCCCTTCCTTGTAGTTCTATTCTATATGCATTCGGGGTAAGGGTCCACGATTTTCGAGAAGTTTTTGCAGGTCAAAGCCGAGGGGCGGACTTCCAACCGGAAGCCCGCCCCGTAATCGTCTCGCTACTTGACACCAGACAGCTCCTCGCCGCCCGTCGGCGCCTCGGCGGGATCAATGCACTGAAGGTCCACTACGGCCAGCGCACCCAGCACCGCGCTCGCTTCGTCCTCCCCTAGCTCCGCGTACGCGATCCCGCCGGACTCCTTGAGGCGAGCCAGAACTCGCTCCAGATCTATCCCCACCCGAAATACACCCCGTCACACCGCCGCCCGCCTCCCGGCAAGCCGAGCCCCTCCTTAGATCCCCACACAGTAAGAGTTGCGGCACATATCGCGTACGAGAGCGACTGCCGTGCACTCGCTGCGAGGACCAAGGCCGAACATCACACCCCTGAAAGCTCCGCGTAAGAGCACCGCCAGCCCCGCTCCTGACACTCTTGGGCATCCGGAGCGGGGCATTTCGATGTCCACTAATCCCAGTTGGGATCCATCGCTGCAGAAACGCCCGAAGATTCAGCGCCCGCCGGCGGCACAATGACCGTCACCGGCACGGAGTCCCAGTTGGGATCCTCAGCCAGCACACTGGTGTGCTGCTGGGGGGCCATAGCAAGCGCGAGGGCCGCGAGCGCACCCACCAGCAACGAGGCCGCAGCTGCTCGGAGCCTTCGTGTAGCGATCATCCTGCGGATACCTTTCCCCTTTGGGCACATGGGCCCTCCCCTGTCGACATGAGCAACCGCAGGCGCCATCAGTTCTCAATTTCGGACGACCCGCATATGCCCAGGACAGTAGGCTTACCGGCTCACTCACCAAGATCAAGCCATTCAGTGTTGCGTGAAGGCGCACTTCCGAAGGACGCAGCCCCAAACATGAGCGAAGCGGACAAACCTTCAAGCGACGCAGGCTACCCTCAACTCTCGGCAGAGGCTTGGGCGTTGTACCGGCGCGCGATGAGAGGCGAACGAATCACCCCTCAGGAGCCAGGCTTCGGCGAGCTGGACTCGATGGGACTCCTCGTCCCCGAGCCGTTCCGACCTGGCCTTCACGTGCCAGCCGAGCTGGCACACGTTGAAGGCCAACTACGTGCACTTGCCGAGCAGCGGCTCTCCACAGCTGTCAGCTTCATGTCTGGTATCCGCTCTCTCCTTCAGAGTGTGGAGGAGGAGCAGCACCGGCACCGGCGCCCGACAGGCGAGTTGGCTGCAGAGTTCATCGAGGGTATCGACGCCGTCCACAAGGTGATGGCGCCGGCTGTCGATGCGGCCCATGGCGAGGTCCTCACTGCCCAGCCGGGCAAGCGCAAGCCGGAATTGCTCGCCGCTTCCGCTCCCCGTGACATGGCGCTCATTGAGCGAGGTGTGAGCATGCGGATCGTCTACAACGGCAGCAACCAGGGGGAGGCCGCAGCGCGCCAGTACGCGAAGAGCATCATCTCCGTTGGTGGCCAGATCCGAACGATGGAAGCCCCGATCACGAAGATGATCATCGTGGACAACGACCATGCTTTCGTCCCTGACTTCGCAGAGGGCAGAGCCCCCGAGGTTGGCGCTTGGCACATGCGGCACCCCGCCATGGTGGGCTTCGTTCGGGCTATCTTCGAGGATTTCTGGCAGCGATCAACTCCTTGGGGCGCCACCGGCCTCAGCGAACAGTTCTATGCTCCTGGCGCCAGTGAACCGACATCAGAGCCGGTGACCACGCCCCTGCTGCGGTCCATCCTGCGTGGGATCGTCGCGGGCCAGAGTCATCGGCAGATCGGTGACCAACTCGGCATCAGCGAGCGAACGGTGACCAACCACCTCTCCGGACTGCGCACCACACTCGGGCTGACGACCATCCCTCAACTGACCTTCTGGTGGGCTGAGTCGGACGAGCGAAGGCTGATTTAGTGCTGCACGCCAGTTGGCCACTCTGGCGTGCCACTTGGCTGGACGCTGCAACGGGCACCCTCTGAGGGTGACTGCCTTTCTGAACCAGCTGCCTGCACTCATAGGTGTCATCGTCGGTGTCCTGGGGACGCTGCTCACAGCTCGGCTCAACGACAGGGCGCAGTGGGAGCGCGCACTCTCGGTGCGGTGGGATGAACGACGACTGGATGCCTACACCGAGTTCGGTCGAACGCTCAAGGAGGTCCACTTGCTCGCGCATCGTCTCACGGCGTCGTCGCGACCCTCGTCGCGGGCGCATCCGATCGATCGGGCCACGGGGCTTGAGCTGATTGCCCAAGCGGACGCCCAGCAGACCAAAGCGTGGGAGGCGGTGCTTCTGCTGGGTGACGCCGACACTGTGGCCGCCGCGCGCGAGTGGCGCTGGGCTGTGCTGCAGCTGGAGCGGGCGGCACGTGGTCTTGCCGACGACGACTTCGACTGGGTAGCTGCCGTACGACGCGCGGACGAAGGCCGGGACGGCTTCTACGTCGCTGCCAGGGCCAGCCTGACTGTGGGCAGAGGCGATGTAACCCAGGCGCGATGGCTCACCGACCGACAGATGAACGCGTAATTCCGACGTGGCTGTAGAGCCGTACTCGCCGGTGAGCGGCCAAGTGGCCAGCTGAAGCACCCAATGGCCAACTGGCATGCTCAGTCACAGCCGCATTCGCACACCCAGTGTGTCTCCCACGCGAAAATCGAATACATGCTCTAATCGAGTCATGGCGCGAACCACCTTCCCCGACGACCTGGTCCAGGCCCAGCGCGACTGGATCCGCACATACGAGGAGCTCGCCTGCCGCTCCCCCGTGGCGAGCACTACGGCGCTCAGGCGCCGCCTGATCCAGCTGCCGTGCGGTCTGGCCAGTCACCCGTTCTGGACCGAGGCGGGCCAATCCTCGGCGGCCCTGGCGGAGCTGCGGCACCACGCCCGTGCGCGCGGCTGGACGCAGCATGAACGAGGTCACTGAGACTCAGCGCCGGATCCTGATCTGCGTGCGTGAGTGGATCGCAGAGCACGGCGAGGGGCCGACGATTCGGGAGATCGGTCAGCATGTCGGTCTGTCCAGCACGAGTTCGACGGCGTACCAGCTCGGGAGGCTGGAGCAGCATGGGCTGATCAGCCGCAGTGCCCGGAGCTGGCGCTCCATCCGGCTCTGTTAGCCAAGCTTGCGCCAGTGCAGCTTGACGCGGCCGGGCTCGATCTCCCGTACCCCGCGGTCCCTCGCCGAGTAGACCTCCACCTTCTCCAACAGCAACATCGAGAGAGCGCGCTTGGACCCGAACGGCGCATGGTTCCACCACCGCACCAGGTCCCTCACCCCACCGAGAGAGAAGGAAGCCATCTGCTCGGCGTATCGCAGGCGCGACCGTAGCGCCTTCACCTGCCCGGTGATCTCCTGGTCCGCAGCCTTGAACGCATCGAGACGGATCTCGCCCCTGGCGTACGGGCCGGCGAGATCCGTCCGCCGCCTCTCCAACGCCTTGATCTCTTCCTGGAACTCCTCGGCCTGCTTGGCCACACGACGACGCGCACGCTCGATCTGGGCCCGAACGGCAGGCTTGGACAACTCCGCCACTACGTACTCGGCCACATGCGTCTCGAGCAAGGCGGCATCGATACGAACCGTGCCACAGCCGCCCCGTCCGTCCTTCTCCTTCGGGCGGCACCGGTACCCCGGGTTGCCCGCGTTCGTGCGAGCCCCTGACAGCTCCTGCTCACAGTTGCCGCATCTGCTCAGGCCTCCAGAGAGCAGATACTCGAAGGCCGGAGTCTTGCTTGCCGTCTTGCTCTCGGCCAGCGACTTCTGGAGTTCGACGAACTCTTTCCGCTCAATCGCGCCGGGATGCCCCGCGTCGACCAGCTGGCCGCTGTCGTCGTACGCGCAGCCCGCGATGGCCGGATTCTTGAACAACCGGCCCAAGGTCATGCTCGTAAACGGGGAACCCAGCGTGCCCACGTACCCCTCGGCCGTCATCCAGGCGGCGACCTCAGCCGTGGACTGCCCGGCCCTCCTGCGGCTGACGGCCTGCCGCAGCGGGCCCACCTCACTGTCACGAAGCCGCCGACGCGCTGAGTCGTCGAAGCTGTAAAGCCGTGGCATGCGGTCCCGTCCGTCTCTCTCTGCGCTCCCCCTGTGCAGCGCGAAGCTTAGGCCACAACACTCCGTTAGAGACGGTCTAACTCAACATCTGACGCACCGAAGGGTGAGCCGAGATCAACCTTGGGACTGAGGCGAAACTCCCAAGACCCCCCAAAGGGAGGCCGTCGGAACCTTCACCGTTCGCCCCAGGGTCAGCACTTCCACAGGGAACATGCCGCCCTTGATCAAGGCGTACGCCTTATGCGCACTGATGCCCAGCGCCCGCGCTGCCGTCGTCACATTCACCGTCGGCGGCAACGCAAGCAGCTCCTCCAAGGTCATGACCCGCCCCCCAGAGGTCTTCGTCGCAAGAGTGTCGTTCTCAGTCATCTCGTTGTCGCGTTCTCCCCCGCGCCAACTTGCACACAAGGATAGGGCAACTCTTCAGAGTTACGGCATCATGGGCGAAGATCTACAGCAACCAACACGGGACGTTCACAGCGTCGGGGCGGGTCGTGCTCCGAATCTGTGGATCTGAGGGGAGATGGGATGCTAAACCCCAACTACTACCGGCGCTGCGCGTGCAAAGCACCGGCCGTCGATTCCGACGGGGCTCCGATATTCGACGCCAACGGCTCGCCAACGTTGCGCATGCTCGGGGCAAGCTGCCCGAAGCTCCCACTGAAGGGGCACGGCTCCTGGTACTTCTACTTCGAGCTCGAAGCCGGGGAGGGCGGAAAACGTCAGCGCGTTCGCCGGGGCGGATTCGCCACGAAGGACGAGGCGAAGACCAAGGCAGCAGAGGTGTACCGCGACGTCATCGGCGGCGCAGACGTACTCAGCAACGCCACCGTCGGAGAGGATCTGAACACCTGGCTCAAGAGGAAGAGGAGCCTGGCCCGCACGACTCGGCACGGGTACGAAGAGCACATCACTCTCTACCTCACACCGCAGCTCGGCCACATCAAACGGCGTGACCTCAAGCTGCGTCACATCGAGGCCATGTACGACGCGATCGAACGAGAGAACGCGGAGCGGCTGCTTCACCACGCCAAGGTGATCGAGTTGCAGGAGGCACGCGACGCCGCCTACACGGCCTGGGTCCGTGCCGCGGGAAGGAAGGAGGAGCGCCGTGTCACCCGTCGGGGCTACCTCGATGCCAACGCCGCGCTCCGCGAGAGCCGCAAGGGCAAGCGGAAGATCACCAGTGCCGCGACGATGCACCGCATCAACGCCACCCTGAGCTCGTTCCTGGGCAGCGGCATCAAGCGCGGCGAGTACGCAACCAACTGGGCCGCGATGGTCGAGCTGCCGGCGGTCAAGCGGCCCAAGGCGCTGGTCTGGACGCCGGAGCGGGTTGAAGAGTGGAGGCGCACGGGCAACAAGCCCAGCCCGGTCATGGTCTGGACGCCGGAGCAGACCGGCGAGTACCTGGACTTCGTCAGCGACGACCGGCTGTGCGGCATGTGGCACGGGTTCATCTTCCGTGGCCCTCGGCGCGGCGAGATGTGCGCTCTGCCCTGGACGGAGGTCAATCTAAGCGGCTCATGGTTCCGCATCTCCGCGCAGATCGTCGAGGTCGCCTACAGGCAGTACGACGAAGCGCCGAAGCAGGACAGTGTCCGTACTGTCACCCTCGACTCTGAGACTCGTGAGCAGTGGCGGCAATGGCGGATCACTCAGGCCAAGGAACGTGAGCAGTGGTCCGGCAAAGACGCCTGGGTTGAGACCAATCGGGTCTGGACGCACGAGAACGGCCAGCCGTTGCACCCCGATTGGATCAGCCGAAGGTTCAATCGGCTCGTGGAGCTGTCCGGCCTTCCCCCGATCCGACTGCACGACACACGGCACCTGTCGGCCACGCTGGCGCTCCTAGGCAAGGCCGACATCAAGGTCGTCCAGGAACGGCTTGGACACAGCTCCCGCCAGATCACCTCGGACACGTACACCAGCGTCCTGCCTCAGCTCATGACCGCCGAGGCGGAGTCGACAAGCGCAGTCGTGCCCCGGTCCCCGCAAAAGGAGACTTCTCCACGCGGGAAGCGTCCCAAGCCGGAGGGCCAGGATGAGGGCGCCGGACAGCCGCCCGATGCCGACGAGGGTGGGCCGGACGAGGGACTGCGTCCCGCCGCGTGACCTGCGTCCTCAATTTGTCCTCACGATCATGAAAACATGATCGCGGCGGGCCGCCAAGGTCCTGGCCGTACTCGATCCAACCAGCAAAGATGCTGGTCAGATCGCTTCTCCACGCGTAGCGCGTTGTGGGGCGGGTGGGACTCGAACCCACGGCCGACGGATTATGAGTCCGCTGCTCTAACCGGCTGAGCTACCGCCCCTAACGGCGCGTCGCGCACAAATGTGCGCGCCGTCTGCCGCAGCATAGCCGCTCATACGATCTCCTGCCTCGGAGGGGCGGCCACGCTCAATCATGAGGACTGCGCTGCCCCCTGCCCGGTTCCAGAAGCCGTCGGATCTCGCAGATGACACACGAAAAAGGACCCCCCAGGGGGTCCTCTTCCGGTATCTGCTCCCCCGGCTGGACTCGAACCAGCAACCCTCCGGTTAACAGCCGAATGCTCTGCCAATTGAGCTACAGGGGATCGCGCTCCCCCGACTGGACTCGAACCAGTAACCTGCCGGTTAACAGCCGGCTGCTCTGCCAATTGAGCTACAGGGGATTGCTGCGTATGCACCGAACGTACCTACCCCGGGCGTCCCGGGGGGCGTGTGCCCGCTGCGACACATACATTAGCGCAAGCAGGGGGGTGCTCCGCCAATCGGTATGGCCCCGGGTGATCACGGGCGAGGACGGGTAGGCGGCCTGCACCGACGCAAGGGAAGGGTGGCTGCCATGCGGTACAAGCTCACGTTCGTCGCCGGACTTGCCCTCGGCTACGTGATCGGCGCGAGGGCCGGGCGCGAGCGCTACGAACAGCTGAAGAAGTCCGTCCGCCAGTTCTCCCAGAATCCCGCGGTGCGCAACGCCGTGGAGTCCGCCGCGCAGAACGGCCGCCAGGTGACGGGCAAGGCCTTCCACGCGGTGAGCGACAAGGTCGGGGACCGGATGCCGGACTCGGTGGCCGAGCGGGTGCGGTCCCTCAGGGAGCGGACCGCCAACGGCGAGGACGACTGGGGAACCAGCAACACGTGACGCCGATACCCCCCACGTGCGGCAGAATCTTGTGTCATGGGGATAGTCGCCGGCTTGGACAGTTCGTCTGCATTCACACGCATCGTCGTCTGTGATGCGGACACGGGTGCCGTGCTGCGCCAGGGGTACGCACCGCACCCCGCCGAGGCGAAGGCCACCGAGATAGATCCGCAGGCCTGGCTGCTCTCGCTCGGCGATGCGGCGGCCGGCGGGCTGCTCGAAGGCGTGCAGGCCATCGGCGTCTCCGCCCAGCAGCACGGACTGGTGCCACTGGACGCGCAGGGCAATCTCGTACGCCTCGCGCTGCTCGGCAACGACAAGCGGGCGCAGGTCGCCGCGGCTGATCTGATCGACGCGCTCGGCGGGCGGCAGGCCTGGGCCGAGGCCGTCGGCTCGGTGCCGCAGGCCGCCCAGCCGGTGTCGAAGCTGCGCTGGATGGCGCGCTCCGAGCCCGATACGGCGCGGCGCGTCGCGGCTGTCCTGCAGCCGCACGACTGGCTGGTGTGGCAGCTGCTCGGTCGTCCCGGCCGCCGGACCACGGACCGCGGCGGCGCTTCCGGCACAGGTTTCTGGTCGGCGGGAACCGGCTCCTACCGGCCCGATCTTGTCGAGCTGGCGCTCGGGCACCAGGTCGCGCTGCCCGAGGTGCTCGGCCCTGCCGAGGCCGCGGGGACGACGCCCGAGGGGCTGCTGATCTCCGCCGGGACCGGCGAGACGATGGCCGCCGCGTTCGGGCTCGGAGTCGGGATCGGCGACGCGGTGGTGTCGCTGGGGGCCTCGGGTTCGGTGATGACCGTGCACCAGGAGGCGCTGGCCGACCCGAGCGGGATGATTACGTCGTTCGCCGACGCGACCGGGATGCATCTGCCGGTGGTGCACACGCTCAATGCCGTACGGGCGCTGCGGGGCACGGCCGAACTGCTGGGGATCGGTGAGCTCAGAGAGCTGTCCGCGCTGGCGATGAAGTCGACGCCCGGTTCGTCGGGGCTTGTGCTGCTGCCGTATCTGGAGGGCGAGCGCACTCCGCAACTGCCGCACACCGCGGGGACGCTGAGTGGTCTGCGCCGCGAGTCGATGAAGCCCGAGCATCTGGCGCGGGCGGCCTTCGAGGGCATGCTGTGCTCGCTCGCGGACGCCCTTGATGTGCTGCGTGGGCGCGGGGTCGAGGTGCGCCGGGTCTTTCTGCTGGGTGCGGCGGCCGAGCTGCCCGCCGTGCAGGCCGCGGCGCCCGCGATCTTCGGGGCGCAGATCGTCGTACCGCAGCCCGCCGACTACGCGGCGATCGGCGCGGCCCGGCAGGCGGCCTGGGCGCTCGGGGTCTCGCAGGGGACGCTGTCACCGGCCGCTCCCCCGGCCTGGCAGGGCGCGGCGGCCCAGGTTTTCGAGCCCGGGGACGAGCTGGCGGTGGGTCAGGCGGTGCGCCGGCAGTACGGAGCAACGCGGGATCAGATCCACCCCGGGGCGTTCAACCCGACATCTTGACCCCTCCTTGAATTAAACCCTTGGGGTTCCACGGGGGGAGTGTCGCAAGATGGGGTGACTCCCCAGATCTTGCCGACTCCGAGAGACAGCGTGTGCTGATACGACTACTGCGGACACATTTGGGTCCGTACAGACGACCGATCACCCTCCTTGTGGTGCTGCAGCTGCTGCAGACCAGCGCCACTCTTTATCTGCCGACCCTCAACGCGGACATCATCGACAACGGTGTCGTGAAGGGGGACACGGGCTACATCCTGCGGCTCGGCGCGCTCATGATCGCGGTGAGCATCGTCCAGGTGTTCTGCAACATCGGAGCCGTCTACTTCGGGGCGAGGACCGCCGCAGCGCTCGGGCGCGACGTCCGGGCCGCCGTCTTCGACCGGGTACAGAGCTTCTCCGCGCGGGAGGTCGGCCAGTTCGGCGCGCCCTCCCTGATCACCCGCACGACCAATGACGTCCAGCAGGTGCAGATGCTGGTCCTGATGGCGTTCACGCTCATGGTGTCGGCGCCGATCATGTGCGTCGGCGGCATCATCATGGCCCTCGGCCAGGATGTGCCGCTGTCGGTTGTGCTGCTCGCGGTGGTGCCGGTGCTCGGCATCGCCGTCTCGCTGATCGTCAAGAAGATGCGGCCGCTGTTCCGGACCATGCAGGAGCGGCTGGACACGGTGAACCGGGTGCTGCGGGAGCAGATCACAGGCAACCGCGTCATCCGTGCCTTCGTACGCGACGACTACGAGGCAGGGCGCTTCCGCGGCGCCAACAACGAGCTGACCGATGTGTCCCTGTCCACCGGACGGCTGATGGCGCTGATGTTCCCGACCGTCATGACGGTCGTGAACGTGTCGTCCATCGCCGTTGTCTGGTTCGGCGCACACCGCGTCGACAGCGGCGCGATCCAGATCGGCGCGCTGACCGCGTTCCTCGCGTATCTGATGCAGATCGTGATGGCCGTGATGATGGCCACCTTCATGTTCATGATGGTTCCGCGCGCCGAGGTCTGTGCCGAGCGGATCGAAGAGGTGCTGGACACGCGCTCGAGCGTGATCCCGCCGATCAAGGCCGTACGGGAGCTGCGCAGTCACGGGCATCTGGAGGTGCGGGACGTGGAGTTCCGCTATCCGGGGGCCGAGGAGTCGGTGCTGCGCGATGTCACGCTGGTGGCGCGGCCCGGCGAGACCACCGCGATCATCGGGTCGACGGGCAGCGGAAAATCGACGCTGCTCGGCCTCGTACCGCGGCTGTTCGACGCGACGGACGGCGAGGTGCTCGTCGACGGCGTGGATGTGCGTGACCTCGATCCGGCGCTGATGGCGAGGACGGTCGGGCTCGTGCCCCAGAAGCCGTACCTCTTCTCCGGGACCGTGGCCACCAATCTGCGCTACGGGAAGCCCGACGCGAGCGACGAGGAACTGTGGCAGGCGCTGGAAGTGGCGCAGGCCGCCGATTTCGTACGGGAGCTGGAAGGCGGGCTGAACGCACCGATCGCGCAGGGCGGCACCAATGTCTCCGGCGGTCAGCGCCAGCGCCTCGCGATCGCGCGGACCCTGGTGCAGCGTCCGGAGATCTATCTCTTCGACGACTCCTTCTCGGCCCTGGACTACTCCACGGACGCGGCGTTGCGGGGCGCACTCGCCCGCGAGACCTCCGAGGCGACGGTCGTGATAGTTGCCCAGCGGGTGTCCACCATCCGTGACGCCGACCGCATCGTGGTCCTGGACGAGGGGCAGGTCGTGGGGGCCGGAAGCCATCACGAGCTGATGGAGAGCAATGAGACCTACCGAGAGATCGTGCTCTCGCAGCTGACGGAGGCTGAGGCCGCATGAGCGGGCCGGGCGGACGGATGATGATGGGCCCCGTCGAGCGGTCCATGGACTTCAAGGGTTCGGGCAAACGGCTGCTGCGGCAGCTCGCGCCGGAGCGCATGACGCTGTGGGTGATGCTCGCGGCGGCAGTGCTGAGCGTCTCGTTCAACGTGGTCGGCCCGTGGATTCTGGGCCGGGCGACCGACCTGGTCTTCGCCGGGGTCGTCGGCCGCGGGCTGGACACCGGCACCAGCAAGGAACAGGCGATCGAGGGTCTGCGGGACAAGGACCAGGGCGGGCTCGCTGACCTCCTGTCCGGCGTGGACTTCACCCCCGGCGAAGGCATCGACTTCACCGCCGTCGGCCATGTGCTGCTGACGGCGCTGGCGGTGTACGTCGCCGCCGGTCTGCTGATGCTGGTGGCGACCCGGCTGTCGATCCGGGTGATCAACCGGACCCTGTACCGGATGCGCGAGGAGGTACAGGCGAAGCTGTCGCGGCTGCCGCTGTCGTACTTCGACCGTGCCAAGCGCGGCGAGGTGCTCAGCCGGGCGACGAACGACATCGACAACATCTCGCAGACCCTGCAGCAGACGATGGGCCAGCTGATCAACTCGCTGCTGACCATCGTGGGCGTCCTGGCGATGATGTTCTGGATCTCGCCGCTGCTCGCGCTGGTCGCACTGGTGACGGTGCCGGTGTCGGTCGTCGTCGCCACGAAGGTCGGCAAGCGCTCGCAGCCGCATTTTGTGCAGCAGTGGAAGACCACCGGCAAGCTCAACGCCCACATCGAGGAGATGTACACCGGTCATGCGCTGGTGAAGGTCTTCGGGCGGCAGGACGAGTCGGCCAGGGACTTCGCCGAGCAGAACGAGGCGCTGTACGAGGCTGGATTCAAGGCGCAGTTCAACAGCGGGGTCATGCAGCCGCTGATGTTCTTCGTCTCGAACCTCAACTATGTGCTGGTGGCCGTGGTCGGCGGGTTGCGGGTCGCCTCCGGCGCGCTGTCGATCGGCGACGTGCAGGCGTTCATCCAGTACTCCCGGCAGTTCTCGATGCCGCTGACGCAGGTCGCCTCGATGGCGAATCTCGTGCAGTCGGGCGTCGCGTCCGCCGAGCGGATCTTCGAACTCCTCGACGCGGAGGAGCAGGAGGCGGACTCGCCCTTGGCCGAGCGGCCGGAAAGCTCCAAGGGCCGGGTCTCCCTGGAGAAGGTCGCCTTCCGCTACGACCCGGACAAGCCGCTCATCGAGGATCTGTCGCTGAGCGTGGAGCCGGGTCACACGGTCGCGATCGTCGGTCCGACGGGCGCGGGCAAGACGACCCTGGTGAACCTGCTGATGCGGTTCTACGAGGTCACCGGTGGCCGGATCAGCCTCGACGGGGTCGACGTCGCCAAGATGTCCCGCGAGGAACTGCGGTCCCGGATCGGGATGGTGCTCCAGGACACCTGGCTGTTCGGCGGCACGATCGCGGACAACATCGCGTACGGGGCCTCCCGGCAGGTGACGCGCGGGGAGATCGAGGAGGCGGCCCGCGCGGCGCACGCCGACCGGTTCATCCGTACACTGCCCGACGGCTACGACACGGTGATCGACGACGAGGGCTCGGGCGTGAGCGCGGGCGAGAAGCAGCTGATCACCATCGCGCGGGCGTTCCTGTCCGACCCGGTGATCCTGGTGCTCGACGAGGCGACGAGCTCGGTGGACACGCGTACCGAGGTGCTCATCCAGAAGGCGATGGCGCGGCTCGCCCACGGCCGCACGAGCTTCGTCATCGCGCACCGGCTGTCCACCATCAGGGACGCGGACGTGATCCTGGTGATGGAGAGCGGGGCGATCGTCGAACAGGGCACGCATGAGGAGCTGTTGGCGGCGGACGGGGCGTATGCGCGGCTGTACGCGGCGCAGTTCGCCCAGGCGGTGGTGGAGGTGGAGTAGCGAACCTGGGCAGGCCCGGGACCCCGCGCGAAGCGCGTACGGGGTCCCGGGCCTGCCCCGGTTCGGGAGGGGGGTACCTCCCACAGCCGCCGGCCGCGGGGTCGGGACAGGCCCCTGCGCAGCGGTCACGCCCCTCAGTCCAGGTAACCCCGTAGCTGGTCCGCGAACGCGTGGTCTCTGAGTTTGTTGAGCGTCTTGGACTCGATCTGGCGGATGCGCTCCCGCGTCACGCCGAAGATCCGGCCGATCTCCTCGAGCGTCCGCGGCCTCCCGTCCACCAGCCCGTACCGCAGCTGGACGACCTTCCGCTCGCGTTCGCCGAGCGTGGAGAGCACCGCCTCCAGGTGCTCGCGCAGCAGCAGGAAGGCAGCCGACTCGACGGGAGACGCCGCGTCGCCGTCCTCGATGAGGTCGCCGAGTGCCACGTCGTCCTCCTCGCCCACCGGCGCGTGCAGCGAGACCGGCTCCTGGGCGAGCCGCAGCACCTCGCTGACCCGCTCGGGTGCCAGGTCCAGCTGGACGGCCACCTCTTCGGGGGTGGGTTCGTAGCCGCGCTCCTGGAGCATCCGGCGCTGGACCCGGACGACCCGGTTGATCAGTTCGACGACATGGACCGGGACCCGGATGGTGCGTGCCTGGTCGGCGAGGGCCCGGGACATGGCCTGGCGTATCCACCAGGTCGCGTACGTCGAGAACTTGTAGCCGCGGGCGTAGTCGAACTTCTCCACCGCCCTGATCAGGCCCAGGTTTCCCTCCTGGACGAGATCGAGCATGGTCAGTCCGCGGCCCACATACCGCTTGGCCACGGAGACGACGAGCCGCAGGTTGGCCTCGATCAGCCGGCGCTTGGCCATCCGGCCCATGACGACCAACTTGTCGAGATCGACGGCGAGTTGGGAATCGTCGATGTCGGGGGTGTTGGCGAGCCTCTCCTCGGCGAACAGACCGGCTTCCACGCGGCGCGCCAGCTCCACCTCCTCGACCGCCGTGAGCAGCGGAATCCTGCCGATCTCCCGCAGATACTGCCGGAACAGATCGGAGGAGGGCCCGCCGCTGTCGACGCGGCCGGCCCGGGGCTCCGGAGGCTCGGGCACATCCACAGTTTCCTCGACAACGGTCTCCGGGGCCGCCTGGGGCACGGCCTCGGGTTGCTGTACTGCCCGGCTCTGCGCGGGGACCTGCGCGGAGACGGCCGCGACAGCATCGGTCTCGGTCAGGGTCTGGGTCTGCACGGGGGCGACCTCCAGGTGATCGCTGCCGGTTCGGGGGTGTGCGGCAGCGGGACGTGGGCGGCCGGGCCGCTTTCCGTCCCGTACACGATGAGCGGATCCGCGGGAGTGAGAGGCCCACTGTGGGTGGACCGGCCGCGCTCCGAGGACTCAGGCACCGCACCCAGTGTGGGGTACGACACACAGCCGCCACGAGGGGCGTGCGAGCACTTTTTGAGTCCCGTGTGTGACCGGACGGTTACCGCAGCGGGGGCTGCCGGCGTCTAGAGAGCGTCCGCGCCCTGGTTGCGCAGGGACTGGGCGTACTGCTGGAGCACCCACACCTCGTTCTGCGCGGCCGCAAGCTGCTCCGCGGACACGTTGCTGCCGAGCCGGGTGAGACTGCCCTGAACCTCGCTGATACGGCGGTCCACGGCCCGCACGCGGACCTGAACGAGCTGCATCCCGGCGTACGTCTCGTCGATGGACTTGCCGATGAAGACCTCGACGGCGAGTTCGGTGATGAGGCTGCGCACGGTGTCGTTGGGCGCGGCGTCGAGAACCTTGGCAAGGTACTCCCGCTCCTCGGCAAGGCCCTGCTCGGCGCCGCCCGCCTGCTCGATGCAGTGGCGTACGGCCGCATAGGGCGCGGCCGTGAACTCGTCGACGCCGTACGCGTCGAAGGCGGGCGACACCAGCTCGGGCCGTTGCAGGGCAAGCTTCAGCAGCTCCCGCTCGGTGCGGGCCGCCGGGCTGCGCAGATTCAGCGGCGGTCCTGAGCCGGCCCGCGCCGGGGCCTGCGGCAGCGGAGCCGAGCGGCGCTGCTGCGGCTGCTGGCCGCCCCGGTCGCGGGCCCAGCGGGCGAGCTGGGCGACGCGCTTGACGACGAACTGCGTGTCCAGGATGCCGAGCATGCCCGCGAGCTGCACCGCGACCTCGTGCTGCGCACCGCTGTTCTTGATGCGTGCGACGACGGGCGCCGCCTCGTCGAGTGCCGTCGCCCTGCCCGCGGGTGTTTCCAGGTCGTAGCGGGCCACGATCTGCCGCAGCGCGAACTCGAAGAGCGGGGTACGGGGCTCGACCAGCTCGGCGACCGCGTCGTCCCCCTTGGCGAGGCGCAGCTCGCAGGGGTCCATCCCGTCGGGGGCGATCGCGATGTACGTCTCGGCGGCGAACTTCTGGTCGTCCTCGAAGGCTCGCAGCGCGGCCTTCTGGCCGGCCGCATCGCCGTCGAAGGTGAAGATGACGCGGGCGCTCCCGTTGTCCATCAACAGCCGCCGGAGGATCTTGATGTGGTCGCCGCCGAAGGCGGTGCCGCAGGTGGCGATCGCCGTGGTGACCCCGGCCAGATGACAGGCCATCACATCCGTGTAGCCCTCGACGACCACGGCCCGGCTGGTCTTGGCGATCTCCTTCTTCGCAAGATCGATGCCGTAGAGCATCTGTGACTTCTTGTAGATGCCCGTCTCGGGGGTGTTGAGGTACTTCGGCCCGTTGTCGCTCTCGTACAGCTTGCGCGCTCCGAAGCCGACGACATCGCCCGAGATGTCGCGGATCGGCCACATCAGCCGACCGCGGAAACGGTCGATGGGTCCGCGGCGGCCGTCCTGGGAGAGGCCGGAGAGGATCAGCTCCTTGTCGCTGAACCCCTTGCCGCGCAGAAAGCGGGTGAGGTGGTCCCAGCCCTGCGGGCTGTAGCCGACGCTGAAGTGCCGGGCCGCGGCCTGGTCGAAGCCGCGCTCGGCGAGGAACGCACGGCCCGTCTCCGCCTCGGGGCCGTTCTCCAGCTGCTCGATGTAGAACTGCGCGGCGATCTTGTGTGCCTCGACAAGACGGATGCGCTCGCCCCGCTGGTGGGCCGGGTTGTAACCGCCCTCCTCGTAGCGCAGGGTGATGCCCGCCGTCGCGGCGAGGCGCTCGACCGTCTCGGAGAAGGAGAGGTGGTCGATCTTCATCACGAAGGCGATGGTGTCGCCGCCTTCCTGGCAGCCGAAGCAGTGGAAGAGACCCTTGCTCGGGCTGACCTGGAAGGAGGGGGACTTCTCGTCGTGGAAGGGGCACAGCCCCTTCAGATTCCCGCCGCCCGCGTTGCGCAGCTGGAGGTATTCGGAAACAACGGCGTCGATCGGGACCGCGTCCCGGACCGCCTTCACGTCGTCATCGTTGATCCTGCCTGCCACGCGTGAAGTCTACGGTGGCGCGATGACACTCCCGTCAGCCGTTGAGGGAAGTGAGCGGTACGGAAGGGTCGGCGAGGGCTTCCGGGTCCACCGGGGCACCCGAGCGGATCAACTGCTGGATGGGGTCGGTGACATCCCACACATTCACGTTCATCCCGGCAAGCACCCGGCGGTCCTTCTTCCAGAAGGCGATGAACTGCCGCTTGCCGGCGTCGCCCCGCAGCACCACCTGGTCGTACGAACCGGGCGGCGCCCAGCCCGAGTACTCCAGGCCGAGGTCGTACTGGTCGGAGAAGAAGTACGGGATGCGGTCGTAGGAGACCTCCTTGCCGAGCATCGCGCGGGCTGCCGCGGGGCCGCCGTTGAGGGCGTTGGCCCAGTGCTCGACGCGCAGCCGGGACCCCAGGAGCGGGTGGTGCGCTGCCGCGACGTCGCCCGCCGCGTAGATGTCGGGGTCGGAGGTGCGCAGGCTCGCGTCGACGGCGATGCCCCCGCCGTGCGCACGGTCCGCCATCTCCAGACCGGCTGTCTCGGCCAGAGAGGTGCGCGGGGCGGCCCCGATCGCGGCGAGGACGGCGTGCGCGGGGTGCTCGTCGCCGTCGTCGGTGCGGGCCGCGAGCACCATGCCGTCCTGCCCGGTGATCTCGGTGAGGCGGGCGCCGAAGTGGAAGCGGACGCCGTGCTCCCGGTGGAGCTCGGTGAACATCTGGCCCAGCTCGGGGCCGATGACCCGCTGCAGCGGGGTGGCCTCCGGTTCGACGATCATGACCTCGGCGCCGTAGCCACGGGCGGCCGATGCGACCTCCAGGCCGATCCAGCCCGCGCCCGCGATGAGCAGTTGGCCGTTGTCGCGGCCGAGCGCGGTGAGCGCCCGGCGCAGCCGGTCGGCGTGGGCGAGGCGGCGCAGATGGTGGACGCCGGCCAGCTCGGTGCCGGGGATGTCGAGCCGGCGCGGCTCGGCTCCGGTGGCCAGCAGCAGCTTGTCGTAGTGCAGGACGGTGCCCTCGCCGAGCCGGACGGACTTGGCTTCCCGGTCGATGGCGACGACGGTCTGGCCGAGGTGCAGTTCGACATCGGCCTGGGCGTACCAGCCGGGTTTGTGGACGAAGACGCTGTCGCGTTCGTCCTTGCCCGACAGATAGCCCTTGGACAGCGGCGGGCGCTCATAGGGGTGGTCGCGTTCGTCGCCGATGAGGATCACTCGTCCGGTGAACCCCTCGGCGCGGAGGGTCTCGGCGGCCTTGGCCCCGGCCAGTCCACCGCCGACGATGACGAATGTCCGATGTGCGTCGACCACTTGATGCCTCCTCTTTGCTTTCACGCTGCTCAGCCTTCAGCGAGCGTCCCGCACGGAGCGTTATGGCGGAAGAGGGAGTGACCCGTGGGCGTGTCATCGCGGACCCGCCCGGACTGCTCCCCCGGCTGGTCAGCGGCGTGTCGTGAGATGGGTGTGCAAGGTGCGGGCCGAGGCGTCCGTGAGGGATGCCAGCTGGTCGACGATCACCCGCTTGCGCGCGCGGTCGTCGGGCGCGGCGTCGAACTGGGCCCGGAACTGCGGTTCGAGACTCTCGGGTGCCCGAGCAGTGAGCGCCTCGGCCAGCTCCGCCAGCACGATACGCTGGTCGGCCCGGAGTGCTTCCTGTTCGGCGCGCTGCATCACATAGCGGTCGGCGACGGCCTTGAGTACGGCGCACTCGTTGCGGGTGGCGGGCGGAACGACCAGTTCGGCGGCGTACCGGGTGAGCCGGCCGGAGCCGTACGCCTCGCGGGTCGCACCCTCCGCGGCCAGGCAGAACCGGCCGATGAGCTGGCTGGTGGCGTCCTTGAGCCGGGCCTGCGCAACCGCTGAGCCGTCGTAGTGGTGCGGCCACCACTCCTGGTCGACGAGCCGGTCCAGGGCCTCGGCCAGCTCCTGCGGATCGGTGTCCTCGGGGACGTACCGGCCGATCGCGACCCGGAAGATGTCGCTGCGCTCCGGTTCGGCGAGCAGGAGGCCCGGGTCGACATGGCCGGCGTGCAGACCGTCCTCGAAGTCGTGCACCGAGTAGGCCACGTCGTCGGACCAGTCCATGACCTGGGCCTCGAAGCATTTCCCGTACGCGGGCGCTCCCTCACGGGCCCACTCGAAGACCGGCAGGTCGTCCTCGTAGACCCCGAATTTCACCGAGTCGGGGGCGGAGGGATGCCCGCCGCGCGGCCACGGGTATTTGGTGGCTGCGTCCAGGGCGGCGCGGGTGAGATTGAGGCCGACGCTCACGAGATCGCCGTATGCGTCGTGGACGAAGCGCTTGGGCTCGATACGGGTCAGCAGGCGCAGTGACTGGGCGTTGCCCTCGAAGCCGCCGCAGTCCTTGGCAAAGTCGTTGAGCGCCTGTTCACCGTTGTGCCCGAAGGGCGGATGGCCCATGTCGTGGGCGAGGCAGGCGGCCTCGACGAGATCCGGGTCGCAGCCGAGTGCCGCGCCGAGCTCGCGTCCGACCTGGGCGCACTCAAGGGAGTGGGTGAGCCGGGTGCGCGGGCTGGCGTCCCAGGCCAGATTGCGCGTGCCGGGGGTCACCACCTGGGTCTTTCCGGCGAGTCTGCGCAATGCCGAGGAGTGCAGCACACGCGCGCGGTCGCGCTGGAAGGCGGTGCGGCCGGGGCGCTTGTCCGGTTCGGGGGCGAAACGGTCGGTGGCTGCCTCGTCGTACGCGTCGTGTCCGTGGGGTCCGGGGGATCCGCCGGGGCCTGATGAGGTGGTGCTGGTGGTGCCTGCCATGCACCGAAGGTAACCGCAGCGGGTCGCGGACGGGCGACCGAGCGGGTTACGCGGTGGCGAGTTCGCGCCGCTGAGCGGCATGCCTCGGCGTGCTCAGTGCTTCTTCGTAGCGCCGCAGCAGCAGCCGGGCCAGGGCCGGATGCGCGCCCAGCGGTTCGGCGGCGATCCAGGGCGACGCGCTTGCACTGGCGGTGGAGAACTGTCCGGGGCATACGAAGTAGGAGGCGACGGCGATGCGGTGGCGGCCGCGTGCGGTGAGCGCACGGATGGCCGCGGGCACGGTCGGCGAGGCGGCCGAGGCGTACGCGGGAACGACCGGCACGCCGCCCAGGCGCTCGCTGAGCAGGTCGGCCGTGCGGCGGGTGTCCGATGCGGAGTCGGGGTCGCGCGATCCCGCCGCGGCCAGGACCACTCCGGCGCTGCGGCCGGTGCCGTCCTCGGGCCGCCAGCCCGCATCGGCCAGGCGGGAGCACAGCGCCTCGAGGAGGAGGGGGTGCGGGCCGAGCGGGGCGGCGATCCGTATGTCCGCATCAGGCAGCGCCGCGGCTGCCTGCGGCAGATCGTGCTTGACGTGGTGGCCGCGGCCGAGGAGCAGCGGGACGAGGACGGCCCGGGTGCCCTGTCCATGCCGCTCTGCGTGCAGCGCGGCGAGAGTGTCGGAGAGCAGTGGCTCGTTCAGCTCGATGTGGCCGAGGCGGACGTCGAGGCTGGGGCGCAGCTCACGGACCACGTCGAGGAGCGCGGTGGCGGTGCGCAGGGCGCGCGGGTCGCGGCTGCCGTGGGCGACGGCGACAAGGGTGGGCCGTTCTGTCGGTGGCATACGCCTGCGGGCTCCGTTTCGTGTGACGTGGCTGAGTTGGGTGCCCAGCTGGTCGGTGATGCGCGAGAGCAACTGCGCGGTGGTGGCGAGGGGCGTCGAGTCGAAGAGCCCGGCGTCCAGGGGCTTGGCGTCCAGGGGCAGGGACTCGCGAGGGTGTACTGCCGGCTCCGTCATGAACCGATCCTGCCGGGCCGAGATTGCAGGGTCGTTGCGTGACGGTGACGGGTGTTTTCCACGGGCTCACCGGCTCGGCCCCGGCTTTGTCGGACTCCCCACCTCCTGCGATCCACCGCCGGCTGCGCAAGCGCCGGCCGCGTGGACGGCACCCGACCGGTCCGGACCGGACCGATGCCGACCGATGCGGACCGAACCGATCCGGACCGAACAGCGTCTGACCAGGTGTGAAGCGACCTGGACTGAGATTGCCCCGCACCCGGCGTGCCCAGCGGCGGATCGTGCAGACGGTCATGCTCGGGTGCGTGCTCGCGCTCGCGCCCGCTACCTGGATGCATGCCGTCGCCGACAGCCGGGTCCGCGCCGTCGCGGACGTCCCCGCGCAGGATGTCGCCGTCGTCTTCGGGGCCGGGCTGTGGAAGGGCCGCCCCACGCCCTATCTCGCGCACCGCCTGGACGCCGCCGCCGAGTTGTACCGGGCGGGCAAGGTCAAGGTCGTACTGGTCACCGGCGACAACAGCCGCGTGGAGTACGACGAGCCGGACGCGATGCGTACCTATCTCACTACGCGCGGCGTGCCGGACCGGCAGATCGTCAGTGACTACGCCGGGTTCGACACCTGGGACTCCTGCGTACGCGCCAAGAAGATCTTCGGGGTCGAGAGGGCGGTTCTGGTGACCCAGGGGTTCCACATCCGGCGGGCCGTCGCGCTCTGCCGGGCGGCCGGGGTCGAGTCGTACGGCGTCGGGGTCGCCGAGCCGCATGACGTGACCTGGCTGTACGGCGGGACGCGCGAGATGTTCGCGGCGGGCAAGGCGGCGCTGGACGCGGCGTTCACGCCGGATCCCCGGTTCCTGGGCGCCGAGGAACCGGGTGTGAAGGAGGCACTGGCCGCTGCGGCGAGGTGATGCCGTGACCAAGCCGCGGCGACGCCCCCGCAATGCCCGCCGACACGCGCGTGCGCACGCGTGCCGCAGACTCGCGCCGGCATCCGCGGCGCGCGACAGTGAGGCGTATGGAAAACGACGTAGCCACCCTGCTCAGCCGTCACGCCGAAGCGCTCGCGTTCTTCACGGACCGCGTGCACGCCGTACGGGCCGAACAGTGGGACGATCCGACGCCCTGCACCGATTGGTCCGTACGCGATCTCGTCAACCATCTCACCGCGGAACAGTTGTGGGTGCCCGCCCTGGTGACCGACGGGCTGGGCGCCAAGGACGTGGGCGATGCCTACGACGGGGACGTCCTCGGCAGAAAGCCGAAGACCAGCTGGGACACCGCCGCACGCGCCGCGCGCAAGGCCTTCGCCGCACCGGGCGCGCTGGAGCGGACCGTCCGGCTTTCGTACGGGGAGACACCCGCGGTCGCATACTGCGCGCAGATGGTCACCGACGCCGTCGTGCACTCCTGGGATCTGTCGCGGGCGATCGGCGCGCCGGAGCGGCTGCCGGACGTGCTGGTCCTCTTCGCGCTCGACGAGGTCACGCCCTACGCCGCCGAGCTGGCCAAGTCCGGTCTCTTCGCGCCTCCGATCGAGCCGCCGCCGGGCGACAGCCACCAGACCAGGCTGCTGGCGCTGCTCGGCCGCCGCGAGTGAGGAGCGGCGGCCGTGCCTCACGGGGCGGCGGGGCGCAGACGGAGCCCGCCGTACCGCGACCGTAATCCGGGGCGCCCGCCCGTGTAACACGGACGACCCAACCTGGGCGTATGCCCGACGCCACCACCACGACCGACCCGGCCGCCCCCATCACGCCGACCCACTGTCCCTACTGCGCCCTGCAGTGCGGCATGAGCCTGCGCGGTGAGGCGGATGCGGTCGAGATCGTGGAGCGGCCGGACTTCCCCGTGAACCTGGGCGCACTGTGCGGCAAGGGCCGCACCGCGCCCGCGCTGCTCTCCTCCCGGGTGCGCCTGACCGAGCCCCTGGTCCGTCGCCCCGCCACAGGCAGGCTCGAGCCGGCCACCTGGGAGGAGGCTCTGCGCACGGTCGCGGAGGGACTTCGGCGGACGCGGACGGCGTACGGCCCCGACGCGGTCGGCGTTTTCGGGGGCGGGGGTCTGACCAATGAGAAGGCGTACACGCTCGGAAAGTTCGCGCGGGTCGTGCTCGGCACCTCGCAGATCGACTACAACGGGCGTTTTTGCATGTCGTCGGCCGCCGCCGCGCATCAGCGGGCGTTCGGTCTCGACCGCGGGCTGCCGTTCCCGCTGGAGGACATTCCGCGCACCGGATGCGTGATCCTGGTCGGCTCCAACCTCGCCGAGACGATGCCTCCGGCGCTGCGCTATCTGACCGAACTGCGGGAGAACGGCGGCACGTTGATCGTCGTCGACCCGCGCCGTACGCGGACGGCGGAGCAGGCCGATCTGCACCTCGCGCCACGGCCCGGGACGGATCTGGCGCTCGCGCTGGGGCTGCTGCATGTGGCGGTGTCGGAGGGGCGTACGGACGAGGAGTTCATCGCGGACCGTACGACTGGCTGGGAGGAGGCCAGGGCGGCGGCAATGGCGCACTGGCCCGAGCTGGTCGAGCGGATCACGGGCGTGGGTGTTCCCCAGCTGCGGGACGCGGTACGGATGTTCTGTGACGCCGAGTCGGGGATGGTACTGACGGCGCGCGGGCCCGAGCAGCAGTCCAAGGGCACGGACACGGTCAGCGCCTGGATCAACCTGTGTCTGGCGACGGGCCGTGCGGGACGGCCGCTGTCCGGCTACGGCTGTCTGACGGGCCAGGGCAACGGGCAGGGCGGCCGCGAACACGGCCAGAAGGCCGACCAGTTGCCGGGCTACCGCAAGCTGGACGACCCGGCGGCGCGGGCGCATGTCGCCCGGGTGTGGGGTGTGGAGCCGGAGACACTCCCGGGGCCGGGGCGCAGTGCGTACGAACTCCTCGACGCGCTCGGCGGGGACGTGAAGTCGCTGCTGCTGATGGGCTCGAACCCGGTGGTGTCCGCACCGCGCGCCGGGCATGTGGAGGAGCGGCTGCGTTCGCTGGACTTCCTTGCGGTTGCGGACGTGGTGCTGTCCGAGACTGCGGCGCTGGCGGATGTGGTGCTGCCGGTCACCCAGTGGGCGGAGGAGACGGGGACGACGACCAACCTGGAGGGCAGGGTCCTGCTGCGCCGCCGTGCCCTCTCGCCACCGCCGGGGGTACGGAGCGATCTGGAGGTCCTGGGCGGCCTGGCGTCCCTGCTGGGCCACGACAAGGGTTTCCCGTCGTCCCCCGAGGAGGTCTTCGAGGAACTGCGCAGGGCCTCGGCGGGCGGCCCGGCGGACTACTCGGGCATCACGTACTCCAGGATCGCCGAGGAGAACGGGGTCTTCTGGCCCTGCCCGGCACAGGACACCGCGGAGGACGCGCGCTCCGGCACCCCGCATTCCGGCTCCCCGCACCCCGGCACCCCGCGCCTCTTCCTCGACCGGTTCGCCACGGACGACGGGCGCGCCCGGTTCGTCGCCGTCGGGCACCGTGCCGCCGCCGAGGAGCCCAGTGAGGCGTATCCCGTCCTGCTCACCACGGGGCGCGTTGTCGCGCAGTACCAGTCCGGGGCGCAGACCCGGCGGGTCGACGAGCTCAATGCCGCCGCCCCGGGGCCGTTCGTCGAGCTGCACCCGCTGCTGGCCGAGCGACTGGGTGCCGTGGAGGGCGAGCCGCTCGCCGTCGTGTCTCGGCGCGGGCGGGCCGTCGGGCCCGCGCGGATCACCACCGGGATCCGTTCCGACACGGTCTTCATGCCGTTCCACTGGCCCGGCGAGGGCCGGGTCAACTCGGTGACGAATCCAGCGCTCGACCCGACCTCGCGGATGCCCGAGTTCAAGGTGTGCGCGGTCCGGGTGGAGCGTGTCCACGCGTCATAGCGCGGCTCAGCCGGACAGGCGGCCCGTCCAGTCGCCGCCCGGGATCGGTGTGCCGGTCGCCCGCAGCTTCCGTGCCACTCCCGGCGCCGCGACATACACCCAGGCCCGTACGGCCGTGCCGTCCGGGAGTCGGACCTCGCGCGCCAGCCGCTCGTACAGATTGCGCGGGTGGCCCGGCGCGACGCACTCCTCCAGCCGGTCGAGTACGCCGAGGAGTTCCCCGTACTCCCCCGGCGCCGCCGTCACCACCTCGCCCGCGACCGTGCCCCCGCCGGGTTCGAGCAGGGCGTACGGATAGCCGGGGCCCTCGTACAGCACCGCGTCCGCGAGCACCGCCGGCTCCTCCGCGGCCGTGCGGCCGTGCAGAAACAGATCGTGGTTGATCTCGCCCGGGCGCAGCGTGCCGTAGACGAAGAACGGAAGCTCCTCCCTGGGGCCCGCTCCTCTCACGGCGCCACGGTCTCCGCGTCGATCCACGCCAGATACGCCGCACCGCCGCCCACCACCGGCGTGGCGATGATCTCCGGCGTCTCGTAGTCGTGAGCCGCGATCAGGTGCGCCTCCAGCGCCGGATAGCAGGCCTCGGTCGTCTTGAAGAGGACCTGCCACTCCTCCGCGGTCTCGATGGCGTTCTTCCAGCAGAAGACGGAGGTCACGGGCGCGGAGACCTGCGCGCACGCCGCCAGCCTCGCCTCCACCACGCCCCGCGCCAGCCGCTCGGCCTTCTGTGCGCTGTCGGTCGTGGTCAGTACGGTGAGTACGGTCAGTGCCTGGGCCACCGACAATCTCCTTCGGGTCGAAGCGCGTTGGGTTAGCTCGTACGGGTGAGCCCGGGTCGGAGCCCGGACGTCGCAGCAGAGCGTAACTAGTGTCAGAACTCGACCAGCCCTGCGTACGAGCACTCCGAGGACTACCGTGACGACCATGATGGAACGGCCGACACCGATAGACACCCCGTCTTCCGGAGACTTCGAGAGCCTGCTCCGGACCGTGGAGGAACTGGACACACCTGACGGCTACAAGGCCGAGCTCATCCGGGGGAAGATCGTCGTGTCGCCGTGGTCCAAGCTTCGCTACCTGCACGCCATGAGGTCTCTGCGACGGCAGTTGGATACCCATGCGCCTGAAGGGCACATCGCAGAGACCTCACCGTTCCTGTTCCGCCTGCCCGCCTCGGAGCGAGCCTTCGGACCTGACCTCTTCGTCGCCGAGGAAGCAGCCTTCGACGCCGACGGCCGCCACGCCGACGGCGAGGCGCTCTCCCTCGTCGCCGAGCTCACGTCCGTCTCCACGAGGGACGCCGACTGGCAGGACAAGCTGGAGGCGTACGGCAGGCAGGTGCCTGTATATCTGATCCTCGATATGCAGGCCGAGGAGATCGCCGCGTTCTGGGACCCGTCGCCGCAGGGCTACCGATCCCGCACCACGGTGTCCTTCGGGAAGCCGCTGCATGTGCCCGCGCCGTTCGACTTCGACCTCGACACCACCGGCTTCGCCGCCGAGCCCGCCGAGCCCTCTGAGAAGCACCCCGAGGCAGAGCCTCGCACGTAAGCCCGTCACCCATTCGGCGCGGCCGTCACCTGATTCCCCGTCACCCGTGATGACCTGCGACAACGGATCCTGTCCAGTGCGACACGCCGAGCGGAACACATCAATCTGATTCCCCATCAGCAGGCGTCCGCGGCGGGCTGCGCCTTACCTCGGAGAGAAGACGCACTCTCGCACCACCCGTGCTTCCTCGGAGGATCACCATGCGCGCCACCGCCCGCCTGCTGGCCAGTACCGCACTGGCGGCCGCCGTGACAGGTCTCGGCGTGCACACGGCTTACGCCTGGGACTCCGGCACGCTGGAGGTTTTCCCGAACATCGCCGCTCCGGGCGCCGTCATCACCGTGAGCACCACTGTCTGCGGCCCCGGCGGCCACGGTGTGGGCGACGCCCGCGCTCTGGGCGCCGGTGAGTTCCGTCTGGCGCCCGGAACGCACAAGGATGTCGCGGTCGGCCAGTTCACGATCCCCCAGCACACCCACGCGGGGACCTACGCCATCACGGTGAGCTGCAAGAACGGCCGGCAGGCCTCGGGCGACGTGACCGTAGAGCACCACGGATGGCCGACCGGCCACGTCAACACCGGCGTCGGAGGCAGCGTGGGCCCCGACACCACCCAGATCGCGGCGGGCGTGGCCATTCTGGCCGCGGCCGCCGTCGGCGGGACCGTGCTCCTGCGCCGCCGGGCGAGCGGCGCGCAGGGCAGCTGACGGGGCGGTTTCCACCGCTCCGGTACCGCCGTGTCCCCGCTCCCGGCAGGCCCCGAGCCTGCCGGGAGCGGGCGAGAAGTATCCGGAGGACCGATGACCGCAGCGGGCCAGGGCAAGGGCTGGGTCATAGCCGTCGCCGTCTGCGCAGGCGCCTGGCTGGTCCAGAACGGCTCCGTTTCTGTGACCCCGCCGGTCCCCTCCGCCGCGGAGGCCTTCGCGGCCGGTCCCGACTACTACACGGACGCGGCCGCCGACCCCCTGCCGCCGTCCGTGCCCGTGCGCCTGCGCATACCCGAGATCCGCATCGACGCCCCGGTCATGCCGCTGGGCCTCGCCGGCGACGGCAGCCTGGAGGTGCCGCCGGCCACCGACCGCAACCTGGCGGGCTGGTGGCGGGACGGCGCTGCCCCCGGCGCGAAAGGAACGGCGATCGTCGCCGGGCATGTCGACAACGCGCGGGGTCCGTCGGTCTTCTACAGCCTGGGTGCTCTGAAGAAGGGCCACCGGATCGAGGTGACCCGCAAGGACGGCCGCACGGCGGTCTTCACGATCGACGCGATCGAGGTGTACGACGCGGGCTCGTTCCCCGACGAGAAGGTGTACGGGCCCAAGGACCGGGCCGAGCTCCGGGTGATCACGTGCGGGGGCGGCTTCACCGAGAAGACCGGCTACAAGGGCAATGTGGTGGCCTTCGCGCATCTGATCGGGGTGCGCGAGCCGAAGACGACGGGCTAGACGACAGACCCTCGGGGGCTGCCGGCAAGGACGGTGGCCTACGCGGTCCACTGGTCGAAGGCGAGCTTCGCAACCAGCGAGAAGACCACGACGAGCAGCACTCCGCGGACGAACTCGCTGCCCTTGCGCAGCGCCATCCTTGCCCCGAACATGCCGCCCGCCAGGTTGAACACCGCCATCAGCGCCGCCAGTTGCCACATCACCGTGCCCTGGTAGGCGAACATCGCCAGGGCCCCGCCGTTGGTGCAGATATTGACGATCTTGGCTGTGGCGGAGGCGGTCACCAGGTCGAGATGGAGCACGGCCGTCAGCGCGAGCACCAGGAAGGTCCCGGTGCCGGGCCCGACCAGGCCGTCGTAGAAGCCGATCCCGCCGCCGACGAGCACGATCGCGGCGATCGTACGGGCCCGGGTGACCGTCCGCCGCTCGGCATCGGTCGCGGTACCGAAGGCGGGACGCAGCATCACAAAGGCGGCGACGCCGAGCAGCACCAACATGATCACGGGCCTCAGTACGTCGCTGCTGATCCCGGCCGCGAAGAAGGCGCCGCCCATCGAGCCCGCGAGCGCGGCGAGCCCGATCCGTACCGCGGTCTTCACCTGCACCGGGGCCTTGCGCACGTAGGTGATCGCGGCGCCCGAGGTGCCGACGATGGCCACGGCCTTGTTGGTACCGAGGATCTGCGCGGTCTGGACGTGGGGCAGACCGAGCAGCATGGCGGGCAGGAGCAGCAGCCCTCCGCCGCCGACCACCGCGTCGATCCAGCCGGCCGCCGCGGCGGCAAGGCAGAGGAAGACGAGCGTGGTCAGCGATATGTCGGGCATGGCCGCGACCCTACGGACGTGATGCGTGTGGCGTCCATCGATCCCGGGAGAGTTGAGCGACGTCTGAGGTTCCGCGGCGCGCGCCGGTCAGGCCGACAGCCCGCTGAGCCTCGTTCCGATCACGACCGTGGCGTACAGCTCCTCGGAAACGGCCAGTGTCGTGCTCAGCCCGCTCCCGCTGAAGGCCTCGACGGCGAGCGGCGCCTGACGCTCGCTTGTCTCCACCAGCAGGCATCCGCCCGGCGCCAGCCACCGTGGCGCATCGGCCGCGACCCGCCGCAGGACGTCGAGCCCGTCCGCGCCGCCGTCGAGCGCGACCAGTGGCTCGTGTTCGCGGGCCTCCGAGGGCAGCAGGCCCACCTCTTCGGTCGGTACGTAGGGCACGTTGGCGGCCAGCACCTCGATACGGCCACGCAGCGCGACGGGCAGTGCCCCGAAGAGATCGCCCTCGTACACCCGGCCGCCGACGGCACCGACATTGCGCCGGGCGCACGCAACGGCGGCAGCGTCGATGTCGGCCGCGTACAGCTCGACCGGCCCGAGCGCCGCGGCCAGCGCGACACCCACCGCGCCGGAGCCGCAGCACAGGTCGACGACGACGGCACCGGGGCGGGCGCGGGTGACTGCCTGGCGGACGAGGAATTCGGTACGCCGGCGCGGCACGAAGACCTCTCGGTCCACGGCCACCCGCAGACCGCAGAACTCGGCCCAGCCGAGGACATGTTCAAGGGGCAGCCCGGCAACGCGCCGGTCCACCATGGCGGCGAGATCGGACGGCGTGCCTGCGGTGGAGAGGATCAGTTTCGCCTCGTCCTCGGCGAAGACGCAGCCGGCGGCGCGAAGCTTGGTGACGATGGCGGAAGAAGTCAGAGGTGACGGTGAAACCGACATGAGAGCCTTTCGGGAAACCGAAGGGCGCGCTCGGGAGGGGCGGTCACCCAGGACGTGTGACCGCGGGGTCCTGAGATGAGAGCACCCGGCCTGCGACAGCGGTAATGCGTCTCACCTCCTCGGTCCGTCCACGTCATGCGGAGACGGCAACCCTACCCGAGCGGGGCTGTTCCTGACCGGGGCTCCTCCCGGACCCCGCGCCTCGGACTCCCCAGTCCGGTGTTGGGGACAAACGGCCGAAGGTCGCATACGGGGCTCCGGGGGCGGAGCCCGGTTCGGGCTGGGGGCACCTCCCACGGCCGCCAGGCCGGAGGGGAAGGCAGGCAGGGTGACAAGCCCCGCCCCAGGCGCACCGTACGCCCCGCCCTCACACCCGCCACCCCGCCGCGCTGAGCGCAGCGTTCCCCCGGGGAAACAGCCCCGCACCTGCGGGGTAACACCGACCCCGCACGCTGCGGTCATGGCATCAGGAACCGTGGTGATCGGCAGTGGGACGGCAGGCGCGCAACTCGCGCGGCAGCTCGTCGCCGCCGGCGCGCCCGTCACCGTACTCGGTGAGGAGCCGCACGCGCCGTACAACCGCCTGCTGCTCGCGGAAGTGCTCGCGGGGCGCTACGCCCCGGAGGTGATCGCCCTGCCCGCCGTGCCGGTGCGCCGGGGTGTGCGGGCCAGTGCCATCGACCGGGAGCGGCGGCTGGTGCTCTGTGAGGACGGGACTCCGGTGCCGTACGACCGCCTCGTCCTCGCGACCGGCTCGAACCCCGTGCTGCCCGCGCTGCGCGGGATCAGCCAGGGCCTCCCGGAGGGCGTGCATCCGTTCCGTACGCTCGACGACTGCGCGGCCCTGTCCGCCGCCGTACGTCCCGGGATCCGGGCCGTCGTCGTCGGCGGGGGGCTGCTCGGAGTCTCCGCGGCCCGGGCGCTGGCCGAGCGGGGCGCGAAGGTCGTTCTGGCCCAGCAGGGCGAGCGCCTCATGGAGCGCCAACTCGATGTCTCCGCCTCGCAGCTGGTCCGCGCCCACCTCGAAGCGATGGGCGTGGAGGTGCACACCGAGTGCCGGGTGCGCGGACTGCGCGGCACGGACGTCGAGCTCGCAGACGGATACGTGCTGGACGCGGAACTCGTCGTCCTCGCCTGCGGGGTGCGCCCGCGGACCAAGCTCGCCCAGGACGCCGGACTCGACGTCCGCAAGGGCATAGTCGTCGACGACGAACTGCGCACCTCCGACCCGTACATCCACGCCGTCGGCGACTGTGCCGAGCACGAGGGGCGGGTGTACGGGCTCGCGGGTCCGGCCCTCGAACAGGCCGATGTACTGGCCTGCCTGCTCACCGGGAAGCCCGCCCGCTACACGGGCACCCGCGCCCTGACCCGGCTGACCCTCAACGGTCCCGGCGCGCTCGATCTGGCCGCGTTCGGCGACCCGACCCCGCGCCCCGGGGACGACGTCGTCCAGCTCGCCGACGCCACCCGCGGCGCCTACCGCAAGGTCGTCGTCCGCGGGGACCGGCTCGTCGGCGGGGTGCTGCTCGGGGATCTCGCCGCGGTCGGCGCGCTCGCCCGGGCCTGGGAGGGCGACGACGCCCTGCCGGAGACGGTCCCCCTGCTCCACCTGCTCACCAATGATGGAGGCCTCTGACATGACCGCTATGACCACCCCCACGACTCCCACGATCGTGGTCGTCGGCCATGGCATGGTCGGCCAGCGTTTCCTGGAGGCACTCGCCGAGCGCGGTGCGGCCGGGCGGGCGCGGATCGTCGTGCTGTGCGAGGAGCCTCGCGCCGCCTACGACCGCGTTCAGCTCACCTCGTACTTCTCCGGCCGCACACCCGACGAACTCTCCCTCGTCGAGGGCGACTTCATCGAGCGGCACGGTATCGAACTGCATCTGGACGACCCGGCCGAGACGATCGACAGGGCGGCGCGCACGGTCACCTCGCGTGTCGGCCGCACCTTCACGTACGACACGCTCGTCCTCGCCACCGGTTCGTACCCCTTCGTCCCACCGGTGCCGAACAAGGACGCCGAGGGCTGCTTCGTCTACCGCACGATCGAGGATCTGCTGGCGATCGAGGAGTACGCCAAGACGGCCCGCACGGGCGCGGTCGTCGGCGGCGGGCTGCTCGGTCTGGAGGCGGCGGGCGCGCTCAAGGGACTCGGGCTGAAGACGCACATCGTGGAGTTCGCGCCCCGTCTGATGCCGGCGCAGGTCGACGACGGCGGTGGGGCCGCGCTGCTGCGCACCATCGAAGGCATGGGGCTGACCGTCCACACCGGTACCGGCACGCAGGAGATCACCGTCGACGAGGCGGGCGCCGTGAACGGCATGGCCCTGTCGGACGGTTCGGTCCTGGACACCGATCTCGTCGTCTTCTCGGCGGGTGTACGGCCCCGGGACCAGCTCGGCCGTGATGCGGGTCTCGCGATCGGCGAGCGCGGCGGCATCGTGGTCGACGAGCAGTGCCGCACCTCCGACCCCGCCGTCTTCGCGATCGGCGAGTGCGCGCTGGCGTCGGACGGCCGGGTGTACGGACTGGTCGCGCCCGGCTACGAGATGGCCGAGACGGCGGCGGCCACGATCACCGAGGACGCCCGCAGTTTCACCGGCGCCGACATGTCCACCAAGCTCAAGCTCCTCGGCGTGGACGTGGCCTCGTTCGGCGACGCGCACGGCGCGGCGGAGGGCTGCCTGGACGTCGTGTACTCCGACTCCCGCTCCGGCGTCTACAAGAAGCTGGTGATCGGCAGCGAGGGCGAACTCCTCGGCGGCGTACTGGTCGGCGACGCCGACGCGTACGGCATGCTGCGCCCGCTCACGGGCTCCGTCCCGCCCATCTCGCCCGAGCAGCTCGTGCTGCCCGCGGGAATCGGCGCCCCGGCGGCGCTCGGCCCCTCCGCGCTGCCCGACGACGCCGTCATCTGCTCCTGCCACAACGTCACCAAGGGCACCATCCGCGGTGCGGTCACCGAGCATTCCTGCACGACGGTGCCCGAGGTGAAGAAGTGCACCAAGGCCGGTACGGGCTGCGGCAGTTGCGTCAAGGTGCTCGGCCAGCTGGTCAACGCCGAACTGGAGGCCTCGGGCGTCGAGGTCGACAAGGGCCTGTGCGGCTGCTTCGGGCAGAGCCGTCAGGAGCTGTACGAGATCGTGCACACGCTGCGCCTCACCTCGTACCAGGAGATCCTGGACCGGCACGGCCGGGAGACGGCCCGCGGCGGCAACGGCTGCGAGATCTGCAAGCCGGCCATCGGCTCGATCATCGCCTCGCTGGCCCCGACGATCGGCGCGGGCGGCTATGTGCTGGACGGCGAGCAGGCCGCGCTCCAGGACACCAACGACCACTTCCTCGCCAATATGCAGAAGAACGGCTCGTACTCGATCGTGCCGCGCATCCCCGGCGGTGAGATCACCCCCGAGAAGCTGATCGTGATCGGCGAGGTGGCCCGCGACTACGGCCTCTACACGAAGATCACGGGTGGCCAGCGGATCGACCTCTTCGGCGCCCGGGTGGACCAACTGCCGCAGATCTGGGCCCGGCTGGTCGACGCGGGCTTCGAGTCGGGGCACGCCTACGGCAAGGCGCTGCGCACCGTGAAGTCCTGTGTGGGGCAGACCTGGTGCCGCTACGGCGTACAGGACTCGGTCAGGATGGCGATCGACCTGGAGCTGCGTTACCGGGGCCTGCGCTCCCCGCACAAGCTCAAGTCCGCGGTCTCCGGCTGCCAGCGCGAGTGCGCGGAGGCACAGAGCAAGGACTTTGGCGTCATCGCCACGGCCAACGGCTGGAATCTGTACGTCGGCGGCAACGGCGGCGCGACACCGCGCCACGCCGATCTGCTCGCGCAGGATCTCTCCGACGCCGAACTGGTCCGGCTGATCGACCGGTTCCTGATGTTCTACATCCGTACCGCCGACCGTCTCGAGCGCACGTCGACCTGGCTGGAGCGGATCGAGGGCGGCCTCGATCACGTACGGGACGTGGTGGTCCATGACTCGCTGGGCATCTGCGTCGAGCTGGAGTCGCTGATGGCGGACCATGTCGCGAACTACCGCGACGAGTGGTCCGAGACCATCAACGACCCTGAGCGGCTGCGCCGTTTCGTCTCCTTCGTCAACGCACCCGACGTCCCGGACCCGACGGTGAAGTTCGTGCCCGAGCGCGACCAGGTCAAGCCCGACCTGCCGCTGTTGTCCATCCGTCCGCTGAAAGCCCTGGAAGGTAGCGCCGCCCGATGACGATCGCCCCCGAGAAGACGCAAACGCAGGTCCGGCTCCGCGTGGGCCAGGAGTGGGTCGAACTCTGCGCGCTGTCCCTGCTGACGCCGGGACGCGGAGCTGCGGCCCTGCTGCCCGACGGCACCCAGGCGGCGGTCTTCGTGGACCGCGAGGGCGTCGCCTACGCCATCGACAACCGGGACCCGTTCACCGGTGCCCAGGTCCTCTCCCGCGGACTGCTCGGCTCGTCGGCCGCCGGCCCCTTCGTCGCGTCGCCGCTGCTCAAGCAGCGCTTCGACCTGCGGACCGGTCGCTGTCTGGACGACGACTCGGTGTCGGTGACGGCGTACGAGGTGCGCGTGGGGTGAGCGGCCCGCCGCGCTCTGCCTGACATCCGCTGACGCGGGAGGGGCGACCGGATCAGATCTGGGCGCCGACAGTGGCTCCCCGGCCCGATCGTTCATAGGCTGAACTCAACCCAGTTTCCTTATTGAGGAGTTCAGCCATGTGGGGCTGGAACGCGAGCGACATACCGGACCAGGACGGGCGCACCGCCGTGGTCACCGGAGCCAACAGCGGCCTCGGACTCATCACGGCACGGGAGCTGGCCCGCCGCGGCGCGCGAGTGATTCTCGCCTGCCGCAGCGAGGCACGTGGCAAGGAGGCCGAGGCCCACATAGCGGGCCGGGTGCCGGGCGCGAAGGTGGAGTTCAGCCCGCTGGACCTGGCGGATCTCGCCTCGGTACGGGAGTTCGCGGCGCGCTACCCGTACGACGGCCTCCATCTGCTCATCAACAACGCGGGTGTGATGGCCCTTCCGTACGGGAAGACGGCCGACGGCTTCGAGACGCAGTTCGGCGTCAACCACCTCGGGCACTTCGCGCTGACCGGGCTGCTGATGCCGAAGCTGCTGCGTACACCGGGTGCGCGGGTGGTGGGTGTGTCCAGCTTCATGCACGCCATGGCGGGCGTCGACATGGGCGATCTCAACAGCGAGCGCCGCTACAGCCCCTGGACCGCCTACTCCCGCACCAAGACGGCGAACCTGCTCTTCGTGCACGAGCTGGCCAGGCGGCTCGCGACGGCGAGCTCCGAGGTCGTCGCTGCCGCCGCCCACCCCGGCTACTCGAACACCAACCTGCAGACCGCGGGCGCACGCATGGAGGGCAAGAAGGCGAAGGAGCAGTTCATGGTGGTCGGCAACCGGCTGTTCGCGCAGTCCGCCGAGTCGGGTGCGCTGCCGATCCTGTACGCGGCCACGGCCCCGGGGGTGCGGCCCGACTCCTTCACCGGGCCGAGGCTGCTCGGCTGGCGCGGTGGACCCGCGCCGTCGTGGCGGCTCAGCCATTCGAAGAACGACGCCACGGGTGAGCGGCTGTGGGTCGCGTCCGAGCAGCTGACCGGTGTGACGTACGAGGGCCTCAGGTCCTCCGTGTCCTGAGACCGCGTCCGGCGGGATGAGAAGGAGCCAGCGAACCGGCTCCAGGTTTGGGCTATTTGGCCGAAGTGTGCGTGGACCATTAGATGCCCGGGGCATCTAATGGGGACCGGCAAAGCGGACTCTTCGCTCGCGAGGTCACCATGACAGAGCCCATCCCCGCAGCACTCATCCCCGCAGCAGCCCTCACTACGGAAACGGGATCCGGGCAACCGGTCCCGTTCCCGCAGGACCGCAGTTGCCCCTACCACCCGCCCACCCCCTACGCCCCGTTACGCGACGCGCGCCCACTCTCCCGGGTCTCGCTCTACAACGGCCGCTCCGTGTGGGTCGTCACCGGGCACGCCACCGCGCGTGAGCTACTGGCCGACCCCCGGCTGTCCACCAACCGCGAGAACCACGGCTTCCCGAAGCCCACCGAGCGCTTCGCCGCGCTCACCAACCGCCGCGTCGCACTTCTGGGCGTCGACGATCCCGAGCACGGCGTCCAGCGGCGGATGCTGATCCCCAGCTTCACCCTCAGGCGCGCCACCGCGCTGCGACCGCAGATCCAGCGGACCGTGGACCGGCTGCTCGACACGATGATCGCGCAGGGACCGCCGGCCGAGTTGGTGAGCGCCTTCGCGCTGCCGGTGCCGTCGATGGTGATCTGCGCCCTGCTCGGTGTCCCGTACGCCGACCACGCATTCTTCGAGGAACAGTCGCGCAGGCTGCTGCGCGGACCGTCCGCGGCGGACACCGAGGATGCGCGCGACCAGCTGGACGAGTACTTCGGCGCCCTGATCGACCGCAAGCGCGAGGAGCCGGGCGACGGTCTGCTCGACGAGCTCATCCAGCAGCAGTCGGCCGAAGGGGCTGTGGACCGCCACGAGTTGATCAGCCTGGCCACGGTCCTGCTGGTCGCGGGCCACGAGACCACGGCGAACATGATCTCGCTGGGTACTTTCACCCTGCTCCAGCACCCGGAGCAGCTGGCAGAGCTGCGCCGGCAGGACTCCCTGATGCCCACCGCCGTCGAGGAGTTGCTGCGGTTCCTGTCGATCGCCGACGGGATGCTGCGGGTGGCGACCGACGACATCGAGGTGGCCGGAACGACGGTCCGGGCCGGCGACGGCGTCGTCTTCTCGACGTCCCTGATCAACCGGGACACCGCCGCCTACCCGGAGCCCGACGCACTGGACTGGCACCGCTCGCCCCGCCACCATGTCGCGTTCGGCTACGGCATCCACCAGTGCCTGGGGCAGAACCTGGCCCGGGCGGAGATGGAGATCGCGCTGCGTACGCTCTTCGACCGGCTGCCCGGACTGCGGCTCGCGGCTCCGGCCGAGCACATCCCCTTCAAACCGGGCGACACCATCCAGGGGATGCTCGAACTCCCCGTGGCCTGGTAGCCGCCATGGGGAGTGGCAGCGGTATCGGCATCGACAAGGACAGGTGCATCGGCGCGGGGCAGTGCGCGCTGACGGCGCCCGAGGTGTTCACCCAGGACGACGACGGACTGAGCACGCTGCTGCCGGGCCGCGAGGAGGGCGGCAGTCCGCTCGTACGGGAGGCGGCCCGGGCCTGCCCGGTCGGAGCGATCACGGTCCCGGAGGACTGAAGTACGACCGGCTCCTCGTCGGGCGGTATCACCTACAAGGTGACGGGTCCCTTCAGCAGCGCCGCCACCGGGCTCAGCAGGGCCCTGTCAGCCCGCGGCCTCCGCTGTAGCGCCGCCCCTCAGCAGGGCGGCGCCCAGCGGGGTGACCGTGTGCAGGACGGCATTGCCGTGGCGCAGGGTCACCACCAGGCCCGCCTCGCGCAGGACCGCCGCGTGCTGGCTGGCGGAGGCGAGCGACACCCCTGCCCTGCGGGCGAGTTCACTGGTCGTACAGCCGTAGCGAATGGCCTGAAGGACGACCGAGCGGGTGTGGCCGACGAGCTTGCCGAGCGAGGGGTCGCCCGACTCGCCGAAGGCCGGTGCGCAGCTGTGGGCCGCGGGATAGACGAGCACCGGCGGAAGGCCGGTGTCGCGGTAGACCACGGGGGTGCCCCGGCAGAAGAACGACGGCTGGAGCAGCAACCCCCGCCCGTTCAGATGCAGTTCGCGCTCGGCGGGATAGTCGGCCTCCAGCACCGGCGCCCGCCAGCGCAGCACCGGCGGCAGTGAGGCGAGCAGTTCTCCGGCGCCGCCGTCCAGCAGAGCGCGGCCGCGTACCGCACGGTCCGCCTCGACCGTGGCCTGGATGTGCGGCCAGTACGGTTCGATGGCGGCCCGGTGGTAGCTGCGCAGCGCGCCGACGAGACCGGCGAGCGCCTCGGGTCTGCCCTCCGCGAGGGCGGAGAGCCGGCCGGGCAGCCCGGGCGCGGCAGCCCGTCCCGCGGCGGCCAGGGCGAGTTCGGAGTGCAGCCGGCCCGGCGGGGTGGCCCGCAGGGCCTCCAGGCTCGCCTCCAGCCCGCAGGCGCCCTCTGAGGGCGTCAGAAAGTCGGGGAAATAGCCCCGCGGCGGAACCAGCGCGGCCAGCAGGCGCGTTTCACCACTCAACCGGACACGGGTTTCCGCGCGCCATTCGCCGAACATCAGGGCGCGCCTGCGCTCCCTCAATCGATGAAAGCTCAGAATGGCTTCCCACAGAACATCCGGTCTGGCCGCCATCCGAACTCTGGCTAGGTCATCCCCAGTGAAATGGATACGCAGCACCGAACCCCCCTGTTGCATCCGCAATCGCCCCCACCACTGAGTATGCATGCAATCACAGGACGTTACCACGGTGTTTCAGCCACAGTTGAAACGCCTCGCGAGGGTCGGGTGCCAACCGAAAGGCTGTACGACGTCGGGCAGGAAATCATCTGTCTCCGATGGACGCAGCGAAGACCGTGGGGGGCTTTGCGCGTCCGGCGGCGGGCGACAGAGGGTTGCGGCTCCCTGTCCGGCACGGGTAATGGGGCGCGGCCTGTGGATGGGGATCCACAGGCCGCGCTCCGCCCGTTGTTTGCGCAGTAAATGGCAGAAATTCGGTTCTTGGTAACGGTACGGAATTCAACATGGACTTTCCAACAACCTTGAAATAAGCGGAAGAGGCGGGTGCCCCGCACAGGCGCCCGCCTCTTCCTCTTCTGTGTTCCGGAACCATCACCGGGTCGGTGAGGGTCGTTGCCGATCTCCCGGGTGCCGCCGGGGCGGCCAGGGGAGACCGGTGACGGCTCCGGCGTCCTGAGGGCTGTCCCGCAATACCCGCCGGGCGCGCGACGACAGCTACGGCACCTCGCTGCGTTGTCGAATCACCCGAATACGCCCAGTATGAGGACGACTCTCCGCCTTGCGATGCACCGCATCTGACGCCGCGCGCTCATCCGCCGGGTATTGGGGGACAGCCCTTAGCGGGAGTCGCTGCCCTTCGACTCGGCCGCCGCGCGGCCGGCCTCCAGGCGCGCCACCGGGATCCGGAAGGGCGAGCAGGACACGTAGTCCAGCCCGACCTCGTGGAAGAAGTGCACCGACTCCGGGTCGCCGCCGTGCTCGCCGCACACGCCCAGCTTCAGGTCGGGGCGGGTGGCTCGACCGGCCTCGACGGCGCTGCGTACGAGCGAGCCGACGCCGTCCTTGTCGATCGTCTCGAACGGGGAGACCCCGAAGATGCCCTTCTCCAGGTAGGCCGTGAAGAACGAGGCCTCGACGTCGTCGCGGGAGAAGCCCCACACCGTCTGGGTGAGGTCGTTCGTGCCGAAGGAGAAGAACTGGGCGGCCTCGGCGATCTGACCGGCGGTCAGCGCGGCGCGCGGCAGCTCGATCATCGTGCCGATGGTCAGCTTGAGGTTCGTGCCGGTGGCGGCCTCCACCTCGGCGATGACCTGGTCGGCCTCCTCGCGGACGATCTCCAGCTCCTGGACGGTGCCCACGAGCGGGATCATGACCTCGGCGCGCGGGTCGCCCTTGGCGTTCTTGCGCTCGGCCGCGGCCTCGGCGATCGCCCGTACCTGCATGGCGAACAGACCGGGGATGACCAGACCGAGGCGTACACCGCGCAGGCCCAGCATCGGGTTCTGCTCGTGCAGCTTGTGCACGGCCTGGAGCAGCCGCAGGTCGTTCTCGTTGGCGTCCTTGCGGGACTCGGCGAGGGCGACGCGTACCGACAGCTCGGTGATGTCAGGCAGGAACTCGTGCAGCGGCGGGTCCAGCAGCCGCACGGTGACGGGCAGTCCGTCCATCGCCTCGAAGAGCTCGACGAAGTCCTTCTTCTGCAGCGGCAGCAGGGCACCCAGCGCCTGCTCGCGCTCGTCGTCGGTGTCGGCGAGGATCAGCCGCTCGACCATCTCGCGGCGCTCACCGAGGAACATGTGCTCGGTGCGGCACAGGCCGATGCCCTGCGCGCCGAAGCGCCGTGCGCGCAGCGCGTCCTCGGCGTTGTCGGCGTTGGCCCGTACGCGAAGACGGCGGACCCGGTCCGCGTAGGCCATGACCCGGTGCACGGCGGCGACCAGCTCGTCGGCGTCGTCGGCGCCCGCGTGCATCCGGCCCTCGAAGTACTCGACGACCGGGGAGGGCACGACCGGGACCTCGCCCAGGTAGACCTTGCCGGTGGAGCCGTCGATGGAGACGACGTCGCCCTCCTCGACGAGGGTGCCGTTCACCGTCATCCGGCGGCGCTTGGTGTCGACCTCGAGCTCCTCGGCGCCGCACACACAGGTCTTGCCCATGCCGCGGGCGACGACGGCGGCGTGGGAGGTCTTGCCGCCGCGGCTGGTGAGAATGCCCTCGGCGGCGATCATTCCGTCGAGGTCGTCGGGGTTGGTCTCGCGGCGGATCAGGATGACCTTCTCGCCGGAGCGCGACCACTTGACCGCGGTGTACGAGTCGAAGACAGCCTTGCCGACGGCCGCACCCGGGGAGGCGGCGATCCCGCGGCCGAGCAGATCCGCCTTGGCGTTCTCGTCGAAGCGCGGGAACATCAGCTGGGCGAGCTGCGCGCCGTTGACGCGCTGCAGCGCCTCGGCCTCGTCGATCAGGCCCTGGTCCACGAGCTGGGTGGCGATTCGGAAGGCAGCACCGGCCGTCCGCTTGCCGACCCGGGTCTGCAGCATCCACAGCTGGCCGCGCTCGATGGTGAACTCGATGTCGCACAGGTCCTTGTAGTGCGTTTCGAGGGTCTCCATGATCTGCATCAGCTGGTCGTACGACTTCTTGTCGATCGTCTCCAGCTCGGCGAGCGGCACGGTGTTGCGGATGCCCGCGACAACGTCCTCGCCCTGCGCGTTCTGCAAGTAGTCGCCGTAGACGCCCTGGTGGCCGCTGGCGGGGTCGCGGGTGAAGGCGACGCCGGTGCCCGAGTCGGGGCCGAGGTTGCCGAAGACCATCGAGCAGATGTTGACCGCCGTGCCGAGGTCGCCGGGGATGCGCTCCTGGCGGCGGTAGAGCTTGGCGCGGTCGGTGTTCCAGGACTCGAAGACCGAGCGGATCGCGAGATCCATCTGCTCGCGCGGGTCCTGCGGGAAGTCCCGGCCGGCCTCGCGGGCGACGAGCTTCTTGAACTGCTTGACCAGCTTCTTGAGGTCGGCGGCGTCGAGGTCGGTGTCGACGGTGACCTTCTTGGCGGCCTTGGCCTCGTCGAGCGCGTCCTCGAAGAGCTCGCCGTCGACGCCGAGGACGGTCTTGCCGAACATCTGGATGAGGCGGCGGTAGGAGTCCCAGGCGAAGCGCTCGTCGCCGGACTGCTTGGCGAGCCCGACCACCGACGCGTCGGAGAGGCCGATGTTGAGGACGGTGTCCATCATGCCCGGCATGGAGAACTTCGCGCCCGAACGTACGGATACGAGAAGGGGGTTGTCCGCCTGGCCGAGCTTCTTGCCCATCGACTGCTCGAGGGCGTCGAGATGGGCGCTCACCTCGTCGCGCAGCGCCGAGGGCTCCTGGCCGCTCTCGAGGTAGACCTTGCACGCCTCGGTGGTGATCGTGAAGCCCGGAGGGACGGGCAACCCGAGGTTGGTCATCTCTGCGAGGTTCGCGCCCTTGCCGCCGAGCAGGTCCTTGAGGTCCCTGTTCCCCTCGGTGAAGTCGTAGACGAACTTCTGATCTTTGTTTTCCGACACGGGTCTCGACTCCTCGAGGACTCGGTGGCTGCCCTGACGGCGAGGAACATACCCAGATCGAAGGCTTCTGGGTATGTCCACTTGTCCGTCATACGGCTGTAACCACTCGTCCGCCACCAGATCGAAAGTAACTGTCGGGTAGGAAATCTTTCACCCTCCGAAGAGGACTTGACTCAAACCAGACCCTCACCGCTCAAATGAGCACCCAACGCCGCCTTTGGGTTCAAGACTTGAACCCCCGAGGAATGGCACCCAGTGCCACCCTTCGGGAGGTGGATCCACTCAAAATCGCTCATCTGAGCGCCACCCTTATCAGGGGTGGCGAGAATCACGCGGCCGAAGAGGCTTCCGTCCCATCATCCGGACCCGTGTCGCGGGCCGCAACACACGGGCCCTCAGGACGAAACACGCCTGCTGAGCATCGCGAGATCCACAACCTCCAGGCTCTCGCGAAGACGCGTCCCAGGATGCGGGTACCGGCAGCAACGACGGCACCACCAGCACCGGGCATCCCGCGGCCTGCGCGGACGCACCTCCGTCCGCAGAGTCCCCACCGCCACACAGACCCCGGGAGCAGTACGCCGGGGCGCAACGGGCCCGGGCCTCCACCCGCTCGTGGAAACCGCCGGTCAGCGCAGCGGCCACCGACGTGGCACTCAGGGCCACCCGGTCCGGGGCGTCCCCTCCTGCAACCCGTATCAGATGAGCGGCCGTGTCCTCCACGGCCCGACCGACGACCTCCGGAGCATCCGCGTCCGTCAGCCGGCTCTACCAGTCCGGCAGGGCCGGGCAATTCAAGCCCGTCCGGCGGTGAGGCCGCGGGCGTCGCCCCTCAGCCGCCCGACGTGTCCAGTTCGGCTTCCGCGCTGATCCCGGCGCAGTCGTACGGGTCCTTCAGCCACCCGTCCGGCAGGACGACCCGGTTGTTCCCGGACGTACGACCGCGAGGCCCGTCCGCCCCCACCGGCCACGCCTGGTCCAGGTCCAGCTCACCCAGCAGCTCGTCCAGCTCCCCCAGCGAGGACGTGATCGCCAGCTTCTTGCGCATCTCGGAGCCCACCGCGAAGCCCTTCAGATACCAGGCCACGTGCTTGCGGAAGTCGATCACCCCGCGCGCCTCGTCGCCGATCCACTCCCCCAGCAGCTCCGCATGCCTCCGCATGACGACGGCGACCTCCTTGAGCGTCGGCGTCGCGTATGTGCCCGTACCCTCGAACGCCGCCACCAGGTCCCCGAACAGCCACGGCCGCCCCAGGCACCCGCGTCCCACGACCACCCCGTCGCAGCCGGTCTCGCGCACCATCCGCAGCGCGTCGTCCGCCGACCAGATGTCGCCGTTGCCCAGGACGGGGATCTCCGGGACGTGCTCCTTCAGCCGGGCGATCGCGTCCCAGTCCGCCGTGCCGCCGTAGTGCTGCGCCGCGGTGCGCCCGTGCAGTGCGATCGCCGTCACGCCCTCGTCGACCGCGATTCTGCCCGCGTCGAGGTAGGTGATGTGGTCGTCGTCGATGCCCTTGCGCATCTTCATGGTCACGGGCAGGCCGCCCGCGCCTGACACCGCCTCGTTCAGGATCGCCCGCAGCAGCGGCCGCTTGTACGGAAGCGCCGAGCCTCCGCCCTTGCGGGTCACCTTCGGGACCGGGCAGCCGAAGTTCAGGTCGATGTGGTCGGCCAGATCCTCGTCCACGATCATGCGGACCGCCTTGCCGACGGTCACGGGATCCACCCCGTACAGCTGGATCGACCGCGGCGTCTCGGTCTCGTCGAAGTGGATGAGCTGCATCGTCTTGTCATTGCGCTCGACCAGTGCCCGCGTCGTGATCATCTCGCTGACGAACAGTCCCTTGCCGCCGCTGAACTCGCGGCACAGCGTGCGGAAGGGCGCGTTGGTGATGCCCGCCATGGGCGCAAGCACCACCGGCGGCTGTACGGCGTGCGGGCCGATCGCGAGCGTCGAGGGGGACGGGGCAAGCGTGGTCATCCGTCCATTGTCACCTACGACCGGACTCGTTAGTTAGGCGTACTATCCAGGCATGGCCGAGCTCACACACCGACGGCGCCTGCTTGTGCTGGCGATCTGCTGTATGAGCCTGCTGATCGTCAGCCTGGACAACACCATCCTCAATGTCGCGCTGCCCTCCATCCGCCAGGAGCTGCACGCCTCCGTCGCCGGAATGCAGTGGACCATCGACGCCTACACCCTGGTCCTCGCCTCGCTGCTGATGCTCTCCGGATCGACAGCCGACCGCATCGGCCGCCGGCGGGTCTTCCAGGCCGGGCTGGTCGTGTTCTCGCTCGGCTCGTTGCTCTGTTCCCTCGCCCCGAACCTTCCCTCGCTGGTCGCCTTCCGTATGGTCCAGGCCGTCGGCGGCTCCATGCTCAATCCGGTCGCGATGTCGATCATCACCAACACCTTCACCGACCCGCGTCAGCGCGCCCGCGCGATCGGGGTGTGGGGCGGCGTCGTCGGCATCTCGATGGCCGCGGGGCCGCTGGTCGGCGGGGTGCTCGTGGACGGCGTCGGCTGGCGCTCGGTCTTCTGGGTCAATCTCCCCGTCGGTCTCGCCGCGCTGCTGCTGACCTGGCGCTACCTTCCGGAGTCCCGCGCCCCGAAACCGCGCCGCGCCGACCCCGTGGGCCAGCTCCTGGTGATCGCACTGCTCGGCTCCCTCACATACGCGATCATCGAGCGGGACCCCTCCTTCGCCGCGGTCGCCGTCGTCGCCCTCGCAGGACTGCTGCTGTACGAGCCAAGACGGCGCGAGCCGCTGATCGATCTGCGCTTCTTCCGCAGCGCGCCGTTCAGCGGGGCCACCGTCATAGCGGTGTGCGCCTTCGCCGCGCTCGGCGGCTTCCTCTTCGTCAACACGCTCTATCTGCAGGACATCCGCGGGCTGTCCGCCCTGCACGCCGGTCTGTACATGCTGCCGATGGCGGCCCTGACCTTCGTGTGCGCGCCCCTGTCGGGACGGCTGGTCGGCAGCCGGGGGCCGCGCCTCTCGCTGCTGATCGCGGGCGCGACGATGGCGGCGAGCGGGGTACTCTTCGCCGCCTTCGGGGCGGAGACGTCGGATCCCCTGCTGTTCACCGGATACGTCCTGTTCGGCCTCGGCTTCGGCATGGTGAACGCACCGATCACCAACACCGCCGTCTCCGGCATGCCCCGCGCCCAGGCCGGCGTCGCCGCCGCCGTGGCCTCCACGAGCCGCCAGATCGGCCAGACCCTCGGCGTAGCGGTCATCGGGGCGGTCCTCGCGGCGGGGGTCTCCTCCACGTCGTACGCGCAGGGCTTCGTCGCGGCGAGCCGCCCCGCCTGGTGGGTCATCACCGGGTGCGGGCTGGGCGTCCTCGGTGTCGGCGCGCTGACGAGCGGCGCCTGGGCCCAGGGGACCGCGCGGCGCGCGGCCGAGCGGCTGCAGACCCCGGACCGTGAGCAGTCGCCGTCCACAGCCGGCGCATAGGGACCGTGGGGCGTGGCTCACCTTCGCCCGAGACGGTGGTGCCGAGCAAGGCCGGTGGGCCAGGATTCGACGGCACCGCAGGCATCGCCAAACAGGGCGACCTCGTCCCGGCGGTGACCCGCTTCGCGGGCTGACCGGCACGCCGAACCCGGGCCCGGACCGCACGCCACGGTCCGGGCCCGGACCCGTGTGGAAATGCGCGCTCAGACCGCGGCGAGCGCCAGCGCATGGAGTTTCTCGAGCCGTTCGCGGCTTTCCGCGTCGAGAGGTACGTAACTGATCAGGCGCGGGCCCGCGTTCGGCCCCAGCCACAGGTTGTTGTGCTCCAGGTGCAGCAGCCCGACATGGGCGTTGCGGATGAGCTTGTTCCTGCCGCCGACGCCGACCACCTCGTGCCGCGCCCACACCTCGCGGAACTCAGGGGACTTCTCCAGCCGCGCCAGAAGCGACTTCCACGCGGGCTCGGCAAGGTGCTCGGCCATCGAGGCACGGAATTTGGCCGCCATCATCCGGTTGGCATCGCCGAGTTCGGCGACCGAGGCCCGCCAGTCGTCGTTGGTGAAGGCCAGGATCATGCAGTTGCGGTCCTCGGGCGGCAGTGAGTCGAGATCGCACAGCAGCCGTCCGTACGTGCGGTTGTAGGCGAGGATGTCGTACCGGCTGTTCTGGATGCAGGCGGGGATCGGCTCCAGCTGTTCGAGCATCGTCCGCAAGGACGGAGTCACCGTCGGGCACGACGCGCCGGGCGCCGGATCGGTCGCCCCCGCCAGGGCGAAGAGGTGGGTGCGTTCGCTCGTGTCGAGCATCAGGGCGCGGGCGATGGCGTCGAGGACCTGCGGGGAGACCTGGATGTCCCTGGCCTGCTCCAGCCAGGTGTACCAGGTGACGCCGACCGCGGAGAGCTGGGCGACCTCCTCCCGGCGCAGACCGGGAGTGCGCCGGCGGCGGCCGGGCGGCAGACCGACCTGCTCGGGGGTGATGCGCTCGCGACGGCTGCGAAGAAAGCCCGCGAGTTCATGCCGTCGTACGTCGGACTCCTGCGCCATCGTGGTCATACCTCCAGGGTGCCCAATGGCTCAGGCCATTGCCAGGTACTGCTTGTACCAGGATAAAGACACTCTGGTACCAGGCTCTGCAGGCGAGGATCGTCGAGGCCGTGAGTGAGACCCGTGTCCTTCCCCCAGCCCCCGTCCGCACCGCAGGCACCTCGAACGGACCTGCCCTCGGCCCGCTCGGCCTGTTCACCCTGCTGCTCGGTGCGGCACTTCCGCTGATCGACTTCTTCATCGTCAATGTAGCCCTGCCCACCATCGATCACGATCTCGCCGCAGGCCCCGCGCTGCTGGAGCTGGTGATCGCCGGCTACGGACTCTCGTACGCCGTGCTGCTCGTCCTCGGCGGACGCCTCGGTGACATGTTCGGCCGCCGCCGGCTCTTCCTGGTGGGCATGGCAGCCTTCGGACTGACCTCGCTGGCCTGCGGACTCGCACCGGACGCCTGGACGCTGGTGGGTGCGAGGGTGGCCCAGGGCGCCGCGGCCGCGCTGATGTTGCCGCAGGTGCTCGCCACCATCCAGGCGTCGACGGCCGGACCGCGCAGGGCCCGGGCGATGGGCCTGTACGGAGCGACCGCGGGCCTTTCGATGGTCGCCGGGCAGATCCTGGGCGGCGTACTCGTCGCGGCCGACATCGCGGGCAGCGGCTGGCGTGCGGTCTTTCTCGTCAACGTGCCGGTGGTGCTGATCGGCCTGGTCCTCGCGGCCCGCTCCGTGCCGAAGACACGCTCCGAGCACCCCACGCCCGTCGACGTGCCCGGCACGCTGCTGCTGGCCGTGGCCCTGCTGACGCTGCTGGCGCCGCTGACCGAGGGGCGTGCGGCGGGCTGGCCGCTGTGGACGTGGGTGGCGCTGGCGGTGTTCCCGCTCGCGGCGGTCGCCTTCTACCGGGTGGAGCGGCGCGCCGACCGGCAGGGGCGTACGCCCCTGGTGCCGCCGAGCCTTTTCGGCCTGCTCTCGCTGCGGCGCGGTCTCACACTCGTGCTGCCGTTCTCGATCGGCTTCGGCGGCTTCATGTTCGTGATCGCGGTGGCCCTGCAGCAGGGCCTCGGGATGGGGGCGGTCGCCTCCGGTCTGGCGCTGGTGCCGATGGCGGTGGCCTTCTTCGGGGCATCGCTGGCCGGTCCGCGCTTGGTCGTGCGGTACGGAACCCGGATCGTGACGGCGGGTTCGGTGCTCCAGGCCCTGGGCATCGCGCTCCTGGTCCTGGCCTTTCGCCGCGACTGGCCGGACCTGGGCTTCCTGGAGCTGATGCCGGGCGTCGCGCTGGCCGGGTTCGGCCAGGGGCTCCAACTGCCGGTCATCTTCAGGATCGTGCTCTCCGAAATACCGGCGGAGCGGGCCGGAGTGGGCAGCGGGGTGATGGTGACGACACAGCAGTCGGCACTGGCTCTGGGCGTGGCCACCCTGGGCTCCCTGTTCCTGTCGCTGGTCGGTTCGGGCGGGATGCGTCAGGCACTGACCGTCACGCTGCTGGTGCAGCTGGGGATGATCGCGCTGACGGCGCTGCTGAGCCTGCGGCTGCCGCGCACGGTGAGTTGAGGAAGGCCTGACACGCCCGTGGGCCCGGACCGCATCCGAGCGGTCCGGGCCCACGGCGATGATCAGGCCTGCTCGTCCTGCGGCGCCTCCGCGTCGCCGCTGCTGCCCTGGGCGCGCTCACGCATCTTGCGCACCAGCTCCTGTTTCTGGTCGGCGGACGCCTTGCGGTCGGCGTTGCGTGCCGGACCGTTGCCCTGCTGGTCGGCCCGAGACAGCTTCTTTCGCTGTCCGCCGACGCCGAGGAGGTTGTTACGGCTCTTGGCCATGGGGGTCTCCCATTGTGGTGAGAAGTGACTGGGGAATCGTCAGACGGGGGCGGGGGTGAACAGCCGCCCTCTCACTCGTAGATCGGGAGATGCGCATACATGCAGGCGACGGTACCGCGCCGGAGGCATCGGGCACACATTTTCCAGCGCGGTCGCTGCCGTGCACGCCGTCGCGGATCCGGTGCCACGGGCAGGACCGCCTGACCTGCTGGGGCCTTATGCGCTCGGGTCGACCGTCGCCTGGTGCGCCTCGGCGAGGTGTTCCTCGGCCTTGAGCCACGGCAGGAACTGCACCGCCTTGCGCCAGCCGCACGTGTCGCAGGTCAGTGTGCGCTGCATGCCCGATTTCGCTACGTGCACGACGTGTTCGCGGCCGTGCTGATCCCATCTGCTGACCTTGCTTGTGGTCATGGACGGCATCGGTCCTCCTGGTGACGATTGCGCCCAGTGTGCAGCACGAACAACATCAACAGCAGATTCTCGCTGCTCTGTTGCTCAGGCTTCACCGCCTGCTCGGGCGCCGCTCTGCAGAAAGCGGAGCACAGCCGGAGCCCCCGGCGGCCGTGACACCGGGGGCTCCTCGACGTACCGCGCAGTGTCTACTGCGTAGTTGGGGATCAGCAGCCGAGCAGACGGCTGCCCAGGTACTGCTGGATCTGGTCCAGGGAGACGCGCTCCTGCTGCATGGTGTCGCGCTCGCGCACGGTCACCGCGTTGTCGTCGAGGGTGTCGAAGTCGACGGTGACGCAGTACGGCGTGCCGATCTCGTCCTGGCGGCGGTAGCGACGGCCGATGGCGCCCGCGTCGTCGAACTCGATGTTCCAGTGCTTGCGGAGGTCGGCCGCGAGGCCCTTGGCCTTCGGGGACAGCTGCGGGTTGCGGGACAGCGGCAGCACGGCGACCTTGACGGGCGCGAGGCGCGGGTCGAGGCGCATCACGGCGCGCTTCTCCATGACGCCCTTGGCGTTCGGCGCCTCGTCCTCGCTGTACGCGTCGAGGAGGAAGGCGAGCATGGAGCGGCCGACACCGGCGGCGGGCTCGATGACGTACGGGGTGTAGCGCTCGCCGGCTTCCTGGTCGAAGTACGACAGGTCGTGGCCCGACGCCTTGGAGTGCGCGGACAGGTCGTAGTCGGTGCGGTTGGCGACGCCCTCGAGCTCGCCCCACTCGCTGCCGCCGAACTGGAAGCGGTACTCGATGTCGGCGGTGCGCTTGGAGTAGTGGGAGAGCTTCTCGGCCGGGTGCTCGTACCAGCGCATGTTCTCCTCACGGAGACCCAGGTCGCGGTACCAGTTCCAGCGCTGCTCCATCCAGTATTCCTGCCACTTCTCGTCCTCGCCCGGCTTGACGAAGAACTCCATCTCCATCTGCTCGAACTCGCGGGTGCGGAAGATGAAGTTGCCCGGAGTGATCTCGTTCCGGAAGGACTTGCCCATCTGGGCAATACCGAACGGCGGCTTCCTGCGCGAAGTCTGCTGCACCTGCGCGAAGTTGGTGAAGATGCCCTGTGCGGTCTCGGGGCGCAGATAGGCGACGGAGCCGGAGTCCTGGGTCGGGCCGAGGTGCGTGGCGAGCAGGCCGGAGAACTGCTTGGGCTCGGTGAAGGTGCCCTTGTTGCCGCAGTTGGGGCAGTTGAGGTCGGCGAGGCCGTTCGCGGGGAGGTGGCCGTGCTTCTCCTCGTACGCCTCCTCCAGGTGGTCCGCGCGGAACCGCTTGTGGCAGGAGGTGCACTCGGTGAGCGGGTCGGTGAAGGTGGCGACGTGGCCGGAGGCCTCCCAGACCTCGGTGGCAAGGATCACCGACGAATCGATACCGACGACGTCCTCGCGCGAGGTGACCATGTAGCGCCACCACTGGCGCTTGATGTTCTCCTTCAGCTCGACACCCAGCGGCCCGTAGTCCCAGGCGGCACGCTGACCGCCGTAGATCTCGCTGCACGGGTAGACGAAGCCACGGCGCTTGCTCAGGTTGACGATGGTGTCGATCTTGTCGGCGGCCACGGTGCTCTCTTCATTACGACGACGGGAATTAACAGGTGCGGCGCGGAGCGCCTCGGTGAGGGGTGGTGGTCGGGAGACGGCGGGCGAATGCTTCAGGTTACCGGCGGCCGCACCCCCCGGATCAAATCGGTTCGGGGTGCGGGGAGCTCAGGGACCTTGTTGACAATCGTTTCCAGTTTTGTTGAAAATGACTGTCATGAACGTACGCCGCCTCATACAGGCCACCGCCGCCGCCGGAGCTGTCGCCCTGGGGCTCACAGCCCTCTCCGCCTGCTCCACCTCCAGCGCCGCCGACGGCAGGAGCAGTGACGGCAGGCTCAAGGTGGTGGCGTCGTTCTACCCCATGCAGTACCTGGCCGAGCAGATAGGCAAGGAGCACGTCACCGTCTCCGGCCTCACCAAGCCCGGCGTCGAGCCGCACGACCTCGAGCTGGGGCCCCGCCAGACCGCCGAGCTGAACGAAGCGGGCTGCATCCTCTACCTCAAGGGCCTCCAGCCCGCCGTCGACAAGGCCATCGCCCAGTCCGAGGCGAAGAACAAGGTCGACGCCGCCACCCTCACCGAGCTGGAGCACCACGGCACCGGAGGCGGCCAGAGCCACGAGGGCGAGGAGGAGGCCGGTCACGACGATCACGAGGGCGCGGCGGGCGCCGACCCCCACATCTGGCTCGACCCGGTCAAGTACGCCGAGGTCGCCCGGGGCGTCGGCGCATCCCTCGAGAAGGCCGACCCGGACCACGCGGCGGACTACAAGAAGAACACCGACGCGCTGGTCACCAAGCTGAACGGGCTGAACACCGCCTACCAGCAGGGCCTGAAGAACACCGCGACCAAGACCTTCATCACCACCCACTCCGCCTTCGGCTACCTCGCCGAGCGGTACGGCCTGGACCAGGAGGGCGTCGCGGGCGTCGACCCCGAGTCCGAGCCCAGCCCCGCCCGTATCAAGGAGCTCCAGACCATCGCGAAGAAGGACAAGGTCACCACGGTTTTCTTCGAGACCCTCGCCAGCGACAGGACCGCGAGGACCCTGGCCCGGGACACCGGGCTGAAGACGGACGTCCTCGACCCCCTCGAGGGAATCACGGACAAGTCCAAGGGCGACGACTACCTGCAGGTCATGGAGTCCAACCTGGCCGCCCTGCAGAAAGCACTCGGCGCGAAGTGAAACCCATTGTGGAGGCAACCGTGGCATCGGTGAGCGAGCCCGTCATATCCGTCCGCGGGGCCAGGGCCACTCTCGGCTCGCGGCCCGTGCTCCGTGGCATCGATCTCACCGTCCAGCGCGGTGAGGTCATCGCCCTGCTCGGCGCCAACGGCTCGGGCAAGTCCACTGCCGTACGGTCCCTGATCGGCCAAGTGCCGCTCACCGACGGCGAGATCGCCCTGTTCGGCACGGAGCTGCGCGGCTTTCGCGCGTGGGCGCGCATCGGTTACGTACCTCAGCGGACCACCGCCGCGAGCGGGGTGCCCGCGACCGTGCGCGAGGTCGTCTCCTCGGGACGTCTTTCGCGCAGCCGGCTGGGGCTGATGACGAAGGCCGACCGGGCCGCCGTGCAGCGCGCCATCGAGCTCGTCGGGCTCGCCGACCGCGCCAAGGACTCCGTGAGCGCGCTGTCCGGCGGCCAGCACCAGCGGGTGCTCATCGCCCGCGCGCTCGCCTCCGAGCCGGAACTGCTGATCATGGACGAGCCGATGGCCGGCGTGGACCTGGCGAGCCAGGAGATCCTCGCCGGGACACTGCGCGAGCAGGTCGCCGCCGGTACGACGGTCCTGCTCGTCCTGCACGAGCTGGGCGCGCTGGAACCGCTCATCGACCGTGCGGTGGTTCTGCGCGACGGCTGCGTGGTCCACGACGGGCCGCCGCCCGAGGCCGTGGGCCAGCATGCCCTGCCCGGCCACGACCACGTACATCCGCATGCGGCCGACGAGCCGCACCGCACGGGACTGCTGACCTGATCATGGAAATCCTCCAGACAGCATTCATGCAGCGGGCGCTCATCGCCGCCCTTCTGGTCGGCATCACCGCCCCCGCCATCGGCATCTACCTGGTGCAGCGCCGGCAAGCGCTGATGGGCGACGGCATCGGCCATGTGGCGATGACCGGTGTCGGCCTCGGCTTCCTGCTGTCGACCAACCCGATCTGGATGGCGACGATCGTCTCCGTCGTCGGCGCGGTCACGATGGAACTGATCCGGGCGTACGGGCGCACCCGCGGCGACATCGCGCTGGCGATGCTCTTCTACGGCGGTATGGCGGGCGGTGTCCTGCTGATCAACATCTCGGACACCGGCTCCACGGCGAATCTCAGCTCGTTCCTGTTCGGCTCCCTGTCCACGGTCTCCGAAGCGGACCTCACCGCGATCACGCTGCTGGCCGGGTTCGTGATGCTCGTATCGCTGGGGCTGCGGCGTCAGCTGTTCGCCGTCAGCCAGGACGAGGAGTTCGCGCGCGTGACCGGTCTCCCGGTGCGCTGGCTGAATCTGCTGATCGCCGTCACCGCGGCGGTCACGGTGAGCGTGGCGATGCGGGTGGTGGGGCTGCTGCTGGTCAGCGCCCTGATGGTGGTTCCGGTGGCCGCGGCCCAGCAGATCTCCCGCTCCTTCAGGGCGACCTTCACGGCGGCCGTGGCGATCGGAATCGCCGTGACTCTGGCCGGAACCACCACCTCCTACTACCAGGACGTGCCGCCAGGAGCGACGATCGTACTGATGGCCATCGGGGTCTTCGTGGCGCTGACCGCGCTGGCTGCACCGCTGGCGAGACGGCGGGCACGGGACGTGGAGGCACACACGGCTCAGTGCACGGCGGACCTGCCGGGCACCCGGCGGTCCGGCGACGACGTCAAGGTCTGACAGCGGGCCTGGCAGAATGGCCCGACGGATGTGCGGGCGAAGCGAGGAGGCAGCTGTGGTGACGGCGCCAACCGGCGGGAACACGGCCCCGGTACGAGGCCGGTCGACACGTCAGCGGGCCGCGGTGGCGGCGGCGCTCGACGAGGTGGACGAGTTCCGCAGCGCGCAGGAGCTGCACGACATGCTCAAGCACCGCGGCGACTCGGTCGGCCTGACCACGGTGTACCGGACCCTTCAGTCGCTCGCGGACGCGGGCGAGGTGGATGTGCTGCGCACGTCGGACGGCGAGTCCGTCTACCGCCGCTGCTCGACGGACGACCATCACCACCACCTGGTGTGCCGCGTGTGCGGCAAGGCGGTGGAGGTGGAGGGCCCGGCGGTGGAGCAGTGGGCGGAGACGGTGGCGGCGCAGCACGGGTATGTGAACGTGGCGCACACGGTGGAGATCTTCGGCACGTGCGCGGACTGCGCGGGCTCCTCGGCGGAGGGCTGACGGTCCCTTCGGGGTTCCGGGGCACGGGTCGTTCGCGGGGCGGTCGTTCGCGGGGCGGGTCCTTCGCGGGGCGCGGGTCCTTCGCGGGGGGTCCTTCGCGAGGCGCGGGTTGCTGGGCGCGGGTCCTTCGCGAGGCGCGGGTTGCTGGGCGCGGGTCCTTCGCGAGGCGCGGGTTGCTGGGCGCGGGTCCTTCGCGAGGCGCGGGGGCTCGGGGCGCGGGCTTCCCGCTTGCCCCGCGCCGTGTGCGCATGGTCTGGGGCCGCTACGGGGCTCGTGTCCTGGACTGCTTTCTTTCAGTGCCCGTTCCTCAACCTGACTTTAGGATCTTGGGGTGGGTCTAGGCTGGCTGGGTGGCCGGGGTCAACGGGCCTGTACGTGAGCGGCATTGTCCCGGGTGCGGTTCCCGGTTGAGGCGAGATGCCGGCCCCGGGCGGTGTATTGCTCGGGGGTGTGTCGTTCCAGGCAGTGGCGCCGGGTCCGGCGGCTGCGGCAGCGGGTGGCCGCGCTGGAGCGGGGTGAGGGCCGGCGGGTCTGCCCGGAGTGCGGGCAGGTCTGGGTGGCCGGGGTGGACCGACGGGGCGACGCGGTGTATTGCTCGCCGCGGTGCCGGAAGGGGGCCTGGTGCCACCGGAAGGAAGCGTTCGGCCAGGCGTCCGATTGACGCTTGGACGAACGGCGACCGAGGATCGACTGCGACACCGTTCGGTCAGTTTCGTTCACTTTCGGTCATTGCCTGTGAGTGATCTATCGGATGCGCTAGGGCTGACGGCAAGGGCCGGGGCTTGTCGCCGGCGGTCCGGTCCGCGGGGCCCCGACCGCGAGGGGTGGTGGCCGCCATGGCCGTCACGGACAAGGTCGGAAGTGTCAGCCGGCAGCGTTACAAGCAGATCGCGGCCGAACTGCGGGACGTCGTACAGCAGCAGACGCGGGGTCAGTGGCTGATCGGTGACCGGGCCCTGGAGATAGAACCAATGCAGTTCAGGTGCGGACAGCACGAGGCCGCGCCCGGTGAGGAACTCCGGACGGTCCGCGAGGCGTTGTTCATGCTCGCCGAGGACATCGGGCTGTCCTACCGGGCGGTGGAGTACCGGCGGTGGACAGCTTCGCGGTTCCCCAAGAACCAGCGCCTGGACGGCATCTCCTACACGGTCTACCGGACGCTGGCTCACATCGAGGACGAGGGCGAGCGGTTCGGCGCGCTGACGCACCCGCCGCTGGACAAGCGGACCGGCCAGCACCGGTGGACCCCGGATGCGGCCAAACGCCAGGTCGGGCACCAGGTGGCCAGGCCCGTCACCCCGCAGGAGAAGATCAACGCCATCCACACCCTGGCCCGCGAGGAGGACGTGGCGGGCAAAGTCACCACGGAGATGCTGCACCGCCCGGACGTCGCCTTCCGCGCGATGACGGACGACACCGCCCGCCACCAGGTCAATCGCGCGCAGGTCGAACGCGGCCGCCAGGCCCGCGAGGACTTCGAGCGCACCAGCCCGGTCGCCCCGACCGTCAAGCGCATTGATCACGCGATCGAGTTCCTGGATCTGGTCTCGGCCTGCCACAGCTTCGTCGCGAACGCCGGGCGGGTCGTCCCGCGCCTGCGCGACCGGCAGCTGAACGAGGACGAACGCACCGTCGTGCACTCCAACGTCGCACGCGTGAGAGCGACGTTGGAGTGGATCGAGACGGCCGTCGACACCGGCGAGGTCGGCGTGGACGAGGAGCTGGCCCGGCTGCTGAAAGGCGAGTAGCCGTGCGCAAGCGCTCCCCGGCCGCGGAGCGCCACGCCGACCTGGTCCGTATCGCCCTGTTCGAGGTCGCCCCCGCCGGGATGACGCTCACCCGGCTGATGGCGTCCTGTGAACTGAGCCGCTACCAGACCAGGCGGGGCATCGCTGTTCGGCAAGGACACTCGGGGGTGGGATGAAGCCAAAAAGATCAATGGGAGGAAGAGGCACCTGATCTGTGACAACAGGGGCCTGGTGCTGCTGGTGATGGTCACCGCGGCCAATGTGACCGACCGTGACGCGGCCAAGGAGCTGCTGTTCCGCCTCGCGCTCATGCACCCCGAGATCGCCATCGTCGGGGCCGACTCCGCATACGCCGGGAAGCTGGTGACCAAAGGGCAAAGACCTACCTCGATATCACCATCAAGACGGTGCGCCGCCCGCCGGACGCGAAGGGCTTCGTGGTCCTACCGCGCAGGTGGGTAGTCGAGCGATCATGGTCGTGGATCATGCGGGCCCGACGACATTGCCGGGACCACGAACGGCTCCCCGAGATGAGCGAATCCCTGATCACGTGGGCGGCCATCACGCTGATGACGAGGCGCCTCACCCGCCGCAAGGCCCAGCTCGCCACCCGCCGCGACGCCACTCCGTACTACCTGCCACAGGCCGCCTGACCTGTGCAGGTCGCCATCGGCCCTCTCGTACGGAGCCGATAGCGGTGGGTGACCGTTCGGGATGCGCGGATGAGGGGGTGCTGTTTCGCTGGTGGGGCCCGCTGCCCCAACCACGGCGAGGAGTGATCATGAGCGTTGCAGGCGAGTCCGGCGGTCGTGCCCAGCAGCTGCGCCGCAGAGCGCTGGAGATGGAACAGGCCGCGGAGCGTGTCACTGATCCCGAGGAGCGGCAGCGGCTGAAGGAGAAGGCCCGGAGGCTTACGGAGCAGAGCGAGCAGGAAAGCGGAATGGGCGACCGGGACATCGACCCCATGCTGTAGCGGTCCGGCCCCGGGGGCGGCCGGTGGCCGCCTCTTTCATCCGGACAGGGCCGGCCGTGCTCCTGCGTACGCCACAGCACGGCGGCATGGCGATAAGGGTCGTCAGTCTGCGGACATGGCCACGGGCACCTGATGGCGGTCCCGATCCTGCGTCTGGTAGCTGGCGTGTGACGTGTGGAGGCAGGAGATGGAACCGGACCGGCCGACACCGAAGCAGTACGCGGCTGATGACGAGGAGCGGTTCCGGCTGCTCGTGAAGAACTCCGCGGACATGGTCTTCCGCCGCACGATCGAGGGTGCCTACCGGGAGGTGTCCGCAGCGGGGGCGGTGTTGCTCGGCCACCCGGTCGAGGAGATCGTGGGGAGCGCGGTCGCGTCCTGGGTGCATCCGGGCGATGTGGAGGACTTCGAGTCGGCTGAGCGGGATCTGCTCCGCGAGGGCCGGGTGGTGGTGTGCCTGCGGCTGCGGCACGCCGACGGACACTGGCTGTGGACGGAGTCGACGAACTGGGTGGTGCGCAACGCCGCAGGCGAGATGCTCGAAGTGCGCGGGTTCATCCGCGAGGCGCAGGGTCAGCGGCGCCGCGAGGAGGCGCTGCGGCTGCTGCAGGAGCAGGCTCGTTCGGTCATCGAGACGGCCCGGGACGCCTTCGTCTCCATCGATGAGGACGGTCTGGTCATCGACTGGAACCAGGCTGCGCAGGGGTTGTTCGGCTGGAGCCGCTGGGAGGTGATGGGCCGGCGGCTGGCCGATCTGATCATTCCTGAGGGCTACCGCGCTGCGCACGCGGCCGGTCTGCAGCGGGTGCTGGCCGGTGGGGAGCCTCATGTGCTGGGCCGTCAGATCGAAATTACTGCACTGCATCGCGACGGGCACGAGATGCCGGTCGAACTGGCCGTGTGGCGGCTGCAGTCGGGCACGCGGCGCTGCTTCAACGCCTTCGTCCGGGACATCACCGAACGCAAGCGAGCCGAGGAGGCGGTGGCGGCAGCCCGTGACCGGGCGCTGGAGGCATCGAGGGCCAAGTCGCAGTTCGTGGCCTCCATGAGCCATGAGATCCGTACTCCCATGAACGGTGTCATCGGGCTGAGCAACCTGCTCCTGGGCACTGAGCTGGATGGCGAACAGCGCCGCTACGCGCAGGGTATCCAGGCCGCCGGGACGGCCCTGCTGTCGCTGATCAACGACATCCTGGACTTCTCCAAGCTGGAGGCGGGCAAGCTCGACCTGGACGAGGTCGCCTTCAGTCCCCAGCAGCTGGTGGAGGAGGTTGTCTCGCTGGTGGCGCAGACCCCTCAGGCCGGCGGCCTGGAACTGCTCAGCGACTGCCAGCCCGACCTGCCCGTGATGGTGCACGGGGATGCAGGCCGGCTGCGGCAGATCCTGCTCAACCTGGCGTCCAACGCTGTGAAGTTCACCGAGTCCGGCGAGGTCCTGATACGCGCCCGCCCAGCCCCCGCACGGCCACCTGCGGAGCATGCGCCGTGGCTGCGCTTCGAGGTGGCCGACACCGGCATCGGCATCGCCGAAGCTCAGCAGGAGCGGATGTTCGACGCCTTCTCCCAGGCGGATGCGTCCACTACCCGCCGCTACGGAGGCACCGGCCTCGGCCTGGCCATCTGCCGCAGGCTCACCGATGCCATGGGCGGCTCCATCGGCGTCACCAGCCGGACCGGCCAGGGCAGCACTTTCTGGTTCACCGTTCCCGTGCGCGCCCCTGATACCACCGAGCGACCACCGGCCCAGGCCTCTCCTGCGACCCTTCGCGGGCTGCGGGCGCTGGTCGTCGACGACAACGAGACCAACCGGCTGATCCTCGATACCCAGTTGCGCAGGTGGCACCTGCAGCCGACCACGGTCGAGGGCGGGCCCCAGGCGCTGGTGGCCCTGCACGAGGCAGCGGCCGCGGGCCGCCCCTTCGACCTGGCCCTCCTGGACATGCAGATGCCCGACATGGACGGCCTGGAACTCGCCCGCCGGATCACCACCGACCCGGCCATCGGCCGGGTACCGCTGCTGATGCTCACCTCCAGCGTGCCGCTGGCCCCCGCCGAGCTCCAGGCGGCCGGAATCGCACGCAGCATGCCCAAACCCATCCAGCAGTCCCAGCTCTTGGACGCCGTGGTCGAGCTCACCGCCCAGTCACCGCCCGTCGAAGCTGCAGCGCAAGCGCCTTCTGCCGCCCCCACTGCCTCCCCGCCTGCCCACCGCGGCCATCTCCTGCTCGTGGAGGACAACGAGATCAACCAGATGGTGGCCCAGGGCCTTCTCACCCAGCTCGGTTACAGCGCCGATATCGCCGCCGACGGCATCCAGGCCCTGCAGATGACCGAGGAACACACCTATCAAGCCGTGCTGATGGACTGCCAGATGCCCCGGATGGACGGCTACACCGCCGTCCAAGAGCTGCGCCGCCGGGAAGAAGGCGGCGGCGGGCGCCTTCCGGTGATCGCCATGACCGCCGGCGCCCTGGCCGAGGACCGGGAACGCTGCCTGGCCGCGGGCATGGACGACTACGTCTCCAAACCCGTCGCCGCCGCCGACCTGGAACAGGCCCTGGCCCGCTGGATCGATCCTGCTCACTGCGGTGAAGAGCCCGACCACTCGACGGAAGAGGGCGAGGAGCCCCTGCGTGCCTCCATCGAGCGGCGGCTGGACGAACTGCGCGGCGCCGACGCTCCGGCCGAGAACGAACTGGTGAGCCGGCTGGTGGACCACTTCCTCGTCCGCGCCCCCGACATGACCAGCGCACTCTTCCACGCGCTGGACCGCCACGACACCACCGAGATCGCCGAGCAGGCACACAGCCTCAAAGGCGCTGCCGGCAACATGGGAGCCGAAAGCCTCGCTGCCTGCTGCGCGGAGCTCGAACAGCGTGCGAAGGCCGCAGACCTGGCCCCGCTGGCCGAGATCGCCCCCCGCCTCCAGGACGAACTCGACCGCACCTGCCGCATCCTCGAGACGCTCCGCTCCCGCCCTTCCGGCCACTCATAGGAGGTCCTGTGGGCAAGGTTCACGTCCCGTTGCCCTCCCGCCGCGAAGCGGTGGCCTGGGCGTATGGGGCAGCAGGGACCGCGGTGATCGTCACCTATCTGGTCACCTCCTCCGCAGCGCGTTACATGCTGGGCGCGGTGGTGTCTGCCTCGGTCGTCTTCGCGATCGTGGTGGGGGTGATCAGGAACAAGCCGCCGTCGGTCCTTCCCTGGTGCCTGTTGGCTGCGGCCATGGCACCGTACGCGGCGGCGGACACGATCTGGGGTCTCTACCAGGTCCGCGGCGTCGAGGTTCCGTTCCCAGGCGTGGCCGACTGGCTCTACCTGGGCGCCTACCTGTTGCTTGCCGCGGGCCTGGTGACGCTGGCCAGGCAGCAGGCAGGCCGCCTGCACTGGGCGGGGCTGCTGGACGCGGGAATCATCACGCTGGGAGCCGGCACTCTGACATGGGCGTTCATCATCGCCCCCTACCTGCGCAGCGAGATGTCCGCCTGGCCGCTCGCAGTATCCATCGCCTATCCCGTCACCGACCTGGTGCTCTTGTCCATCGCCGCGCGGCTGATGCTCACCACCGGCACGCGGACACCGTCGTTTCTTCTTGTCATCGGATGGCTGCTGGTCCTGCTCGCCGCCGATGGCCTCTACTACGGAACGCAGGCCACCGGGACCTCGATCCCCGAGGACGTGGCCGAAGTGGGGTGGATGGTCTCCTCCCTCCTGCTGGGGGCAGCGGCGCTGCACTCGTCCGTTGCCCAGCGGACCCAGATGGCGCAAGACCAGGAGAGGCTGCCCCCGCGGCGAATGTCGATCCTTATCGCGCTCATCCTCATGGGGCCCTTGATCGTGCTGGCCAATGTCGGCGGCGCCCAGGACCAGCCCGTGAACGTCAAGGTGATCGTCGCCATGATGGCGAGCCTGTCGCTGCTGCTGTTGCTGCGCATCGCGTTCCTGGCCCAGTACGCCCAAGGCCGGGCCACCGAAGCGAGGACGCGAGCCACCGAAGCACGGACGCACGCCGAGGCCCTCTCAGCATCACTGCGAGAGCAGGCAGAGCTCCAGAAGCAGCTGAGCCATCAGGCGACCCACGACCCGTTGACGGGTCTGGCCAATCGAGCACTGCTGAACGAGCGCCTGGAGTCCGTTCTCGGCCGGTGCTCCGCCATGTCCCCCAGCGGACTGCTGATGCTCGATCTCGACGGCTTCAAGGACGTCAACGACACGCTGGGGCACCCGGCCGGCGACGAACTGCTGGTCGACGTCGCACAGCGGCTGACGGCCAGGGTCCGCAAGCAGGACATGGTGGCCAGGCTCGGCGGAGATGAATTCGCACTCCTCGTGGACGGCGTGGACGCGAGCACACTGCACCACTACACCACGCGGATCCTCGACTCCTTCAGAGACCCCTTCACCCTCGCCCATGGCCATTTGGTCCATATGACAACGAGCATCGGAGCACGGAGCATCACCAGGCCGACCGCGCCTTCAGAAGCGCTGCGGGACGCCGACACCGCCCTGTACAAGGCCAAAACCGCAGGCAAAAACCAGGCCGCGTTCTTCGAACCCCCGCAGCAGTCTTCCTCCTCCACGGCACAGGAAGGCGTCAGGCGCAGCAGAGGACCTGAGAACTCCTGATGGTCGTCGCCCCGAGCCTCCTCAACCCGCCCGGCCCCACGCCGACCAACCAGCTCAATCCGGTGTCCTCTTCACCCATGCACGCCCGTCCAGACGGGCGTTCGCCACACCTTGGGCCAGAGAATCTCCCGCGCACCCGGAGCCGTACGGCCACGGAGGGTCCACGCCCGAGGACTGGCGCCCCGGGTCGCCGCGCCGCGAAGCCGCCCGGGCAGCTATCGCTGGGGCGTCGCTGTGTCGCGGCGGCGCGGAGTTCACGCGGGCTGCGGCGCGAACTGCCCGGCGCGGGAGCTTCCGATCCGGCCCCGGATCGCCCGAGGCACGAACGCCACCGGGGCATGTTGGCCGCCCCGGCTCGCCCAGGCACCCTAGGCTGTTGCTCGGGCTGCGGCGCGCACCACCCGGCGTGGAAGCCATCCGATCCCGCCCCGGATCGCCCGAGGCACGAACCGCCACCGCGGCGTGCGAACCGCCCCGGCTTTGCTCAGGCACCCGACGCCGTCGCTCGGGCGGCGTCGCAGCGGCGCCGCGACGCAAAGCTCCCGCAGGCTACGGCGCGCACCACCCGGCGTGGAAGCCATCCGATCCCGCCCCGGATCGCCCGAGGCACGAACCGCCACCGCGGCGTGCGAGCCGCCCTGCCCAGGCATCCGGCGGGTTGCGGCGCGCACCACCCGGCGCGGAAGCCATCCGGTCCGGCCCCGGCTCACCCGGATGCCGACGCTGCCGCGCGGGTATCGCAGCTGCCGCAAGCGGAGCGCGGGGCGTCAGCCCCAGCACCCCCACCCGACCCGCGCCTGCGGGCTGCAGCGCGCAGCTGGGGGTCTGGGGGCCCGCCCCCAGTTTCGGGAAGGGGCGGGGTGGGGGAAACAACCCCCGTCACCCACCCTCCGGCCGCCCCCTCATCGCCTCCAGCTCCTCGTTCGGAATCGCCCCCCCGAACCTCCGGTCCCGCTGCGCGTACTCCAGGCACGCCCGCCACAGGTCCCGCCTGTCGAAGTCCGGCCACAGCACGTCCTGGAACACCATCTCCGCGTAACTGCTCTGCCAGATCAGGTAGTTGGACGTCCGCTGTTCGCCGCTCGGCCGCAGGAACAGGTCCACGTCGGGCATGTCCGGGTAGTACAGGTACTTCGCGAAGGTCTTCTCGTTGACCTTCGACGGGTCGAGCTTCCCCGCCGCCACGTCCCGCGCAATCGCCTGCGCCGCGTCCGCGACCTCCGCGCGCCCGCCGTAGTTGACGCAGAAGTACAGCGTCATGGCGTCGTTGTTCTTCGTCTGCTCCTGCGCGATCTGGAGCTCCTGGACGACGGACTTCCACATCTTCGGCATCCGGCCGACCCAGCGGATACGGATGCCCAGTTCGTCCATCTCGTCGCGCCGGCGCCGGATGACGTCCCGGTTGAAGTTCATCAGGAAGCGCACCTCGTCGGGCGAGCGCTTCCAGTTCTCGGTGGAGAAGGCGTACAGCGAGAGGTTCTTGACGCCCATCTCCAGGCAGCCCTTGAGCACGTCGAGGACGACGCCCTCGCCGACCTTGTGCCCCTCGGTGCGCGGCAGCCCGCGCTCCTTGGCCCAGCGGCCGTTGCCGTCCATGACACACGCCACATGGTTGGGCACCAGCTCGCCGGGGATCTTCGGCGGGCGCGCGCCGGACGGGTGCGGCTCGGGAACCTTGTACTCGCGGCGGGACCGGCCCAGGATTCCGCGTCGTGCCATGCGGCTCACATCTCCTATTTCTCTACGTACCTCAGCGAGCGCAGGCCGCGCTCCAAGTGCCAGTGCAGATAGGCGGACACCAGCCCGCTGCCCTCCCTGACGTGGCGCGCCTCGCACGCGTCCGCCGTGGGCCAGTCGCCGGTCAGCAGCGCGCTGAGCAGACCGATGGCCTCCGCAGAGGGTACGACGCTGCCGGGCACCCGGCAGTCGCCGCATATGACGCCGCCCGCGGCGACGGAGAAGAACCGGTTCGGCCCGTGCATACCGCATTTCGCGCAGTCCTCGAAGCTGGGCGCGTAGCCGTTGACGGCGAGGGAGCGCAGCAGGAACGCGTCGAGGACGAGGTGGGGCGCGTGCTCGCCCCGGGCGAGGGTGCGCAGGGCGCCGACGAGGAGCAGGTACTGCTGGACGGCCGGCTCGCCCTCGTGGTCGGTGAACCGCTCGGCGGTCTCCAGCATCGCGGTGCCTGCGGTGTAGCGGGCGTAGTCGGTGACGATGCCACCGCCGTACGCGGCGATGGTCTCGCTCTGGGTGCACAGGGGCAGCCCGCGGCCGACGAGTTCGCTGCCGCGGGCGAAAAACTGCACGTCCACATGCGAGAAGGGCTCCAGCCGCGCCCCGAACTTGGACTTGGTCCGCCGCACGCCACGGGCGACGGCCCGCACGCGCCCGTGCCCACGTGTGAGAAGCGTGATGATGCGGTCGGCCTCGCCCAGCTTCTGGGTGCGCAGCACGACGCCGTCATCACGGAACAGGCTCATGGGGCCATTGTCCCGTACGGTCGGCAGCCGACCGCCATCGGATGCTCAATCCTCCACGCGCTCCTCGATGCGTACCGTCACCGAGTCCCCCGCCTCCTTGCCGATCGCCCTGCGAATGTCCGCCTTCACCGGCAGCTTGTGCGTGCCGTCGCCCAGGGCCATGAACGAGCTGCGGAAGGGATGACCGTCGATCGTCCCCCTGACCTTGACCAGGCCCCGGGTGCCGAAGTACTCGACCGACTCGGGCCACACCAGATACGTCCAGCCGCCCTTCTCAGGGCTCTTCTGCAGCGTCGCGTTGAATTGCCTGTCCATGCAGGGGGGACTGCGCGCGCCGCCAGAACTCATCGGGCGGGCGACGGGACGCGGACTCTCACTGGCCCCCGCCGACGGGCGTCATCGAAGCCGCCAAGGGGACCGCTTTCGTGGAGGGTGCTCACCTCCACGCGGTGTCATTTCCACATCCTTGTTGATGGCGCGGGCCAGGATCACCCCGATGAGGATCAGCCCGACGCCGAACCAGGACGCCGCCGCGTCGAAGATCAGCGAGACGACACCCACCGGGATGATCAGGGCCGCCAGCGGGGTCAGCAGGTTGCGCACGGGCGGCGGGGTCCCGGCGCCGTGGGTGCGGGCCTGGACGACCTGGGGGTACCACTCCGTGAAGCTCATCGCGGTGACCATCGCCGCGATCTGGATGATCCAGGCGGTCCAGAGGTTGTCCGGGTTGTGCAGGACGAGGTCGCCGAAGCCGCCCGCGAGGGCCGCGACGAGGAAGGCCGTCCCCCAGACGCCGGTGATCACATAGTTGATGTGGAGGAACTCCGGCGACTTCCAGTACTCGGGGCCGACCCGCTCGCGTCCGTACTGCATCGTGAAGGGCACCCGTACGGCCATCGAGGCGAAGGCGATGACCACCAGCATGAGGTTGGAGATCTCGCCCGCGTAGGTCTCCAGCCATCGGTGGGTGGCGGGCGACGAGGCAACTCCCACGACAGCCAGGACGGCGAAGAAGAGGACGTCCGCCACTTCGAGGATCTTGAGCGAGGCCCCGCGGTAGAGCCTCCGCGCCGCGCAGAAGACCGCCACCGAAAGGCCGAGGGCGAGGCCCACCGCCAGTCCGAAGCGGCCGGGGCCGACGAGGACCGAGAAGACGATCCACGGGGACATGCCGACGAACGGGCTTTCCAGCGCGGCGGCGAGGCGGCCGCCGGGTGCCGTGCTTGAGGCAGCTTTCATGGCGGGCCCCTTCGCCGGGCAGATCCTCCTGCTTTCAGCGTGCCGCGAGAACCCCCGCCGCGCTATAGCGGTTCAGATTGCGCGCGGGACGTCGACGATCCGGGAGTGCACGGGCCGGGGGCGCCGGGGGCGGTCCCGAGGCAGGAGGTTAGGGTGTCCTTACCCCGCCCCTCCCGGGCGCCGGGTCATAGATCAGGCTTATGGGTTCATAGGTACGGGGCGGGTACCGCGGTGGGAGCGCCATTGCCAGGGTGACGTGGAGAGTCGGCTCCCTCCCGCACGCGCCGGGCCGTCTCACTCGCCGGTCACGCCCGTGGACCTCGTTCGAAGGGAACCATTCATGCCCCGCCCTCTGCGGATCGCGATCGTCGGTGCCGGCCCCGCCGGAATCTACGCCGCCGACGCCCTGCTGAAGTCCGAGGCCGCCGTCGAGCCCGGCGTCTCCATCGACCTCTTCGAGAGGATGCCCGCGCCGTTCGGTCTCATCCGGTACGGCGTCGCGCCCGACCACCCGCGGATCAAGGGCATCATCACCGCCCTCCACCAGGTGCTCGACAAGCCGCAGATACGCCTCTTCGGAAATGTCGACTACCCGAGCGACATCGGCCTGGACGATCTGCGGGAGTTCTACGACGCGGTGATCTTCTCCACCGGCGCGGACGCGGACCGGGCCCTCGACATCCCCGGCATCGAGCTGGACGGCTCGTACGGCGCGGCGGACTTCGTGTCCTGGTACGACGGGCATCCTGATGTGCCGCGCACCTGGCCGCTGGAGGCGGAGAAGGTGGCCGTGCTCGGCGTCGGCAATGTCGCCCTCGACGTGGCCCGCATCCTGGCGAAGACCGCGGACGAGCTGCTGCCGACCGAGATCCCGCCGAACGTGTACGACGGCCTGGCGGCCAACAAGGCCCTTGAGGTCCATGTCTTCGGGCGGCGCGGGCCGGCGCAGGCCAAGTTCAGCCCGATGGAACTGCGGGAGCTCGACCACTCGCCGAACATCGAGGTGATCGTCGACCCCGAGGACATCGACTACGACGAGGGCTCCATCGCCACCCGCCGCGGCAGCAAGCAGGCGGACATGGTCGCGAAGACCCTGGAGAACTGGGCGATCCGCGATGCCGGCGACCGGCCGCACAAGCTGTTCCTGCACTTCTTCGAATCCCCTGCCGAAGTCCTCGGCGAGGACGGCCAGGTGGTGGGGCTGCGGACGGAGCGGACGCGGCTGGACGGCACGGGCAATGTCACCGGTACCGGAGAATTCCGCACCTGGGACGTGCAGTCCGTCTACCGTGCGGTCGGCTACCTCTCCGACGAACTGCCCAAGCTCCCGTTCGACTTCATCAGCGGAACCGTGCCGCACGAGGGCGGCCGCGTCATCGAGGCCGGCGAGCACCTCCAGTCGACATATGTGACCGGCTGGATCAAGCGCGGCCCGGTCGGGCTCATCGGCCACACGAAGGGCGACGCGAACGAGACGGTCGCGAACCTGCTCGACGACCACGGCAACGGGCGACTGGGTGTTCCGGCCGCTCCGGAAACGGAGGCGATCGTCAACTTCCTTGAGGGGAAGGGCGTTTCGTACACCACGTGGGAAGGCTGGCACCGCCTGGACGCGGCGGAGCGGGCGCGCGGTGAGGCAGAGGGTCGCGAGCGGGTGAAGATCGTGGAGCGCGAGGAGATGCTGCGGGCGAGCGGGGCGTAACCCCGAGGGTGCGCCGCCCCGCGACAGCGCCCGACCGATCCCACGGACTCCCGTCGGGGAGGGCGTAATACGTCGCGCGGGCGGCGGAAACAGTCTGGCTAGAACGGCGTACGCGCCGTGGCCAGCAGCCGCGCCGTGTCGTCCGCGCACAGCTGCAGCGCCGTACCGACCGTCGTCAGCACCTCCCGCTCCCCCGGGCTGTACGGCCCGTCCGCGAGCGCGATCCGCGCCCCCTGGAGCAGGATCGACTCCCGCCCCGCGGGCGCCAGATGGGGAGCGAGCGGCTCCAGCGCCTCGTGCAGTTCGATGGCGAGGGCCGCGCCATAGGGCCCGGTGTCGGTGACGAAGCGGCCGGTGTCCGCGGCAAGCGCCTCGATCAGGCCGGTGAGCTGGTCCTCCGTGCAGTCGTCGAGCCCGGCCGCGCGGACCGTGGCGACGGCGGTCTCCCGGACCGGGCGGGAGGATGTGCCGCCGGCGGCGAGGACCGCGAGGGCAACGGTGTGGACGGCGTCCCGGAGCATCGCGGAGAAGCGTGCGGTGGTGGGGTGGTCGAGGGCCTCCATGCCGAAGCGGCCGTGGCAGGCGGCGCATTCGACGACCGGGCCCGCGAGGCCGCGCGGCAGCAGGGGCACACCGAGGAAGGTGAAGCGGCGGCGGCCGGTACGGCGGCGGTAGTTGCGGTCGCCTCCGCAATCGGGGCAGAAGAACTCACCGTCCCCCACAGTGTTCCAAGAGGTATGAACGCCGCAGACCATCAGTTTTCGGCCGAACAGTCCCCGGTCTGGCTGCACGTCGCACCTCCGAAAAGCTCCGGCAACATTGCCGCATTGGCGTGATGCTAGCCACATCGGTGATGTCGCGTCAGCACCCATGGCAGCAGTGCGCCAGGACATGGCCGATTCCCTCGCCTGTTGCCCGCACGCACGATCGCCGGACGGGCTTGCTTTCAAGCCCGTCCGGCGATCTCGACCGGAGCCCCGTACGTCCGGGGGTTACTGACGTGCCGCGCGGTTGACGGCCGAGACGACCGCCTTCAGCGACGCACGCGTCGTGTTCGCGTCGATGCCGATGCCCCACAGCACCTTGCCGTCGATCGCGCACTCGATGTACGAGGCGGCCTGCGCGGACGCGCCCTCGCTCATCGTGTGCTCCTGGTAGTCCAGCAGCCGCGCGTCGACGCCCACCGCGCCCAGCGCCTCGAAGAACGCCGAGATCGGACCGTTGCCGGTGCCGGCCAGGATCGTCTCGGAGCCGTCCACGACCGCCTCGACGGTCAGCGTGTCGATGCCGTCCTTGTCGGTGGTGGACTGGCCGGAACGCAGCTGGATACGGCCCCAGGCGTTGTCCGGGTTGGGCAGGTACTCGTCCTGGAAGACCGACCAGATCGCCTTCGGCGTGACCTCGCCGCCCTCGGCGTCCGTCTTCGCCTGGATGATCTTCGAGAACTCGATCTGCATCCGGCGCGGCAGGTCCAGCTTGTGCTCGTTCTTCAGGACATATGCGACACCGCCCTTGCCCGACTGGGAGTTGACCCGGATGACCGCCTCGTAGGAACGGCCGACGTCCTTGGGGTCGATGGGCAGATACGGCACGGCCCACTCGATGTCGTCCACGGTCCTGCCCTGGGCCGCCGCGTCGGCCTCCATGGCGTCGAAGCCCTTCTTGATGGCGTCCTGGTGGGAGCCGGAGAAGGCCGTGTAGACCAGATCGCCCGCGTAGGGGTGGCGCGGGTGGATCTCCATCTGGTTGCAGTACTCGCTCGTACGGCGGACCTCGTCGATCTGCGAGAAGTCGATCTGCGGGTCGACGCCCTGCGAGAACAGGTTCATGCCCAGCGTCACCAGGTCGACGTTGCCGGTGCGCTCGCCCTGCCCGAACAGACAGCCCTCGATACGGTCCGCTCCGGCCATGATCGCCAGCTCGGCGGCGGCGACGGCGGTGCCGCGGTCGTTGTGCGGGTGGACGGACAGGCAGATGTGCTCACGGCGCGACAGGTTGCGCGACATCCACTCGAAGCGGTCGGCGTGCGTGGAGGGGGTCGAACGCTCCACCGTGGCAGGCAGGTTGAGGATGATCTCGCGACCTTCCTCCGGCTGCCAGACGTCGCACACGGCTTCGCAGACCTCCAGGGCGAAGTCCAGCTCGGTGTCGGTGAAGATCTCCGGGCTGTACTGGTAGCCGAAGGTGGTCTCCGGGCCCAGCAGCTTCTCGGCGTACTCCATCACCAACCGGGTGCCGTCCACGGCGATCTGCTTGATGTCGTCCTTCGAGCCGCGGAAGACGACCCGGCGGAAGGTGGGCGCGGTGGCGTTGTACAGATGTACGGTCGCGCGGTGGGCGCCGACGATGGACTCCACGGTGCGCTCGATCAGGTCCTCGCGCGCCTGGGTCAGGACGGAGATCGTCACGTCCTCGGGGATCGCGCCCTCTTCGATGATGGAGCGTACGAACGCGAAGTCGGTCTCGCCCGAGGAGGGGAAGCCGACCTCGATCTCCTTGTAGCCCATGCGGACCAGCAGGTCGAACATCTCGCGCTTGCGGGCGGGCGACATCGGATCGATCAGGGCCTGGTTGCCGTCGCGCAGATCGGTCGACAGCCACCGTGGCGCCTTGGTGATCCGCTTGTCGGGCCAGGTGCGGTCGGGGATGTCCACGGCCTCGTACGGGCCGTACTTGTGGATCGGCATACCGGACGGCTTCTGGGTGTGGGTCGCGTTGGTGACGGGCGTGGGGCGACCGACAGGTTGGTCAGACATGTGCGCAGGGCTCCTCGGGGTCCATCAGGTAGGACGGCCGACTGAGTCGAAGCAGCACCAGATCCCGCGGGGAGGGGGTCGGCCTACGACTACAGGCCCTCGCCGCGGCAGCTAAGAAGAAGCAGCCCGAAACGCATGATGCGGAGCAGCGTAGCCCAGTCAGGGCGGGGACGGCGGTGCCGTATCAGTATGCGGGACACGACTCCGCAAATGGACAAATAGTGACGTACCGCACTCGGGTGTCATGGCGGCGATACATGAGTGACGCGTGCTGCGGACTTCAGTCCTCCGTTATCACTCCATTTCACTAATCATGGTGGCAACTAGTGACAGCATCATGACCCAGTGCCACAGTCCGGGGGCATGGACGCCAACGCCCGCCGGGTCAACCCGGTCTTCTGCACCATCGTGCCGCCCCATGTCCTCGACAAAATGGCCCGCGCCGAGGACCCCGCGATCGCCGATCCCGCCGCCCGCACCCTCGAGCACGACGCCCTCCAGCGCACCCGCCGCCGTCTCACCACGGTGCGAGGCCTCGCGACGAGCGCCGGCCGCCGCCCGGTGTCGGACAAGCCGAACCGCACGATCTGTGACGCCGGGCATCAGGAGACCGTGCCGGGCAGGAAGGTCCACTCCGAGAGCGACAAGCCCGACAAGGACGCCACGGTCAACCGGGCCCACGCCGGCCTCGGCGCCACCTTCGAGCTGTATCTGAAGGCCTACGGCCGCCATTCCATCGACGACTCCGGCCTGCCGCTCAACGCGACCGTCCACTACGGCGAGAACTACGACAACGCCTTCTGGGACGGCGAGCGGATGGTGTTCGGCGACGGCGACAACGATCTGTTCCTGGACTTCACGCTGCCCGTGGACGTGATCGGGCACGAGCTCACCCACGGTGTCACTCAGTACACCGCGAACCTGGAGTACTTCGGCCAGTCCGGCGCGCTGAACGAGTCCATGTCGGACGTCTTCGGCTCGCTGATCAAGCAGTTCTCACTCGGCCAGAGCGCCGACCGGGCCGACTGGCTGATCGGCGCGGGCCTGCTCGGCCCCAATGTGTCGGGCATCGCGCTGCGCTCGATGAAGGCTCCCGGTACGGCGTACGACGACGACGTCCTCGGCAAGGACCCGCAGCCCGCGACGATGGAGGACTACGTCAGGACCGGCCGGGACAACGGCGGCGTCCACATCAACTCGGGGATCCCGAACCACGCCTTCTACCTGGTGGCCACGGCGCTTGGCGGCAACGCGTGGGAGCGGGCGGGCCAGATCTGGTACGACGTGCTCACCGGCGGACAGCTCGCCACGACCGCGCAGTTCGCCGACTTCGCCGCCCTGTCGGTGGCCGCGGCCCGCGAGCGTTACGGCGACGGCGAGGAGCAGGAGGCTCTGCTGAAAGCGTGGTCCCAGGTCGGGGTGCCTACCAACTGAGGCGCTCTCGTACTAGACAGGACCCATGCGTATCCAGGTAAGGCGCACGGGCGGATTTGCCGGCATCGAACGGTTCGCCGAGGTGGACACCACTGGGCGGACCGACGCGGGCGAGTGGCATGCCCTGGCCGAGCAGGCAGTGGCCGACGGCCGGGGCACGCCGCCCGTGGGCGTGCCGGACGGGTTCAGCTATCAGCTCACCGTCGACGGGCGGACGGTCCACTGCGCCGATCCGCGACTGTCCGACGCACAGCGCGAGCTGATCTCGCGGGTGCTCAAGGAAGGTGCGTGACGGGACCTCGGCCGGACAGGGCCTGGCCCGGCGCGGCGGCCGGGCCGGACCGGCACCGGGTCAGAAGCCCAGCTTCCGCAGCTGCTTCGGGTCCCGCTGCCAGTCCTTCGCGACCTTCACATGCAGGTCCAGGAACACCGGCGTCCCAAGCAGCGCCTCGATCTGGTGGCGGGACTTCACCCCGACCTCCTTCAGTCGCTTGCCCTTCGGGCCGATGATGATGCCCTTCTGGCTCGGGCGCTCGATGTAGACGTTCGCGTGGATGTCCAGCAGCGGCTTGTCCGCCGGGCGGTCCTCCCGGGGCAGCATCTCCTCGACGACCACCGCGATCGAGTGCGGCAGCTCGTCCCGTACGCCTTCCAGCGCGGCCTCGCGGATCAGCTCCGCGACCATGACCTGCTCGGGCTCGTCGGTGAGGTCGCCCTCCGGGTAGAGCGTCGGGCCCTCGGGCAGCAGCGGGATGAGCAGGTCCGCCACCAGCTTGACCTGTTTGTCGCCGACCGCCGAGACGGGGACGATCTCCGCCCACTCCATGCCCAGCTCCTTGCCGAGCCGGTCGATCGCGATCAGCTGTTCGGCGAGGGTCCTGGAGTCCACGAGGTCGGTCTTGGTGACGACCGCGACCTTCGGGGTCTTCTTGATCCCGGCGAGCTCCTTGGCGATGAAGCGGTCACCGGGGCCGAGCTTCTCGTTCGCCGGCAGGCAGAAGCCGATCACGTCGACCTCGGCCCAGGTGGTGCGTACGACGTCGTTCAGCCGCTCGCCGAGCAGCGTGCGCGGCTTGTGCAGGCCTGGGGTGTCGACCAGGATCAGCTGCGCGTCGGGGCGGTGCACGATGCCGCGCACGGTGTGCCGGGTCGTCTGGGGCCGGTTGGAGGTGATCGCCACCTTCTGGCCGACCAGAGCGTTCGTGAGGGTGGACTTGCCCGCATTGGGGCGGCCCACGAAGCAGGCGAAGCCTGCCCGGTGGGGGGTGTTGTTCTCATCTGTACGAGCGCTCATGGCGCCCATTGTCCCTGATGTCACGCGCCCCCGGTTACGCGCGCCCGCCGCCGGTGCACCCTGACCCACGCCCCGGCCCCCGCGACAGCAGCCACAAGCAGCAGAGCGACCAGCCACGGCAGCGCGAGGAAGGAGACCCCGGCCGACTCGCGCACATCGCGTGCACTGGCCGTGAGCCTTACCTCGCCCCATTCGAGCTGGGGTGCGCCCGACCAGCGTTCGGTGAGGCGGATCTTCTGGCGCGGCAGCAGTTCGGAGGGGACCTTCTTCAGGTCGCGGTCGAGCAGATCGCGCCCGAACAGGCCCTCGGCCTTGAGGGCGACGGTGGGGTTGAGCGTGACGTTGCCGCGGTTGTGGAGCGTGTACGAGATGAGGGCGCTGCTCTCGCCGGTGCCGGGGACGAGGGGCTGGTCGTGGCTGAACGTCACGTCCTCGACGGAGAGCGCGGCCACGGTGGGGCCGCCGACCCGCAGATAGACGCGGGCGCCGACGGCCTGCTGGATGCCCACCGCGACCGAGCCGGTCGCGGCGCCGATGCGCTCGTCGAGGGCGACCAGGGCTCCGGGATGGTCGCCGGGCTCGGCGTCCTCGGGGACGGTGAGGGTGTAGGGCACGGTGACCGAGCTCTGCGCCGGGACGGTGACCCGCTCGCGCTGCGGCCTGGCCCATGCGCCGACGCCGCGCTGCTTCTCGCCGCGCGTGCGTACGGCGAAGCCGCCGTCCCGTTCGGTGTTGTACCCGTCGGCCGCGTACAGCCGGAAGGTCAGCGGGGCCGCGGTCTTGTTGGTGACCGTCACCTGGTCGGTGAGTGTCGTGCCGGGATTGGCCGAGAGATGGAAGTAGGGCCGCCCGCCCAGTTCGGATGCGGCGGGGTAGACGGACCAGTTGCCGTTGTCGGCGGCCTGCGCGGCCGGGACGGCGCACCACACCGCTACGAGACCCAGCAGGATGACGGAGAGCTTGCGCATGGCGGACACCTCCAGGGAGGAAGCGGTGCGGGCCGCGTGGGCGGGCCGACCGGGTGCGCGCCCGGCCCGCTGTGCCTTCTTGTGGCTCAGGTGAGCGTGAGGGTCAGGACGCCGGAGTACGCGCCGGGGGCGGTGTACGCCGGGACGTTCAGCGAGACCTTCGCGTCCACGGTGAACTCGCCTCCGGTGAGCGCCCCGTTGGGAGTGGAGGCCAGGGTCGCGCCCGCGCTGCCGACGGCTCCCGCCGAACCGGCCACGCAGGTGCTGGGACTGCCGGGCTTGGTGGTGCAGGCCGGAGTCCAGCCGAGCTTTCCGGCGTCGATCTTTCCGCCGGGACCGGTGAAGTCGGTGACCTTGCCGGTCAGGGACCAGCCCGCGGGTCCGCCGCGGAAGTCCTTGACCGTGACCGTCCTCAGATCGCCGGTGGATGCCCCGCCCGTGCCGAAGTCGACCGCCGACATGGCGACGGTGTCACCGGCCTGGGACATGGACAACGTGCCTGCCGCGACGGAGGAGTTGAGCTTCTGGCTGTTGCCGGGCAGCGGGGTGTCGTCGATGACGGTGTACGCCGCCGGGCCCGCGCCCTTGTCGGCCGACCAGGCACTGCCCTCGTACGCGACGATGCCCGTGGTCGCCTTGTCGTTGACCGCGAGAGATGCCGTGAAGCCACCTGTCGCGTCGGCCTTGACGCTCGCCCTGTCGGCGGTCTCGGCCGCTCCGGACCGGCCGACGACGGTGATGTCGGCGAGCGGAGTGAACTTGGCGCCGGAGACGGTGACGTGGTCGCCGGGATTCCCGGAGGCCGTGGCGAGCTGGATGGAGCGCTCGTTGGCCCCGGGCTGGTCCGTCGCGGTGATCGTCTCGGAGACGGGTGCGGGCGGATTGATGACCGTGCAGGGGGTGTCCAGCTCCATGATGTAGCTGGTGTGGATGTTGTAGTCGCCGGGCGAGAGGGTGATGGAGCCGGGCGCGGTGACCGTGAACGTGCCGGTCATCGAGAACGGCGGGAAGGCCCCCTTGCCGGGGACCGGCGGGTTCTTCTTGGGCCCGGTGACCGTGACGCTTCCGGCCTGGGCGCCGCCGAGGGCGACCTTGCCGCTGGGCGTCATGATGTCGGCGGGAAGCGCGAGGTCGACCGGGTTGCTGGCCGCGGGTTTGGTGACGGTGTAGGTCACCGTGACGGTGTCGCCGACCTTCGGTGCGGCGTTGTCGACGGTGATCTGTGCGGTCGTGGTGCCGTCGATGGGCGGGATGCCGGCGATGGGCGGAGGTACGCAGTGGGTCGCGAAGTCCACCGGTGCGGATGCGGCGGCCTGGGCCTGCGCGGGTCCGGCGAGTGCCGCCGTACCCGCGACAAGGGCGACCGCTCCCAGCGCTGCGGTCCAGCGCCGCGTCCGGCCGGTGAAGCACCCGGTGGATCTTCGGGTGGGTCGGGTTGATGGTCTTCGGGTGGCTGTAGCCATGATGGGCCCCCTTCTGGAATGCCGGGGGCTATTGACGTGTCATGGCCGGAAGAAGTCAATGGAATCGAAATGCACCGTCTGATGACCCATCAGATACTGTCAAGATCCGCGTTCCCGCAGGCAGAAAGGGGAATCGTCGCCACCGGTCGGTGACGACGACCCTGTCACATTCCTGCTGTCACGCCTGCACCCGCCGACGCGGTCGGCCCGCGATCAGCCCGCGGCCACGGAGGACTTGAGCTCTCCGTCGGGACCGGCGAGCAGCACCGGCGTCCCGGGTCCGCCCAGATCACGCACCGCGGCGCGGTCCGCGTCGGAGGCGGCGTCCGCGTCGGAGACGACGGCGGCGGCTTCCAACGACTGCGCTCCGCTGGCCACGGCCATGGCGACGGCCGTCTGAAGCGCGCTGAGGCTGAGCGACTCCAGAGCGACGGTCCCGGCGACATAGGTACGCCCGGTCTCGTCCCGTACAGCCGCACCCTCGGGCACGCCGTTGCGGGCCCGGGCGCTGCGCGCCAGCGTGATGATCTTGCGGTCCTCGGGATCGAGGTCGGTGCTCTGCGTCATGCCCCGAGCATAGATCGGCCGCCCGGCACAGAGCCGAGCGGCCTGTCGGGGCGGCAGGAGCTCAGCCCTTGACTCCCTTGACGAACTTGTCGCCGACCCGCTGGACCAGGTCCTCGAAGTTCTTCTGCGCGGCGCCGCCGCCGTCGTTCACGTATGCGACGCGAGTGGCGCCGGTGCCCTGGTGGGCCACCAGCAGATTGGCCTTGATCTCCATACCGGGAGCGAACTCGATGGCCATCTGGAAGGCGTGCGACCCCTCGCCGACCTCGGGGGCCTGAAGCTTCTGGATTTTGACGGGGACCTTCTGGCCCTCCATGTCGAAGGAGACCTTGGTGCAGGTGCCCAGCGCCGTGCCGATGGCCTCGGTGAAGTCGGCAGCGCCCGTGCCGGCGAAAGTGAATACCTGCTGGCTCAGCTCGGACTTGCCGTCGGCCTGCTTGAAGTCGACATCGCTGCCCTTGGTGGAACCCTTGATCTCGTCGCCCAGCATGTCGGCGATGGGCTGGCAGCCGGGCGAATCGGCCTTCGGCGCCTTGTCGTCACCGGCGGAGACCTTGTTGGTCTTCCAGCCGGCCGGCAGGTCCTTGAGCTCCACCGTGGCGGCCTTCATCTGCGCCACGGTCAGCGGCGTGGTGGCGGCAGGCGCCTCCGTCTTGGTGGTCTCCTGCGGCTTGGCCGAATCCGTCGTGCCGGGCTTCTTGTCATCGCCGGACGAGCTCTCGCATGCGGCCGCCGTGAGGCAGAGCGTCGAAACGGCGACAGCGGCGACGACGCCGCGCATACGGATACGCATCAGCTGTAACTCCCCTTGAATCGGGCTCAAAAGCGCTCGTGGGGAGCTTCCCCCCTCCCCTCGTGACGGGCCGAGAATACACAGATGCCGAGGTCAGCCCGCCACCGGATACATCGAGCCGCGCCGGCCCCCGGGGCTCGCGAGCCACTCCAGCTTCCGCGCCGTGTCCGCCTGCGGCAGTGGCGCGTGCATCACGATCGCCAGATCGGGGCGGGCCGGTACCCGCAGCTGAGTCGCCTCCAGCAACAGCGTCCCGACCAGCGGATGTTCCATCTCCTTGCGGACCTGACCGCCGGGCGCGATGTCGTGCCGCTCCCACAGCTCCACGAACTCCTCGCTGACCGCCTTCGCCTCCTCCACGACCGCCTGGAAACCCTCGTCGTCCGGGTACTCCGAACACGCGGCCCTGAACTGCGCTACGACATAGGGGGCGTTCCGCTCCCAGCTCGTGGCCCGGGCCCGGTAGAGGGGGTCGGTGAAGAAGGCGATCAGACAGTTCTGCACGAGGCCGGGGCGCATGCCGAGGATCATCCCCGCGGCATCGTTGTACAGGACCGTGTTCCAGTACCTGTCCATGATGTGCGCGGGGTACGGCATCCACGCCTCGATCAGCCGCCGCAGCCCGGCGGACATGCCGGCGTCGCCCGGATCGACCTCGGGGGCGGGCGGATTCAGCCCGGCCAGTACATACAGATGGCGGCGTTCCGCGCTGCTCAGCCGCAGCACCCGGCCCACCGAGTCGAGGACCTGGGACGAGACGGTGATGTCCCGGCCCTGCTCCAGCCACTGGTACCAGGAGACGCCGACGCCCGCGAGAACGGCGACCTCCTCCCGGCGCAGTCCGGGCGTACGACGGCGGGCTCCGCCGTCCGGCAGGCCCGCCTCGGCGGGGCTGATCCGGGCCCGTCTGCTCCTGAGGAACTCGCGCAGCTCACCGAGGCGGTGCGCCTTCATCGCAGCCTGCCCGGCCGACGTGGCCACGTACTCCCCCTGTCCGTCTGTCCGTCTCCCTGTCGGTGCGATCGACGCAGGCCCGCCGCAGGCGAACCGTCAGCCCCGGTCCAGCCGCAGCCGGTCCGCCTTCGGGAGGCCCGCGACCACCAGGTCGTAGGAGTCTTCGATCAGCTCGCGGACCAGCCGGTCGGGCAGCTCCCCCACCGTCACCGTGTTCCAGTGCCGCTTGTTCATGTGATACCCGGGCGCGATCGCCGCATGATCCGCCCGCAGCTGAACCGCAATCTCCGGCTCACACTTGAGATTCACCTTCAGCGGCTCCGCATCCAGCGCACTCAGCGCGAAGAGCTTCCCCTGCACCTTGAACACAGATGTCTCGGGCCCGAAGGGAAACTCCTCCACCGCCGCGTTGAATTCCAGGCAGAACGCCCTCAGTTCCTGCGCCTTCACGCCGCCGCTCCCCCCTCCGGCCGCTTGGGCAGCGGCTCCGCAAGTACCGTCAC